>NZ_MEHK01000001.1:6314245-6641280 GCF_001746425.1 Streptomyces subrutilus | reverse complement strand
CGGTCTGCGGTCCGTAGCCGAACTTGGCGGCGGTCAGGCTGTAGTCGCCGACCGAGAGGGCGGTGAACCGGTAGGTGCCGTCGGCGGCGGTGGTGGTCGTACGGTCGATCGGTCCGTCGGCGGTGACCGTGGCGCCGGCGACCGGCGCGCCGCCGGAGCGGACGGTGCCGGCGAGCGCGCCGATCGCGCCGCGCGGGGCGGCGTTCAGGGCGGCGAGCGCGTCGAGCTTGCCTTCGCCGAAGACGTTGTTGTCGGCGGCGGTGCCGCCGCACTGGGCGCTGTCGGCGTCCTGGGCGGTGCCGTCGAGCAGTGCCTCGGTCTGCGCGATGTCGCCTTCGAGGGCGGGGGCGGCGGACCAGAGCAGGGCGACGGTGGCCGCGGTGTGCGGCGAGGCCATGGAGGTGCCGGAGAAGGCCTCGTACGCGCCGCCGGGGACGGAGGAGCGCACGTTCACGCCGGGGGCGGCGATGTTGGGTTTGATCAGGCCGCCGGGGCCGGCGCCGCGCGAGGAGAACGACGCGATCGTGTTGTTGATGTCGAAGGCGCCGGAGCTGTAGGAGCTCGCGTAGTCGCCGGGTGAGCCGCTGGTGGAGCAGCCGGGTCCGGAGTTGCCGTTGGAGAAGGCCGGGAAGATGCCGGCGGCCCGCCAGGTGTCGACGATCTCCTGGTACCAGGTGTCGCCGCCCGGGCCTCCCCAGGAGTTGTTGACGACGTGCGGGGCGAGGTCGGGCCGCGGGTTCTGGCCGCTCGCGTCGGTCGGGGCGACGATCCACTGGCCGGAGGCGAGCAGGGAGGCCTCGGAGCAGGAGTTGGACTCGCAGCCCTTGGCGGCGATCCACTGGGCGCCCGGGGCGACACCGATCTTGTTGGCGCCGCCGTCGTCGCCGACCATCGTGCCCATGGTGTGGGTGCCGTGGTCGTTGTTGTCGCAGGGCGCGGCCGCGGCGCAGACCCCGGCGGGGTCGAACCAGTTGTAGGCGTGGGTGTAGGTGCCGTCCGCGTTCTTGCCGCGGTACCGGCCGTTCACGGCGGGGTGGGTGTAGTCCACCCCGCTGTCGATGTTGGCGACGACGATGCCCTCGCCGCGTACTCCGGCCTGCTCCCAGACCTGGGGGGCCTTGATGCGGTCGATGTTCCACTCGACGGCGTCGGCGAGGGCCTGCTCCCGCTTGCCCTCGGCGGGCTTGGGCAGCTCGACCTTGTCGTCGGCGGCGATGCGGGACACCTCGGGGCGCTGTGCGAGGGCGCCGGCGAGCTTGTCGGTGCCGACGACGCGGACGGCGTTCACGATCCAGTAAGAGGTGTACTCGGCCTTGGCGCCTTCGAGGGCCTTGACCACGTCGGCCTGGCTGCGCGCGGCGTGCTCCTTCTTGCTCCGGAGCACGGTCTCGGCCTTGGCGGCGCGGGTCTGCTGCCTGCGCGCGGCGGTGAGGTCGGCGGCGCTGTCGAGGTAGACCCAGAAGACGGCCTTGTCGGAGCCGTCTAGCTGGGCGCGGAGCTTGGGTTCGATCTTGCGTTCGGCCGCGCCGGGGGCGGGGCCCGGGTCCGGGGCGGCCGCGGCCATGCCCGCGCCGAGGGGGAGGAGCAGGATCGCGGTGAGGGCGGCGAGCGCCGCGCGTAAGGGACGCCGGTTGCGTTGGGCCACGTGTTGTCTCCTCGTACGCCGTGTGCAGGTTGTGCGGGAAGAGGGTGCGTGATGTGCGTGATGTGCGCGGGTCATGGTGAAACAACGGCATGTCCATTACAAGAGGGCCTATTGAGCCGCGTCCGCACCCGGCCCCGCCCGGTGGCCCCCGGTGTCCGCCAGGGCCAGCCTTGACTCATGACCACACCCGCCCCGCCGGCCGGCCCCGGCGTCCGCCTGGCGTCCGCGCAGGGCCGCTGGATCCTGCTCACCACGGTGCTCGGGTCGGGCATGGCCATGCTCGACTCGACGGTGGTCAACGTCGCCCTCCCCCGGATCGGACAGGATCTCGACGCGGATCTCGCCGTGCTCCAGTGGACGGTGAACGCCTACCTGCTGACCCTGGCCGGGCTGATCCTGGTCGGCGGGGCGCTCGGCGACCGCTTCGGGCGCCGGCGGATCTTCGTCCTCGGCGTGGTGTGGTTCGCGGTGGGCTCGCTGCTGTGCGGCCTCGCGCCGAACGCCGGGGTGCTGGTGGCCGCCCGGGCCCTGCAGGGCGTCGGCGGCGCCCTGCTGACCCCCGGCTCGCTCGCCCTGATCCAGGGCTCGATCCGGGCCGAGGACCGGGGCCGTGCGGTCGGCCTGTGGTCGGGCCTGGGCGGGGTCGGAGCGGCCGTGGGGCCGTTCCTTGGCGGCTGGCTCGTGGACGGGCCGGGCTGGCGGTGGGTGTTCCTGCTGAACGTTCCGCTGGCCGCGCTGTGCGTCCCGGTGGCCCTGCGGCACGTGCCGGAATCCCGCGATCCCCAGGCGCACGGGCGGTTCGACGTGGCCGGGGCGCTGCTGGGCGCCGCCTCCCTCGCGCTGATCACCTACGCGCTGATCGAAGCCCGCACCGCCGGCGTGCCGGTGATCGCCGCGGCGGTGGCCGGCGTGCTGCTGGCCGGGGTGTTCGTGTACGTGGAGCGGCGGCGGGCCGATCCGATGGTGCCGCCGGAGATCTTCGCCTCTCGGCAGTTCACCGCCGTCAACCTGGTCACGCTGTGCGTGTACGCGGCGTTCGGCGGCTTCTTCTTCCTCGTCGTGCTCCAGCTTCAGGTGGTGTCGGGGTACTCCGCGCTGGCGGCCGGGGCCGCGCTGCTGCCCACGACCGCCCTGATGCTGCTGCTGTCCGCCCGCTCCGGGGAGATCGGGGAACGGATCGGGCCCCGCATCCCCCTCACCGTCGGACCGCTGATGTGCGCGGCCGGGACGATGCTGATGCTGCGGGTCGGTCCGGACGCCTCGTACGCGGCCGACGTGCTGCCCGCGATGCTGGTGATGGGCGCGGGCATGGTGACCCTGGTGGCCCCGCTCACCGCGACCGTGCTGGCCTCGGTGGACCCGGGCCGGGCGGGGCTGGCGAGCGGCATCAACAATGCCGCGGCGCGGGCGGCCGGACTGCTCGCGGTGGCCGCGCTGCCGCTGCTGGCCGGCATGGGGCCGGAGGCGTACCGCTCGGCCGACCAGTTCGACGCGGCCTTCGGGCGGGCCATGCCCTGGTGCGCCGGATGGCTGGTGGCCGGTGCGGCCGTTGCCTGGGCGACCGTACGGACCCCCGAGCCAGGGTCGGCGCACCCGCAATGCCGCACCCAGTGCGCGGTGGACGCTCCACCGCTCGAACCGCCGCGGCGGACGGAGTCGGACTCCCGCCCGACTTGACGTCGGTCCCAGGTTCGGCGCCGCGGCCGCGGATTCCGTGACACAGCCGGCCTGAAGTTGCCAAGTTACCCCGAGGTATCTAGTGACTTCACACGCGCCTAGCAGTAGAACTCGTTCTCATTCAGCCGAGAGTGAGGAACGTCACATGAGTGACAACGGCGTGTCCAGAGACGGCTCCAACGGATTCTCCCGTCGCGGATTCCTTGCAGGAACAGGTTCTATTTTGGGGGCCGTGGCCCTCTCTGCACAAGTCACTTCCGCCCATGCGGCGCAGACCGCCACCACCACGGCCGCCGCGATCGACGACGGAGCGCGCGTCCCGGTCCTGATCATCGGCACCGGATACGGCGGATCCGTCGCCGCCCTGCGCCTGGCCCAGGCCGGTGTCGACGTCCACATGGTCGAGATGGGCATGGCCTGGGACACCCCGGGCACCGACGGCAAGATCTTCGCCCACACCACCAAGCCCGACTACCGCTCCTACTGGCTGCGCACCAGGACCAAGGCGCCGCTCAGCAACTTCCTCGGATTCCCGATCGACAAGAACGTCCCCAAGTACACGGGCATCCTCGACGCCGAGGAGATGGGCGGCATCACCGTCTACCAGGGGCGCGGAGTCGGCGGCGGCTCGCTCGTCAACGGCGGCATGGCCGTCACCCCCAAGCGGGCGAACTTCGGTTCCGTCCTGCCGTCGGTGAACGCCGACGAGATGTACAACACCTACTACCCCCGCGCCAACGCGGGGCTCGGGGTGGGCCTCGTCGACCCGGCCTGGTTCGACACCGTCGCCTGCTACCAGTACGCCCGCGTCGGCCGCAAGCACGCCCAGCGCTCCGGATTCCCCTTCGTCTTCGTCCCGGACGTGTACGACTGGGACTACATGAAGCAGGAGGCGGCCGGCACCGTCCCCAAATCCGCCGTGGACGGGGAGATCCTCTACGGCAACAACCACGGCAAGAAGTCCCTCCAGCAGACCTACATCGCGGCCGCCAAGGCCACCGGCAAAGTCTCCATCTCCCCCCTGCACCAGGTCACCTCGGTCGCCCCCGCGTCCGGCGGCGGCTACACCGTCACCATCAACCAGCTGACCACCGACGGCACCGTCACGGCCACCAAGACCGTGACTTCCGACCGGGTGTTCTTCGCGGCCGGCAGCGTCGGCACCAGCAAGCTCCTCGTTTGGCTGAAGGCCACCGGCGTCCTGCCGAACCTGAACGACGAGATCGGCAAGGGCTGGGGCGAGAACGGCAACGTCATGTGCGGCCGCGCCAACCACATGTGGGACCCGACCGGCAAGGTGCAGGCCGCCATCCCCTGCGCCGGCATCGACAACTGGGACGCGGGCGGCGCGTTCGCCGAGGTGGCCCCGCTCCCGACCGGGATCGAGACCTACGCCTCCTTCTACCTGTCGATCACCAAGAACCCCCACCGCGCCCAGTTCTCCTGGAACGCGGCGGCGGGCAAGGTCGAACTCAACTGGCAGACGGCCTGGAAGCAGCCGTCCATCGACATGGCCAAGACCATCTTCGACAAGATCAACTCGAAGGAGGGGACGATCTACCGGACCGACCTCTTCGGCACCAACAAGATCTGGGGCGACCACCTCACCTACCACCCGCTCGGTGGCGCGGTACTGAACAGGGCGACCGACAACTACGGCCGCCTGCACGGCTACACCGGCCTGTACGTGATCGACGGCGCGCTGATCCCCGGCAACACCACCGTCAACCCGTTCGTCACCATCACGGCACTCGCCGAACGGAACATCGAGAAGATCATCGCCACCGACCTGTAGCGAGGTCCGCACGCACCACAGCCGGGGCCGGCCGGACGAACCGAACGGCCCCGGACCCATGTCAGTGGCCCGGCAGCACGCAGACGCTGTCGAGGCCGAGCACGTGGTTGAGCCGGCCGAAGACCAGCCAGGACCCGATGCTCATCGTCAGCTCCACGATCTCGAGCTGGGTGTAGTGCTGCTTCATCCGGTCCCAGAACTCGTCGTCGAGCCCGTGGTGGTCCAGGGTGAAGCGCTCGGCGTACTCCGCCGACATCCGGGTGCGTTCGTCGAACCGGTCCGTGGTGCGCCACTCGGTGACGGCGTCGGCGAACTCCTCCTCGACCTTCTCCCCCTTCAGCTCGGTGCGCCAGTCCAGGCAGAAGACGCAGCCGTTGATCTGCGCGACCCGCAGCCGGGCCGCCTCGAACTCGCGCAGCCCCAGGGTGGTGTGGGAGTACACGGCCAGCGAGAAGTTGGCGGCGGCCATGCCGATGCCGGGGACGAGGTCGCCCCACACGTACTCGATGGGGTGCTGGCCTTCGGGAATGTCGATCCTCATGACTGCTTCCTTCCGAGTTTGCCGATGGCGGGGCGCAGCGGGACGTCGAGGGCGTCGTACAGCCCGGGTTCCGCCTCCGTGAGCCAGTCGATGGCGCCCACCAGGCGCCCGACGGCGGTGGCGTTGCCGCCCGCCGAGCGGTTCTCCCCCTCGTCGGTGGCCTCGATGGTGACCTCGATGCGCGGACGGCCCTCGATGACGACCCGGTGGGCGCCGTCGCCGCCGCCCGGCGGGGTGGGCCAGTCCGGGGCGCACGAGGCGTGGATGCGGGTGACGTGCTCGATGACGATGCGGGGTTCGCCCTCGACGATGCCCTGCACCTCGAAGCGGATGGCTCCCTGGGTGCCGGCCTCGAAGGCGCCCATCGTCCGGGTGGTGACGGCGGTGTCGAGGGCGCGCCGGTCCACCGTCTCGCGGATCTCGTCCAGTTCCACGCCGAGGGCCCGGGCCATCATGCGTATCTGCCCGCCCCACACCATGCTCGGGATCGAGGGCATGAGCATCATCGGCTCGTAGTCCATGGGCTGGCCCATGCCGACGAGGTAGCGGACGGAGTCGGGCTGGTCGTAGGTGGAGTAGTCGAAGATCTCCTGGCAGCGGATCGCGTCGATCGTCGTGCCGAGGCCGCTGAGCAGGAGCGGGAGCACGTCGTTGCCCCAGCCGGGGTCGACGCCGGAGGCGAAGAGCGAGCCGCCGCCCTCCGCGATGGCGGCCAGCACCGGATCGCGGAACTCCGGCGGTGCGCCGCGGTGGTCGTACAGCGGGTACAGCGCGGGGCTGACGACGACCGCGCCGGAGCGGATCGCCCGGGTGATGTCGGCGAGGGCGCCGTCGGGCCGGACGTCGCCGGACGCGGCGTACACCACGGCCCGGGGCCGGGCGGCCAGGACGGCTTCGATGTCGTCGGTGGCCTCGACCCCCAACAGGTGGTCGAGTTCGCCGAGTTCACCCGCGTCGCGGCCGACCTTGGCTGGATTGTGGACGATGACGGCGGAGAGCTTCAGCGCGGGATGGGCCTCGACGGCGCGGATGGCCAAACGGCCGACGTTGCCGGTACCCCAGACAACCGTGGAAATCATGCGCGGAGGGTAGCCACAGGACCTGGACCTTTCCATAGTCGTGCGGCCGCAGTCGTGCGGCCCCGGGACGCGCGCCCGCCGGCGTCACTGGTTCTCGGCACCCAGGACGAAGAGGAGGTAGACGAAGAAGGCGAAGAGGTGGCCCACGAACAAGTAGGCGATCAGCCGGATCACCAGGCCGCGCGGGAACTTGCTCTCGATGCGCGCCCGCACGGTGGTGGCGGGCTCCTGTCCCTCTGACATGGGTACGGCTCCTCGGCTATCGGTGGTGTGTGGTGGTGGTGGCGCCGCCCAGGCACAGCCCGGCGAGGCTGCTCTGCAGCAGGGTGTGGACGAACAGCAGGTCGGCGCCGCCGGGGTCGGCCCCCGCGATCCGGTGCGGGGTCAGCGAGTCGAAGTGCGCGCTGTCCCCGGGGTCCAGGAGGTGCTCGGCCTCCCCCAGGTGCAGCCGCAGCCGGCCGCCCAGGACGTACAGCCACTCCTCGCCGGGATGTACGCGGACCAGCTCGCCCGGGCCTCGGCCGTACGGGACGTGCACGCGCAGGGCCTGCATCCCGCGTCCGGAGCCGCCCGCCTGCCAGTAGGTCCAGCCGTCGGCCTCGCGGGCGCCCGGACCGCCGGCCCGTACGATGGGGTCGGCGACGGCCGGGGTCTCGCCGAGCAGTTCGGAGACCGTCGTACCGTAGGTGCGGGCCAGTGCGAGCAGCAGCGGCAGCGAGGGCTGGCGCCGGCCGGTCTCCAGGCGGGACAGGTGGGCGGGCGAGAGCCTGGCCCGCGCGGCGGCGGCTTCCAGGGTGAGGCCGGCGCGGCGGCGCAGGTCGCGCAGTTGCGGGGCCACGGCGGGCAGCTCGTCGCCCGCTTCCTCGGGGGCAGGACCGGGGTTCATGCCCCCGATTGAGCCAGAGACTTGCCTGTGTGGCAATCCGTCTTGCCTCTGAGGCAAAACCCCTCGTCCGGGCGGGCGTGATCAGCCGGCGTTGGCGCCCGCGAGGACCGTCTCCACCGTGTCGGCCTGCTCAGCGGTCTTGTCCGGGCGGTGCCTGAGCACCCGCGCGAAGCGCAGCGCGACCCCGGCCGGGTAGCGGGAGGAGCGCTGCAGGCCGTCGTAGGCGATCTCCACCACGAGTTCGGGCCGCACGCGCACGGTGAAGCCGTCGTCCGAGGTCGCGAGCGCGCCCAGCGCCCGGGTCTGCCAGCGCAGCATCTCGTCCGTGAGCCCCTTGAAGGTCTTGCCGAGCATGGCGTAGCCGCCGTCGGCGGCCCGGGCGCCCAGGTGCAGGTTGGACAGCAGCCCCGTGCGCCGCCCGTGGCCCCATTCGGCGGCGAGGACGACCAGGTCCAGGGTGTGCACCGGTTTCACCTTGAGCCAGTTCTTGCCGCGCCGGCCCGCCGCGTAGGCGGAGCCGAGGCTCTTGACCACCACTCCCTCGTGGCCGCGGCGCAGGGTCTCGGCCGAGAACTCTTCCGCGTCGGCGCCCTGCGCCGCCGGATCCTCGACCACGAGGCGCCGGACCCGGGCGCTCTCGGGCACCAGGGCGGCGAGGGCCCCGTACCGCTCGCGGACCGGGAGGTCGAGCAGGACGTCCGACCCGGCGGCCAGAACGTCGAAGAAGTACGCGGCCACCGGGAGCGTCCGCCGGGCGGCCTCGACGTCGATGCGGGAGCCGACCCGGCTCGCGATCTCCTGGAAGGGGACCGGGCGGCCGTCCGCGGTCCGGCCGATGACCTCGCCGTCGAGGATGAAGCGCTCCCCCGGCAGTGACCGGGCCAGCTCGGCGACTTCCGGCAACCGGTCGGTGATCTCGTCGAGGGAGCGCGTGTACACCCGTACCTCGTCGCCCTCCCGGTGGACCTGGACCCGGATCCCGTCAAGCTTCTCCTCCACCGCGCAGGGCCCGAGCGCGGCCAGCGCCTCGCCGACGGACTTCGCGGTGCCCGCCAGCATGGGCTGCACGGGCTGTCCGACCCGCAGGGTGAAGCCGCCGAGCGCCGCCGCGCCCCCGGACAGCACCGCCGCCGCGACCCGGGGCAGCGAGCCGTCCAGCATCACCGCCCGGCGCAGCTCCGCGGCCGGCACCCCGGCCGCCGCGGCGACGCCTTCCAGGGCCACCGCGTCGAGCGCGCCCTGGCGCACCTCCCCGGACAGCAGGCTGCGCAGGAACCGCTGCTCGGCTTCGGTGGCCGCGCCCAGCAGGCTCTCCAGGACCCGGCGGCGCCCCGCCTGCGATCCCGCGCCGACGACGGCGGCCAGCTCGGTGACCGCGTCGTCCACGGCCCGGACGGTCAGGGTGGGCTCGTGCGCGGGCGGCACGTCCTGTCCGAGGGCGCGCCAGCCGATGCCCGGCCGGCCCTGCGGGAGGCGCCCGGCGAGGTAGGAGATCACCAGCGCCGCCTCCTCCGGGGGCGCGGCGGCGAACAGCTCCGCGAGCAGGGCGGTCTTCCGGGACCGGGCGGAGGTCTCGGCGACCTCCCCGGACACGCGCGCGACGTCGGCCAGCAGCATGCGGCCATCCTGCCGTCCGGACGCGCGCCCCGCAGGTCGGGATCCGGCCACCGCGCATACCGCGGGCGCGGTACGCGGGGCGGGCGCCGTACTCCTGCGGAAGGGGGGGACATCCCCCTGGGGACGCTCGGGCGGGGCACGGCGGGCGTCTAGGGTTTCCCTATGAAGCTCCGACTGCCCAGGCGCCGCCGGGTCCGCCTGCTCGCCGGCGCCGCCGCGCTCGCCGTCGTCGCGGGAGCCGGTGCGTGGACCGCCGCGGCCGCGGCCGGCGACTCGCCGGCCGTACACCGCGAGGACCGCGTGGTGGACATGCCCGGCGCCGCGATCGACACCTCCTACTTCACGGCGGACGACGGCTCCGGCGACGGCCCGGACGAGGGGAGGAAACGTCCCGCCGTGCTCCTCGGCCACGGTTTCGGCGGCAGCAAGGAGGACGTGCGCGCCCACGCGGAGCAGCTGGCCCGGGACGGGTACGCCGTCCTGACCTGGTCGGCGCGCGGCTTCGGCCGCTCCGGCGGCCGGATCGGGCTCAACGACCCCGAGTACGAGGTCAAGGACGTGTCCCGGCTCATCGACTGGCTCGCCACCCGGCCCGAGGTACGGCTCGACGCGGAGGGCGACCCGCGCGTCGGCATGGCCGGGGCCTCCTACGGCGGGGCGGTCGCGCTGCTCGCCGCCGGGTACGACCGGCGGGTGGACGCCGTCGCCCCCCAGATCACCTACTGGAACCTGGCCGACTCCCTCTTCCCTAACGGCGTCTTCAAGAAGCTCTGGGCCGGGCTGTTCTTCACCACCGGCTCCGCGGGCGGCATGCAGCCCGGGCAGCCGGGTGCGCAGGCGCCCGATCCGCTCGCCGCCCCCGGCTGCGGGCGCTTCCAGCCCGAGCTGTGCGCCATGTACGAGCGGGTCGCGGTGGCCGGGAAGCCCGATCCCGAGGCCAGGGCGCTGCTGGAGCAGCGCAGCCCGTCGGCAGTCGGCGCCCGGATCAAGGTGCCGGCGCTCATCGTGCAGGGGCAGGACGACTCCCTTTTCCCGCTGGACCAGGCCGACGCCATGGCCAAGGCCGTCGCGGCGAACGGCGCGCCCGTCTCCGTGGACTGGGCGGCGGGCGGACACGACGGCGGCACGCGCGAGGCCGACCGGTTGGCTGAGCGGACCACGGCCTGGTTCGACCGCTACCTCAAGGACGAGGAGGGCGCCGACACCGGGCCGGCCTTCCGCGTCTCGCGTTCCGGCGGCATCGACTCGACCGACGGCCAGGTGCAGCTGCGCGGCGCGAGCGGCGAACGGTACCCGGGGCTGGCCTCGGACCCGAAGGAGTTCGCGCTGGCCGGAAGCGAGCAGAGCTTCGCCAATCCGGCCGGCGGCGCCCCTCCCGCCCTGTCCTCGCTGCCGGGCATCGGCGGACAGCTCGCCTCCTTCGGAGCCGGCCTCTCGCTGGACTTCCCGGGGCAGAACGCCCGGTTCGATTCAAAGCCGCTGGCCGAGGAGCTGCGGATCACCGGGGCGCCGACCATCACCCTGAAGGTGAGGTCGACGGCCGCGGACGGTTCGGCCGTGCTCTTCGGCAAGGTGTACGACGTGGGCCCGGACGGCCGGCAGCAGGTGCTGCCGAGCCAACTCGTGGCCCCGGTCCGGGTGGAGAACGCGCAGCAGGGGACCACGGTCGAACTGCGGCTCCCGGCGATCGACCACGCCGTCGAGGCCGGGCACCGGTTGCGGCTGGTGGTCGCCGCGACCGACCTGGGTTACGCGAGCCCAGCCGCGCCGGCCACCTACACGGTCTCGGCGCAGGGCCCGCTGGCCGTGCCCGTCGCCGGGGAGGTACGCACCGCCACGCCCGGACTGCCCGCCTGGACCTGGGGGCTGCCCCTGGGCGCCGCGGCGCTGGCCGCGGCGCTGCTCGGGATCCGCCGGAGCGGCCGGGCGGGGGCCGGGCCGGGGGGCCGGGGAGCGCGGCCCGACCCCGCGCTGGCCGACGTACCGCTGGAGATCACCGGCCTGACGAAGCGGTACGCGAAGGCGGAGGACCGGTACGCGGTCCGCGACCTGTCGTTCCGGGTGGAGAAGGGGCAGGTGCTGGGGCTGCTCGGGCCCAACGGGGCCGGGAAGACCACCACCCTGCGGATGCTGATGGGGCTGATCTCGCCGGACGCCGGGGAGATCCGGGTGTTCGGGCACGCGGTGCGGGCCGGTGCGCCGGTGCTGTCGCGGGTCGGGGCCTTCGTGGAGGGCGCGGGCTTCCTGCCGCACCTGACGGGCCGCGCGAACCTGGAGCTGTACTGGCAGGCCACCGGCCGCCCGGCCGAGGACGCCCACCTGGCGGAGGCCCTGGAGATCGCCGGGCTCGGCGACGCGCTGGAGCGTGCGGTGCGCACGTACTCGCAGGGCATGCGCCAGCGCCTCGCGATCGCCCAGGCCATGCTAGGGATGCCGGACCTGCTGATCCTCGACGAGCCGACGAACGGCCTGGACCCGCCGCAGATCCGGGAGATGCGGGACGTGATGATCCGCTACGCGGCGGGCGGGCGGACGGTCATCGTCTCCAGCCACCTGCTGTCCGAGGTGGAGCAGTCCTGTACGCACCTGGTGGTCATGGACCGCGGCAGGCTGGTGCAGGCGGGCCAGGTCTCGGAGATCACCGGCGGCGGGCACACCCTGCTGGTGTCGCTGGCGGGGCCGGTGGACGACATGGCCGTCGAGAAGGTGGCCGCGCTGGAGGGAGTGGGTTCCGTGGTGGCCGCCGACGACGGGCTCCTCGTACGGCTCGAAGGCGCGACGGCCGCCGGCCTGATCGCCGAACTCGTCCGGCTGGAGGTGCCGGTGAGCGGAGTGGGGCCGCACCGGCGGCTGGAGGACGCGTTCCTCACCCTGATCGGAGGTTCGGCGTGAGCGCCGTACAGGAGGTGGCCCCGGGCTATCAGGCCGGCCGGACGCTGCCGCTGCGCGTGGAGGCGCTGCGGCAGTGGCGGCGGCGGCGGACGCTGGTGATGTTCGGGGTGCTCGCCGCGCTGCCGTTCATCATGCTCATCGCCTTCGCGGTGGGCGGCGGGCCGGACGGCCCCGAGGGGGGCAACGGCCGGATCACGCTCATCGACACGGCGACGGCCTCGGGCGCGAACTTCGCGGCGACCTGCCTGTTCGTCTCGGCGGGCTTCCTGCTGGTGGTGCCGGTGGCGCTGTTCTGCGGGGACACGGTGGCCTCGGAGGCGAGCTGGTCCTCGCTGCGCTATCTGCTGGCCTCGCCGGTGCCGCGGTCGCGGCTGCTGTGGAGCAAGCTCGTGGTGGCGCTCGGCTTCAGCCTCGCGGCGATGGTGCTGCTGCCGGTCGTGGCGCTGGCGGCGGGCACGGCCGCGTACGGGTGGGGGCCGTTGAAGATCCCGACGGGCGGGGCGCTGGCCGCCGGGGACACCGTGCCGCGGCTCGCGCTGGCGGTCGCTTTCGTCTTCGTGTCGCAGCTGGTGACGGCGGGGCTCGCGTTCTGGCTGTCCACCCGGACGGACGCGCCGCTGGGCGCGGTGGGCGGTGCGGTCGGGCTGACGATCGTCGGGAACGTGCTGGACGCGGTCACGGCGCTCGGGTCCTGGCGCGAGTTCCTGCCGGCGCACTGGCAGTTCGCGTGGGCGGACGCCTTGCAGCCGCAGCTGGAGTGGGGCGGGATGGTCAAGGGGACGGCGGTGTCGGTGTCGTACGCCCTGGTGCTCTTCGCCCTCGCCTTCCGGGGGTTCTCCCGCAAGGACATCACGTCCTAGCGGGAGACCCCCCGGGCCCCCGCCGGCCAGGGCAGTAGGCGTACGGGTGAGCCGTCGAGGAACGCCGTTGTGTCCTCGACGGCTTCGCCTTGCCCGCGTCAGGCCGGGACGCCCGGCGCCACCGCGTCGATCTCGGCCAGCAGTGCGGGGTCCAGCGGGCGGTCGGCCACGGCCGCGTTGGCGCGCACCTGTTCGGGAGAGGTGGCTCCGGCGATGACGGAGGCGCAGCCGGGCTGGGCGCAGAGCCAGCCGATGGCGAGTTCGAGGACGGTGCGGTCGTGCTTCTCGGCGAGGGCGGCCAGGGCTTCGACCACGTCGAGCCGCTCGTCGGTGAGGTAGGCGTCCCGGCCTTCCAGGCGGGAACCGGCCGGGACGGGTGCGCCCCGGCGGATCTTGCCGGTGAGGAGGCCGTTGGCGAGGGGGAAGTACGGGAGGACGCCGACGCCGTAGTGCCGGGCCGCCGGGACGAGCTCGCGCTCGGCCGAACGCTCCAGCAGGGACCACTCGTTCTGCGCGGACACGAAGGGCACCGAGCCGGTCTCGCGGGCGGCGTGGGCGGCTTCGGCGAGCTGCCAGCCGGTGAGGTTGGAGTGCCCGATGTAGCGGATCTTGCCCTCGGCGACGAGCTCGGTGAGCGCGGCGAGGGTCTCGGCGATCGGGGTGGCCGGGTCGGGGCTGTGCAGCTGGTACAGGTCGATGTGGTCGGTGCGCAGGCGGCGCAGGGACTCTTCGAGGGCCCGCCGGATGTAGGCGCGGCCGCCGCGGGAACCGGCGGCGGGCCCGTACTTCATGTCCGTGCCCGCGTACCCGAACTTGGTGGCGAGGACGACCTGGTCCCGGCGGCCCTTGAGGGCCTGCCCGAGGTGGTTCTCGGAGCCGCCGAGGCCGCCGTAGATGTCGGCGGTGTCGAGGAGGGTGATGCCCGCGTCGAGTGCGGCGTCGATGACGGCGCGGGTGGCCTGGGCGTCGAGGCGGCGGCCGAAGTTGTTGCAGCCGAGCCCGACGGCGGAGACCTGAAGACCCGAACTGCCCAGGGAGAGATAGCGCATGCGATTCGTGCCTCCGCACTCGTGCGATGCCTGACCGGCCGTCGGATCAGTCTAGAAGAGTCCGCCGAGCCGCTTCCCGATGGCCGAGGCCTCCGGCCTCCGGCCTCGCCTAGCCCACGCGGGCGGCCCCCGCCGACGGGGCCGCCGGCGCGATGCGGGGCGGTGCGTGGCCCGCCCGGCGGAAGGCGTCCGTCACGGCCCGCGTGACCGCGGGTTCGGCGGCCGCGTCGATCAGGGCCAGGGCCGAGCCTCCGAAGCCGCCGCCGGTCATGCGCGCCCCGTAGGCCCCTGCCGCGCCGGCCGCGGCCACCGCCAGGTCGAGCTCCGGACAGGAGACCTCGTAGTCGTCGCGCAGCGAGACGTGCCCCTCGGTGAGCAGCGGGCCCGTCTCGCGCAGCCGTCCGGCGCGCAGCAACCCTTCGATGCGCAGCACCCGTTCGTTCTCGGTGACGACGTGCCGGACGCGTCGGCGCGCCTCCGGATCGCCGAGGCGGGCCAGCGCCCGGTCGAGGCCCTCGTACGGGAGGTCGCGCAGGGCCGGTACGCCGAGGGCCGCGGCCGCCTGGTGGCAGGAGGCCAGGCGCTGCGCGTAGGCCCCGTCCGCCAGGGCGTGCTTGACCCGCGTGTCGATGACGAGGAGGCGCAGGCCCGCCGCCGCGCAGTCGAAGGGGATGTGCCGCTGTTCGAGGCTGCGGGTGTCCAGGTGGAGGGCGTGGCCTTCGGTGGCGCATGCCGAGGCCATCTGGTCCATCACCCCGCAGGGGACGCCGACGTACGCGTTCTCGGCGCGCCGGGCGAGCGCGGCCAGTTCGGGCCGGGTGAGCGGGAGTCCGTACAGGTCGGCCAGGGCCAGTGCGGTGGCCACCTCCAGGGCGGCGGAGGAGGACAGGCCGGCTCCGGTCGGCACGTCGGACCGTACGTGCAGATCGGCCCCCCTGATGGGAAGGTCAGCCTCCAGCAGGGCCCAGAAGACCGCGGCCGGGTAGGCGGCCCAGCTGTCGGCGCCCTGCGGCGGGCGCTCCGGGTCCAGGGCGGCGAGGTCGAGGGTCACCACACCGGCGGGGATGTGCGCGGAGTGGAGCCTGAGGGTCCGGTCAGCGCGGGGGGCCGCGGCCACCTCGGTGCGCTGCGGCAGGGCGAAGGGCAGGGCGAAGCCGTCGTTGTAGTCGGTGTGTTCGCCGATCAGGTTGACCCGGCCGGGCGCCGCCCACACCCCCTCGGGCGGGTACCCGTACAGCTCCCGGAATTCCTGGGCCGTCCCGGTCACGGGCTCGCCACCTCCCGCAGGCGCGCGGCCGCGTCCTCGGGCCGGACGTCGTTCATGTAGGCCTCCATGCCGGATTCGGTCCCGGCGAGGTACTTCAGCTTGTCCGCGGTGCGCCGGACCGTGAACAGCTCCAGGTGCAGTGCGAAGTCCTCGCGGCCCTCGCCGAGCGGGGCCTGGTGCCAGGCGGAGATGTACGGGGTGGGGTCGGTCCGGCCGAAGAGCCGGTCGAAGCGGCGCAGCACTTCCAGGTAGATCCGGGGGAACTCGGCGCGGGCCGCGTCACCGAGGGCGGGCAGGTCGGGGACCCGGTGGTGGGGGTAGAGGTGGACCTCGTACGGCCAGCGCGCGGCGTACGGCACGAAGGCGGTCCAGTGCTCCCCCGCGAGGACGACGCGTGAGCCCTCGGCGCGTTCGGCGGCCAGGACCTCCTCGAACAGGTTGCCGCCGGTGCGCTCCCGGTGGGCGGCGACGGTGGCGAGCATCCGGGTGGTGCGCGGGGTGACGAAGGGGAAGGCGTAGATCTGCCCGTGCGGGTGGGCGAGGGTGACGCCGATCTCGGAGCCCCGGTTCTCGAAGCAGTACACCTGGCGGACGCCTTCGCGGGCGGACAGCTCGGCGGTGCGGTCGGTCCAGGCGGCCAGCACCAGCGCGGCCCGCTCCTCGTCGAGCTGGGCGAAGGAGGTCCGGTGGTCGGGGGTGAAGCAGATGACCTCGCAGCGGCCGGTGTCTCCGGCGAGGGAGGGGAAGCGGTTCTCGAAGACGGCCACCTCGTAGTCGGGGGCCGGGATCTCGCTCGCGCGCCCTTCGGTGGAGGGGCACAGCGGGCAGGCGTCGGCGGGCGGGTGGTAGGTGCGGTCCTGCCGGTGGGAGGCGATGACGACGCTGTCGCCGAGCAGCGGATCGCGCCGGACCTCGGAGGTGCTCGCGGTGGCGGGCGCCCCGAGCGGGCGGGTGTCGGGGAGGGCGCGGGCCGAGCCGTCGCCGGTGTCGTAGTACAGGATCTCGCGGCCGTCGGCCAAGTGGGTGCTGGTGCGCTTCACGCGAGGATCCTCTCTCACTGGAGGGTGACGACCGTGCGGCGGCCGAGGTCGGGCCGGTCGCGCAGCGGCAGTTCGCCGCCGGGGCGCTCCAGTTCCAGGACGACGATCTCGTTGCCGCCCGGGTTCCACAGGGGGCCGGGGGCGTAGAGCGTGCGCTGGGGGCCGCGCGGGGTGTCGTAGTGGCCGAGGAGGAAGCCGTTCAGCCAGACCAGGCCGGTCCCCCAGCCGGACACGTCCACGAAGGCGTCGGCCGGCGGGCCGGTGAGGCCGTGGGTGAAGCGGTGGAAGACGGGCCGCCCCTCCTCGGGGGCGCCGGGCGTGGCCGCGGCGAACTCCAGGCCGGCGAGGTCCGTGAGCGGCAGCGGGCGGATCTCCCACTCGAACAGCTGCTGGTGGCCGTGGCGTACGCCGCGCCAGATGCCCTTGCGGTCGTCGAGGAGCGGGCCGTAGTTGACCCTGCCCTGCGCCCTGACCAGGATGTCGAGGACCACGCCGGCCTCCCCGACGGGCAGGTCGAGCCCCTCGTCGGGGGCGTTGCGGTCGAGGATGCCGAGCGGCAGTCCGTCGGCGAAGACGTACGCGCGGTCGCCGAGGCCGTCGATCTTCACGGGCATGGCGGGGCGCGGCCCGGTGACCGTGGTCCGGTAGTGGATCAGGCCGTGGCTCTGGCCGAGGCGTTCCATCGACTCGGGAGCCGGGCGCAGTACCGGCGGGCCGCCGAGCCGGTCGAGGGCGCCCAGCAGCGGCGCGCTGCCGGCGGGGGTGGCGAGGGCCGGGGTGATCCGCGGCGGCGGCTGGGGCAGCGGGATGCCGGGCAGCGGTACGTACTTGCCGATGACCTCGCGGAAGGCGTGGAACTTGGGGGTGAGTTCACCGGCTTCGCCGATGGGCGCGTCGTAGTCGTAGCTGGTCACGGTGGGCTGGTAGCCGGCCTCCCCCGGGCGGGAGCCGGTGTGGTTGGCGCCGGCCCAGAAGCCGAAGTTGGTGCCGCCGTGGGCCATGTAGAGGTTGACGGAGGCGCCGGTGGCGAGGAGTTCGTCGAGCGAGTCGGCGGCGTCTTCGACGGCGCGGACGTGGTGGTCCTCGCCCCAGTGGTCGAACCAGCCGATCCAGAATTCCATCGCGGCGAGCGGGCCGGTCCTCTGGTAGCGGCGCAGGGCTTCGAGCCGCTCGGCGGGCCGCGCGCCGAAGGTGGCGGTGGCGAGCCGGCCGGGGAGCATACCGCCCTGGAGCATGGCGTCCTCGGGGCCGTCGGCGGTGAACAGCAGGCAGTCCACGCCGCGTTCGACGAGGGCCCGCTCGACGTGGGCGCGGTAGCGGCTGTCGTTGCCGTACGAGCCGTACTCGTTCTCGATCTGTACGGCGACGACCGGTCCGCCGCGGCTCGCGAGGAGGGGCAGCAGCTCGGGGACGACCAGGTCGAACCAGCCGTCCACCTCGGCCTCGAACCGCGGGTCCGAGCAGCGCAGGTGGAGGCCGTCGACGGCGAGGAGGCGGGCGGGCAGGCCGCCGAAGTCCCATTCGGCGCAGATGTAGGGGCCGGGGCGGACGATGGCGTCGAGGCCGAGGTCCTGGGCGGTGCGCAGGAAGCGGGCGAGGTCGCGCCAGCCGGTGAAATCGGCCTTGCCGGGGGCGGTCTCGTGGAAGTTCCAGGGGACGTAGGTGTCGACGGTGTTGGCGCCCATCGCGCGCAGCCGCTCCAGCCTGTCCTCCCACAGGTCCGGATGGACCCGGAAGTAGTGCAGGGCCCCCGAGACGATGCGGTGGGGGCGGTCTGCGCGCCGGAATCCGTCCTGGTCGTGGGTGAGCATGCGCTGACTCCCGAGAGGTCGTGATGCCGTGAGGTGCGGGGCGCCGCCGAATATATGAACGCTTTGACCATGCCGTCAATGAGAGCTGATCGCAATCGATCGAATCGATCGGTTCGACTGCCTATGATGGCGGGCGACGGAACGGCAGACCGCAGGGGGACCCCTTGAGACCACACGTAGACCAGCGTCAGGCCCAGGTACTCGCGCGCGTCCGGGCGCGGGGCAGTGTGCGCGTCGCGGAGCTGGCCCAGGAGCTGGGCATCTCCCCCGTCACCCTGCGCCGGGACATCGAGGCGATGGCGGCGCGGGGCGAGATCCAGCGGATGCACGGGGTGATCAGCCGGGTGGAGCCGGGCTCCGCGCCGGCGGCCGGCCGGGCGGGCGCGGGGGAGGCCGGAGCCTCGGGCGGCGCCCCGGCCCCGGCCGCTGCGGGTCACGGCGGCCCGGCCGACGGCGAGGGGCTCGTGATCGGGATGGTGGTGCCCACCACCGAGTACTACTACGCCGATGTCGTACGGGGGGCCCGGGCGGCCGTGGAGGCCCGCGGCGCACGGCTGACGGTGGGGCTGACCCGCTATCTGCCGGGCGAGGACCGCACCCAGGCGGACCGGCTGCTGTCCACCGGGGCGCACGGACTGCTGCTCACCCCGAACTGGGAGGCCGGGTCACCCGGGCCCGGGGAGGGGGCCTGGACGGTGGAACTCCCCGTTCCGACCGTGCTGGTGGAGCGGTGGGCGCCGCCGGGGCATCCGGCGGCGGCGCTGGACCGGGTGGCCTCCGACCACGCGCACGGCGCGGCCGGGGCGGTACAGCACCTCGTGGGGCTGGGGCACCGGCGGATCGCGCTGGCGAGCCGGACCACGCCGACCACGGCGCGGCTGCGGGCCGGGTACGAGGCCGCGGTGGCCGCGCTCGGGCTGGAGCCGGCGCCGCCGTGGCCGGCGGCAGGGCCGGGCCCGCTGTCGGACGCGGACGCCTTCGCCCGGACCCTGGAGTACCTGTGCGGCGCGGTGACGGCGGGCGGGGTGACCGCGGCGCTGATCCACAGCGACACCGACGCGATCATGCTGATCCCGCGGCTCCAGGCGCGGGGGGTGCGGGTCCCGGAGGACCTGGCCGTGATCACGTACGACGACGAGGTCGCCGGGATGGCCGACGTACCGCTGTCCGCGGTGGCGCCGGCCAAGCGCGAGGTCGGCGCCCGGGCGGCGGGCCTGCTGCTGGACCGGCTGGTGGACCGCCTGGCGGGCGAGGACGCACAGGACGGCCCCCGGCAGCACCTGGAACTGCTGCCGCGGCTGACGATCCGCACGTAACGGGTTGGCGAACCACGGAGCCTCCGGCCAGGCCCGTACCCGAACTGATTACTTCGATCGGATTGCCCATTCGATCTTGGCTCGGTCCGAGGTCGCGGGGCCGTCCCGAGCCGTACGGGAGCTGCCGGCTACCCCGTCCGCTCCCCCGGGGCGGCGGCCGCCACCAGCCGCGCCAGCTCCTGGCGGCCCTGGGCGAGGCGGCCCGGCAGTTCGGCCGCCCCGGGGTACCAGCGCTTCTCGTACTCCCAGCAGAGCCAGCCCGCGCCGGCCGAGGCGGACACCGCTTCGGCCACCGCTTGGGCCAGCGGCAGCACTCCGGCGCCGAGCCCGAGCGGGGTGAGCTCCTGCGCCGAGGCCACGTCCTTGACCTGCACGTAGCCCAGGTGCGCGGCCAGGGCCTGCCCAGACCGCTCCGGGCTCTCGCCGCCGAGCCAGGTGTGCAGTACGTCCCACAGCGCGCCCGCTCCCGGATGGGCGACCCGGTCCAGGACCCGGGCGGCTCCGGCCCCGGTGCGGTGGGAGTCGTGGGTCTCCAGCAGGATCCGCACGCCGTGCCGCTCGGCGAACGGCGCCGCGGCGCGCAGCCTGCGCACGGCGTTGGCGTCGGCGGTCTCCTGCGGCAGGCCGCGGCCGCCCGGGAAGACCCGTACGCAGGGGGCTTCGAGATCGGCGGCCAGCCCCACCAGCGCGCGCAGTTCGGCGAGGACCGGCTCGTCCTCGCCGGCCGCGGCCACTTTGGCGTAGCCGGCGATGGCGAGGACGGCGACCCCGGCGGCGGTGAGGGTGCGCAGGCCGGCGGCGCGCTCGGCCGGCGGGCTGCCGGGGTGCAGGGGCTCCTCGGGGTGCGCGCGCAGCTCCAGGCCGTCGTACCCGTGGGCGGCCGCGAGGGCCGCGCTGCGGTCGAGGGGGGTTCCGGGCAGGCCGAGCGTGGAGAAGGCGTACTTCACGGGCCGTTCCTTCCCGCGGGGGCGGGTCCGGTGGAGGCGCGCACCATCAGCTCGGTGGGCAGGGTGGTGATCCCGCCCGGGGGCAGCGGTCGGCGGCCGGTGACCAGGAGGGCGGCGAGCGCTCCCGCCTCGCGCAGGGGCACCCGGACGGTGGTGAGGGCGGGGGCGGTGTCCGCGCAGAACGGCAGGTCGTCGAAACCGGCGACGGAGACGTCCTCGGGGATGCGCAGCCCGGCCTCGCGCAGGGCTGCGGCGACTCCGGTGGCGACGGTGTCGTTGGCCGCGGCGACGGCGGTGAAGGGTGCGCCGCGGCGCAGCAGTTCGCGGGTGGCGTCGTAGCCCGCGGAGCGGGTGAAGGCGGCGTGCACGGTCAGGTCGGCGCAGGCCTCGGGAAGGCGGGGGTCGTGCCGCAGCAGGGCGGCGCGGTGTCCGGCGAGCCGCTCGCGGGTGGTGCTCAGGCCGGGCGGGCCGGCGACGGAGGCGATCCGCCGGTGTCCGAGGGCCAGCAGGTGTTCGGCGAGGCGGAAGGCGCCGCCGTGGTCGTCGAACGCCACGGTGGCGACGAGCAGTCCGGAGGGCGCGCCGGCGGGCAGCGGCAGCGGGGGCCGGCCGCACAGGACCACGGGCGCACCGCTCGCGGCGATCCGGGCCACGCGGGCGGCGAGTGCCGTGGTGTGGCCCGGGTCCTCGGCGGCGCCGCCGGTGAGGACGACTCCGCCGGCCCGCTGGCCTTCCAGCAGGGCGAGGTAGGCCAGTTCGGCCGCGGGGTCCCCTTCGGTGTTGCAGACGACCGCGAGGCGGCGGGCGCCGCCCGGGCCGGTGGGCGCGAGGGCGCTCTGCAGGGATCCGGCGAGTATGCCGAAGAAGCTGTCCGCGACGTCGTGGACGAGCACGCCGACGAGGTCGGAGGTCGCGGCCGCGAGCGCGCGGGCGGGCCCGTTGGCGATGTAGCCCAGTTCTTCGACGGCCCGCTCCACCCGGGTGCGCGTGCCGCCTGCCACCGGGTATCCCCCGTTCAAGACGCGCGAGACCGTGGCGGGCGACACCCCCGCGCGCGCCGCGACCTCGGCCAGGGTCACCGCCATGCCGCACCGCCTCCTTCCTCTGCCGCCCGGGCTCGGCGCCCGGGGATCCGTTGGTCCCGGTCATCGTCTCATCCGGTGTGTGGATCTCCATGATGCCTGATTGAGCAAGCGCTTTCTATCACTCGTTCGTGTCTTGCAGTCGCGAGGAGCGAGGCTCTAGCTTGGACGCAGTGAAAGCGCTTTCTATCGCTTTCCATCGAACGGGGGAGGACACCGTGGACCGCAGGACGATCAAGATCGCCATGAACGGCGTGACCGGGCGCATGGGATATCGGCAGCACCTGGTCAGGTCGCTGCTCGCGCTGCGCGAGCAGGGCGGGCTTCCACTCGGAGACGGCACCGTGCTGTGGCCGGAGCCGGTGCTCGTGGGGCGCCGGGAGCCGGCCCTTCGGGAGATCGCCGAGCGGCACGGCCTGGAGCACGTCAGCACCGACCTGGAGGCGGTGCTGGCCGATCCCGAGGTCGAGATCTACTTCGACGCCCAGGTCACCAGCGCCCGCGAGACGGCGATCCGGCATGCCATAGCCGCGGGCAAGCACGTCTACTGCGAGAAGCCGACCGCCCTGACCTTCGCGTCCTCGCTCGAGCTGGCGCGCCTGGCCGCGGCCGCCGGGATCAAGCACGGCGTGGTGCAGGACAAGCTGTTCCTGCCCGGGCTGCTGAAGCTGAGACGGCTGATCGAGGGCGGCTTCTTCGGCGAGATCCTCTCCGTGCGCGGGGAGTTCGGGTACTGGGTCTTCGAGGGTGACTGGCAGCCCGCCCAGCGGCCCTCGTGGAACTACCGCGCACAGGACGGCGGGGGCATCGTCGCCGACATGTTCCCGCACTGGGAGTACCTGCTGCACGAGCTGTTCGGCCGGGTCCACACGGTGCAGGCCCTCACCCGGACCCATATCGGCCGCAGATGGGACGAGGAGGGCAAACCGTATGAGGCCACGGCCGATGACGCCGCGTATGGAACCTTCGAGCTGGAGGGCGGCGCGGTCGCCCAGATCAACTCCTCCTGGGCGGTGCGGGTCCACCGGGACGAGCTGGTGGAGTTCCAGGTGGACGGGACGCACGGGTCGGCCGTCGCCGGGCTGCGGAGCTGCCGCGTCCAGCACCGCGGGGCCACCCCGAAGCCGGTGTGGAATCCGGATCTGCCACAGACCGAGCCCTTCCGCTCCCAGTGGCAGGAGGTACCGGACAACGCCCCCGCCGACAACGGCTTCAAGGCCCAGTGGGAGCTCTTCCTGCGCCATGTCGTCCTCGACGAGCCCTGGCGGTGGGACCTGCTGGCCGGGGCCCGGGGCGTACACCTCGCCGAGCTCGGCCTGCGCTCCTCGGCGGAGGGCCGGCGGCTTCCGGTGCCGGAGGTGGTCCTGTGAGCATCCGGCTCCCCTCGGCGGGCGGCGGGTACCGCCTGCACCGGCCGAACACCGACCCCTTCGCCCCGCTCAGCTGCGGCCCGGCGCACAGCCGGAGGTTCTACTCGGCCGCGCACGTGGTCGCCGATCCGCGGACCCGGCCCGGCGCGGCTGGGCCCGGGGTGGACTGGGAGGCGACGCTGGCCTTCCGCCGCCGGCTGTGGGCGCAGGGCCTCGGAGTCGCCGAGGCCATGGACACGGCGCAGCGCGGCATGGGCCTGGACTGGCCGGCGGCCGCGGAGCTGATCCGGCGTTCGGCGGACGAGGCCAGAGCCGTCGGCGGGCGGATCGTCTGCGGGGCGGGCACCGACCAGCTCTCCCCGGACGAGGCGCACCCCCCGGCGGCCGTCACCGCGGCGTATCAGGAACAGCTCGCACACGTCGAGGACTGCGGGGCGGGCGCCGTCCTGATGGCCTCTCGGGCACTGGCGGCCGCGGCCCGCGGCCCCGAGGACTACCTGGAGGTGTACGGGGGGCTGCTCCGGCAGAGCGCGCGGCCGGTCGTACTGCACTGGCTGGGCCCGGTGTTCGACCCGGCGCTCGCCGGCTACTGGGGACACGACGACCTCGACGCGGCCACGGAGGTCTTCCTGAAGATCATCGCCGACTGTCCGGAGAAGGTGGACGGGATCAAGGTCTCGCTGCTGGACGCCGAGCGGGAGGTGGACATCCGCCGGCGGCTGCCGGCCGGGGTGCGCTGCTACACGGGGGACGACTACCACTACCCGGAGCTGATAGCGGGAGACGGGGAGCTGGCGAGCGACGCGCTGCTGGGCATCTTCGACCCGATCGCCCCGATAGCGGCCCGGGCGGCGCTGGCACTGGACCGGGGGGACACCGCGGGCTTCCGGGCGCTGCTGGATCCGACGGTCCCCCTGTCGAGGCATCTCTTCGCACCGCCGACCCGCTTCTACAAGACCGGGGTGGTGCTGCTGGCCTGGCTGGCCGGGTACCAGGAGGAGTTCAGGATGCTCGGCGGGCTGGAGTCGGCCCGATCCCTGGAGCATCTGGCGGCGGCGTACGAACTGGCCGACGGGCTGGGGCTGTTCCCGGATCCGGAGCTCGCCGAGGACCGGATGCGGGGGCTGCTCGCGCTGCACGGGGTCGCGTCGTGAAGCCGGCGCCCGCGCCGGCGCGGCTGAGCCTCAACCAGGAGACGATACGCCAGTGGTCGCTGCCCGAGCTGGTCGCCGGGTGCACGGCGGCGGGCGTGGGCGCGGTCGGGCTGTGGCGGGATCCGGTCCGGGCGTTCGGGGTACGGGAGACGGCGAAGCTGGTCGCCGGGGCGGGGCTGCGGGTGAGCTCGCTGTGCCGGGGCGGGTTCTTCACCGCCGCCGACCCCGCCGGGCGGGCCGCCGCGCTCGACGACAACCGCCGGGCCGTGGCGGAGGCGGCCGAACTGGGCGCGGACACGCTGGTCCTGGTGTCCGGCGGGCTGCCCCCGGGCGAGCGGGACCTGGTGGGGGCGCGCGGGCGGATCGCCTCGGTCCTCGGCGAGCTGGCGCCGTGGGCCGCCGCGCACGGGATACGGCTGGGGATCGAGCCGCTGCATCCGATGTTCGCGTCGGACCGGTGTGTGGTGTCCACCCTCGGCCAGGCCCTGGACCTGGCCGAGCAGTTCCCCGCGGAGCAGGTGGGGGTGGTGGCCGACGCGTACCACCTGTGGTGGGACGAGCGGCTCCCGGCGGATCTGCTCCGGGCGGGCGAGGGCGGGCGGATCGTAGCCGTCCAGGTGGCCGACTGGGTCACCCCGCTCCCCGAAGGGGCGCTGCTGGGGCGCGGGCAGTTGGGGGACGGCTGTATCGACCTGCGGGGCTTTCGCCGGCTGGCGGACGCGGCCGGCTACCGGGACCCGGTCGAGGTGGAGATCTTCAGCCCGGGCCTGTGGGCCCGGGACGGCGCGGAGGTCCTGAGGGAGGTGATCGACCGCTACCGGCAGCACGTGGACTGAGACGGGGCCGCAGAAGTGGGGGCCGGTTCGCGGACCGGGTCAGCGTCCTGCCCGGGGAGCCGTCGGGCCGTACGTGTGCACCACCGCGCCCCGGTTGGCCGTCTCCGCCTACCGGATGGGCCGGTACGGCGGAGCCCGAGCCCCGGCCGGTGCGGCACTCCGAAGCCCTGCCCGGGGTGCGGAAGCCCGGGTCCGCCGTGGAGGCCGGGACCCGGACGGCCCGCATCCGGTGGACCCGTACGGCGACGGTCGCCACCACGACTGGCCCGAGGACTGCCACCTGCTGTGGCTCGACGCCCAGGGCGGTGAGGGGCAGCGGTTCGTCCGGAACCACCCCCGCAGGGCACCCTCGAGGCCCTGGACGGGAAAGCGTGAGGGGGGCTGGGGCGGGCGGGCTCCGGGCGGAACCCGGTGGACTTCGCCGGGCGGCTCTGACTAGCATCGGCATCCGCGGCATCGCGTGTCGGTCACCGGCTGGGTGAGGCATGGAGGTCGCCGCGAAGTGCCTTTCGGAGGCATCCACCCATGTCAGTCGCACTGAACCACACGATCATCCACTCCCGTGACAACCGGGAGTCCGCCGCATTCCTGGCGCACGTCCTGGGCCTGAGCGTCGGGGCCGAAGCCGGCCCCTTCATCCCGGTCGAGACCGCCAACGGCGTCACCCTGGACTTCGCGACCATCCCCGCCGAGTCCATCACCCCGCAGCACTACGCGTTCCTCCTCTCCGAGGAGGAGTTCGACGAGGCCTTCGGCAAGATCCGGGCCTCGGGGGCGGCGTACTACGCCGATCCGCACGGAAAGCACCCCGGCGAGATCAACCACAACGACGGGGGCCGCGGCGTGTACTTCACGGACCCCGCGGGCCACGGGATGGAGATCATCACCCGCCCGTACGGGTACCAGGAGGACGGGGCCGCGTAGCCCCCGGCGGGCCGGCCGCCGGCGGTTCCGGTCTCTGGCGACGGGCGGCGGCTCGGACGCGCGCCGCCGCCCCTGCCCTCTCCTCGTCACCGGCCGCCGGTGGCCGTCCCGGCGCCGCGCGCGGGTGGCGGGACGCGGGGCCGAAGAGGATCGTGGACAGGGTGATCGGTGGATCGGCCGGTGCCCGCATGTCCCGGCGCCGCCTGCGCGGCGCGGCGGCCGCGTGCGTGCTCGCGGGATTCGGCCCGGCGCTGCTGGGCGCGGCCCCCGGCGGCTCGGGCGAGACCGTCTCCCTCGCCGGGAGCGGGCCCGGCCAGCGGCTCGACGTCACCCTGGTCCAGGTGGTGGACCCCGCCACCCCGGCCGACCCGCAGGGCCCGGCGCCCGACGCGTCGACCCGGCTGCTGGCCGTCCGGTTCCGGCTGGAGAACACCGGGACCGCCGTCTACAAGGACTCCCCCGCGCCGGCCGCGCACCTGCTGGACACCGCCGGTAAGCGGTTCTCCGGCCTCAACAGCCCCACGACGGCCGGGAACTCCTTCCCGGACACCGTCACCCTCAGCCCCGGCGGCTCGGCCGAGGGCTTCGTCACCTTCCGGCTGCCGCAGGACGCCACCGCGGCGGCGGTCCAGTTCGCGCTGAACGGCGGCCTGGCGGACGACGTCGGCCAGTGGAGCCTGCCGTAGCCGACCGGCGAGTTTCCGCCGCCCCCTTGACCGCTCTGGTCCAGACCAATAGTTTCCGGCATGCACCGCGCACGCGCTCACACCCCCGCTCCCGCATCCGCAAAGGAAGCCCATGCGCCGCAGCATGCTCGGCAGACTGGCCGTCGCCGCCTGCTCCCTCTCCCTCCTGGCCGCCTTCGCGCCCGCCGCCGGCGCCGCGCAGGACGAAGCGGCGGGCGGCCACCACCGCTCATACAAGAAGGTCGGCTACTTCACCCAATGGGGCGTCTACGGACGGGACTTCCAGGTCCAGGACCTGGAGGCGAACGGGTCCGCCGGCAAGCTCACCCACATCAACTACGCCTTCGGCAACGTCAGCGCCGAGGGCAAGTGCTTCACCGGCAACGTGCCCGGCGAGGCCGACGCCTGGGCCGACTACGTCCGCCCGCTCGACGCCGAGAACTCCGTGGACGGGGTCGCCGACACCTGGGACCAGCCGCTCGCCGGGAACTTCAACCAGCTCCGCGAGCTCAAGGCCAAGCACCCCGGTCTCAAGGTGCTGATCTCACTGGGCGGTTGGAGCTGGTCCACGCACTTCTCGGACGCCGCGCTGACCCCCGCATCCCGCAAGGCGTTCGTCCAGTCGTGCATCGACCTCTACATCAAGGGCAACCTGCCGCAGGACGGCACCCGCGGTGGCGCGGGCGCGGCCGCCGGGGTGTTCGACGGGATCGACCTCGACTGGGAGTGGCCGGGCTCGGCCGGGGACACGGACACGAAGTTCCGACCCGAGGACAAGCGCAACTTCACCGAGCTGGTCAAGGAGTTCCGCACGCAGCTCGACGCGTACGCGCGCGGCCAGAAGCGGAAGTCGCCGTACGAGCTGACGGCCTTCGTCCCGACCGCTCCCGCCAAGATCGACGCGGGCTTCGAGGTCCGCCGGATCATGCGCGACCTCGACTTCGTGACCCTCCAGGGCTATGACTTCCACGTCTCCGGCGAGTCCACCACGGCCCAGCAGTCCGCCCTGTACGCCCGGGGCGACTTCAGCGTGGACGGCACGGTCGACGCCTGGCGCGAGCGCGGGGCGCCCGCGCACAAGCTGGTGGTGGGCATGCCGTTCTACGGGCAGGGCTGGACGGGCGTCAGCGGCGGCGGGGACGGCATGGGCCAGCCCGCCACCGGACCGGCGCCGGCCACCTGGGCGGCGGGGTACGAGGACTACAAGGCCCTGAAGAAGCTGGCGGATTCGGGGACCTACCAGGTCCACCGGGACCGGCGCGGCGGGCACGCCTGGCTCTTCGACGGCACCACCCTGTGGACGTACGACGACCCGCAGGTGCTGCGCGCCAAGACCGGCTACATCCGCGAACACGGGCTCGGCGGCGCGATGTTCTGGTCCCTGGACGCGGACACCGCCGACGGCGAGCTCATGACGGCCGTGGACCGGGGCCTGCGGGGCCGCTGACCGGCCCGCGCAGGACCACTGACCGGCGCCGCCGGGCCGCGGAAACGGATCCGGCCCGGCGGCGTCCCACCACGTCCGCTCCCGCGCATGACGAGCGCGACGGTACGGGCGGTCGACCGCCTCCCCAGGCGCCGGGCGAGGGCGCCCTCCCCGGCGCTGGGTCAGGCGGCGGATGGGGCGACGAGCCCGGTACGGTCATCGGATGACAGAAACGATCACCGCGGCCTCGGCCGGCACCTGGCGGCTGGGCGACCTCACCGTCAACCGGCTCGGCTTCGGCGCGATGCGGCTCACGCATCTCGCCGACGGCTCCCCCAGCGACCGCGAGCGGGTGACCGGCGTGCTGCGCCGCGCCGTGGAGCTCGGTGTGAACCACATCGACACCGCCGCCTTCTACTTCTCGCCGCTGCGCTCCGCCAACGAGCTGATCAACCGCGCGCTGGCCCCGTACGCCGACGACCTGGTCATCACCACCAAGGTCGGGCCGGGCCGGGACGCCGCCGGGCACTGGTGGTGGGCAGAGCCCGGACAGTTGCGCGGGCAGGTGGAGGAGAACCTGCGCCAGCTGGGCCGCGACCACCTCGACGTGGTCAACCTCCGCGTCCCGCGCCGTGAGACGAGCGGGTCCGTCGCCGAGCACTTCGGGGCGCTCGCCGAGCTCCGCACCGCCGGCCTGATCCGCCACCTGGGCATCTCCAACGCCCGCCCCGACCACCTCGCCGAGGCGCGGGCCATCGCGCCGGTGGTGTGCGTGCAGAACCCGTACGGGATCGGTTCCCCGGCCGAGGACCACGCCTTCCTGGACGCGTGCGGGCAGCAGGACATCGCCTTCGTGCCGTTCTACGCGATCGCCGGCGCCGGCAAGGAGTCCGGGGCGGCCGCCGAGGACAGCCCCGATGTACGCGCCCTCGCGGAGGCCCACGGGGTCTCGACGGCCCAGCTGCGCCTGGCGTGGACCCTGAGCCGCGGCCCGCACGTCCTGGCGATCCCGGGCACGGGCAACCCGGACCACCTCGTCGAGAACGTCGCCGCGGGGTCCCTGCGCCTCACCCCCGAGGAGGTCGCGCTCCTCGACTCCCTGTGAGCCCGCGGTGCCGCGCGGCCAGCGCCGCCGTCTCCGCGAAGGAGGGGACGCGCCCGGTGCCGCCGCGGCCGGACACCGAGAGGGATGCGGCCGCCGTGCCGTAGGCGACGGCGTCCGCGAGCCCGTCGCCGAGGGCGAGGCGGGCGGTGGCCGTGCCGGTGAAGCAGTCCCCGGCTCCGGTCGCGTCGACCGGAGCCGGGTTCGGGGGCACGGGCTGGTACCGGGCGCCCGAGCCGTCGTGCAGCAGCAGCCGGCCGGCTCCTGCGGTGACCACGACGGTCCGGGCACCCAGCGCGCGGCAGCGGGCGGCGGCGGTGTCCGGGTCGTCGGTGTCCACGAGGGCGAGGGCGTCGGCCGGGCAGGAGGCCTTCAGCAGCCCGGTCAGCGGGGCGATCCAAGCGAGCAGGTCCCGGGCCCGGTCGCGGCCGGTCAGCCGGGGGCGGAAGTTGGGGTCGTACGAGAGGTGCCCGCCGGCCTCGTGCACGAGCCGTGCGGCGGCCAGCACGGCGTCGTGGCTGCTCGGTGAGAGCGCGGCCGTGATCCCGCTGGTGATCAGCGCCGTGGAGGTGGTGAGCAGCCCGCGCCAGGACTCCACGTGGGCGGGTGCGAGGGTGGAACCGGCGCTGTGGGTGCGCCAGTAGACGAACTCCCGGTCGCCTGCGGTGTCGTCGGACAGCAGGTAGGCGCCGTTGGGCCGCGGGGCGCGGCGCACGTGGGAGACGTCCACGCCCAGTTCGGCGGCGCGGCGCAGCAGCGGGGTGCTGAGCTCGTCCTCGCCGACGACGGCGAGCAGGGCGGTCCGGGCGCCGGCGGCCGCGGCGGCCGCGGCCGCGTTCAGCGCGTCCCCGGAGTAGGAGATGCGGGCCGCTGTGCCGTCGGCGAGCTCGCCCAGGGCGGCTGCGGCGTGGATCTCGACGAGCACCTCGCCGAGCACCAGGACGTCGTACGGCGCGCCGGTCACGGCCGCGGCTCCCGGCGGGCGCAGCCGCCGCGGCCGCAGCACGGACCGGCCAGTTCGGCGAAGACGGCGGCCAGTTCGGCCGGGTCGTCGGGCAGCCCGCTGCCGATGCCGACGGCGTCCGCCCCCGCGGCCAGCCAGTCGGGGACCTCGGCGGGCCGGATGCCCCCGGTGGGAACGATCAGCCCCGCGGGGAGGACCGCTCTGAGGGAGCGGATGAAATCCGGCCCGCCGACGTGGGCCGGAAACACCTTGGCGGCGCCCCCGTCCCGGACGGCGGAGGCGATCTCGCCGGGGGTGAACCCGCCCTCGATGAAGACGGCTGCGCGGCGTGCGGCGATGTGTCGCACCTCCGGGGCGGGGTGGGGGGAGACCAGGAAGCCGGCGCCCGCGTCCAGGGCGGCCGCGGCCTGCTCGGCGGTGGTCACCGTGCCGACGCCGACGAGGGCGGGGCGGCCGTGGGCGTCGGCGAGCGGGGCGGTGCGGGTGACGGCGGCCGCCCAGCCGGGTGTTGAGGTGGTCAGCTCGACCGCGCGGCATCCGGCGGCGAGCAGGGCGCCGGCGCGCCGGACTGCCTCGTCGGCATCGGGGCTGCGCAGCACCGGCAGCAGGCGCTGGGCGGCTATGACCGCGTACGGGTGGCAGGACAAGGAACCCTCCCGTTCGTTCCACGTAGTGGAACGGCGTATTGTGTAGCGGAACCATGTGGTCTAGACCCTACACAGTCCAGGAGTCGGCGTGTCAACGGATGGGGCCCAGGACCCGGGGAACGGCAGCGCACCGCGCGGAGGGCGGACCTCCGCCGCGGGATCGGCGCTGGAGAAGTCCCTGCGCATCCTGGAGGCGGTGGCCGCCCCCGGCGGGCCGCACCGGCTCGCGGAGGTGACGGCGGCGGCCGCCGTGCCCAAGTCCAGCACCTTCCGGATCCTCGCCTCGCTGGCCGAACAGGGCTTCGTACGCCAGGAGGGCGACGGCCGGTACGGGGTGGGGCCGCGGCTGCGCGGACTGTCCGCCCTGGTCAGCGGCGGGGAGCCGGCGAGCATCGGGCGGATCCTGGACGAGCTGCGGCAGGCGGCCGGCGGGCAGACCGTCCATCTGGCCCTGCACAGCGGGCGCACCGTCACCTATGTCCGGAAGCTGGAGAGCGAGCAGCCCTTCCGGACGGCCTCCCGGGTCGGGATGCGCATGCCGCTGCACACCACCGCGATCGGCAAGAGCATCCTGGCGCATCTGCCCGAGGAGGAGGTACGGGAGCTGCTCACCGCCACCGGGCTCGCGCCGCGCACCGAGCGGACGGTCACGAGCAAGGAGGCCCTGTACGCACAGCTGGCCGAGGTCCGCTCCCGCGGCTTCGCCCTGGACGACGAGGAGAACGAGCCCAGCATCCGCTGCATCGGCGCGCCCGTCCTGGGAGCGGACGGCCGCCCGGTCGGCGGGGTCAGCATCACCACCGTCACGTTCCTGGTCTCCCGCGAGGAGATCGAGGCGTACGCACCCGCCCTGCTCGCGGCGGCGCGGGCGCTGGCTCCGCTGCTGTGAGCAGGGTGGAGCCGGGTGGTGTCGGGCACCGCCGCCCGGGATGCGATGCTGACCGCGCCGCGGCGGCCGGGCGGGACCGCGCCCGGTCCCGGCGGTGCCCCCTTTCGCCCGCGGCGGGGGCCGGGAAATCATGCTCCGGATAAGTGTTATCGAGACCCCTCTCGACGGTCTCCCATGCATTGGGCATCATCGACCGCCGGTACGGACAGGGAACATCACATGAGCACTCAGCACACGGCAGCGCTGGTGGCAGCGGCCCGCGCGGGCGACCCCCGCGCGCAGGACGAACTCGTCGGCACGCACCTGCCGCTCGTCTACAACATCGTCGGCCGGGCCCTGAACGGGTCCTGTGACGTGGACGACGTGGTGCAGGACACGATGCTGCGGGCCCTCGACGGGCTGGGCGGCCTGCGCGCCGACGAGAGCTTCCGGTCCTGGCTGGTGGCGATCGCGATGAACCGGGTACGGGCGTACTGGCAGGCCCGCCAGAGCGGCTACGGCGAGTCCACCCTGGAGGCGGCGGGCGAGGTCGCCGACCCGGGGGCCGACTTCGTCGACCTGACCGTCGTCCGCCTGAACCTGGCCGGCCAGCGGCGCGAGACGGCCCGCGCCACCCGCTGGCTGGAGCCCGACGACCGGGCGCTGCTGTCGCTGTGGTGGCTGGAGTGCGCCGGGGAGCTGACCCGGGCCGAGGTCGCCGCCGCGCTGGAGCTGTCCCCGCAGCACACGGCGGTGCGGGTGCAGCGGATGAAGGCGCAGCTGGAGGCGGCCCGCGTGGTGGTGCGCGCCCTGGACGCCCAGCCGGTGTGCGAGGAGCTGCGGACGCTGGCGGCTGGCTGGGACGGCCGGCCCTCGGCGCTGTGGCGCAAGCGAATAGCCCGTCACGCGCGGGAATGCGTACGGTGCTCCGGCCTGTGGAGCGGCCTGGTCCCGGCGGAGGGACTGCTGGCCGGGCTGGCCCTGGTACCCGTCTCGGCGGCCCTGCTGGCCGGGGTCCGCGCGGCCGGTACGGCCGGCTTCGACCCCGTGGCCGCCGCCTACGGCGCCGGCGAAGGCACGGGCGCGGGCGCCGACTTCGCCGACACGGCGGCCCATGCGCACTTCGCCCCGGACGTGGCGACGGCGGGCGGGAGCCGGGGCGCGCTGCGCAAGCGCCGGCAGAACCGTCGGCGGGTCATCGGTGGGGCGGTGCTGGCCGCCTGTGTCGCGGGCGGCGGCCTGGTGTACCTCGGCACGCTCCCCGGCTCCGGCGAGAAGAAGACGGCCGACGCCGCCGCCCCGGCCCCGCTGGCCGCGCTCTCGGCCTCGGAATCCGCGCTCCCCTCCGAGCCGCCCTCGCCGTCCGCCTCCGCGTCCCCCTCGGCCTCCGCCTCCGCGTCCCCCTCGCCGTCGGCCTCCGCCTCCCCCAGTGCGGCCGCGAGCCCGACCCCGACGCCCAGCCGCAGCACCTCCCCGAGCCCGAAGCCCCCGGCGCCGGCGCCCGCCCCGCCGGGGGTGGCGGGCCAGGTCGTGGCGCTGGTCAACTCCGAGCGGGCGGCGGCGGGCTGCGGGCCGCTGAAGGAGGACGCCCAGCTGCGGACCGCCGCCCAGAACCACTCGGACGACATGGCCCGGCGGGACTACTTCTCGCACACCAGCCCCGACGGGACGGACCCGGGCCAGCGGACCACCACCGCCGGGTACCGCTGGTCGACGTACGGGGAGAACATCGCGAAGGGCCAGCAGACGGCCCAGTCGGTGATGGACGCCTGGATGAAGAGCCCGGGGCACCGCGCGAACATCCTCAACTGCTCCTTCAAGGACATCGGCGTCGGCATCCACCAGGGTGCGGGCGGTCCCTGGTGGACGCAGAACTTCGGGGCGAAGTAGCCGGCGGTCGGGGGCGGTTCAGGGCTGGACGCCGTGCAGCTTCTCGGGGTTGACGACGAAGCGCAGCGCGGTGGTCCGGCCTTCGGCCGCCTCGAAGGTGACCGCGCCGACGGGCACCCCCGCGAGGGTCGTGAGCCTCGGCGTCGGCGACGCTGCCGAGCATCCGGTAGGCGGTGCCGAACAGCAGCCGCCGGTTGTCCTCGGACGGGTCGGTCATGGGCCCCGCCGTCGCATTCGGCCGCCCGTTGATCAACGCCGCCCGGGGCATCCGCGTTTCCGCGGGGCGCGTGCCCGTCTGCGTCAGAACAGGGGCAGGATAGGAGCTGGAGAAGAACCGGCTGATCACGAGGGTGGAGCGGGAGACATGGCGAGGAAGGACCTTCGACCGCACCAGCGCGAGGCCGTCGATGCCGTGCTGCGGGCGCTGGAGGTGCCCGCCGGGGGCCGGGTCCCCGAGCGCGGGCTGCGCACCCAGGTGATCATGGCCACCGGCTCGGGGAAGTCCCTGGTCGCCGTCCGCTCGGCGGAGGAGCTGCGGGCCGGGCGGGTGCTGGTGCTCGTGCCCTCCCTGGACCTGCTGGTGCAGACCGCCGCCGCCTGGCGGGAGGGCGGCCGCGCCGGCCGGTCGCTGGCCGTGTGCTCCCTGCGGCCAAAGGACGCGGGCATGCCGACCACCACCGACGCGGCCGAACTGGCCCGTTGGGGCGGTCCGTCCACCAGCAGGGTGACGGTGTTCGCCACGTACGCCTCGCTGGGTTTGGGCACCGTCGAGCGCGCCCATCTCGCCGGACTGCCGGGCTGGGACCTGATCGTGGTCGACGAGGCGCACCGGACCTCCGGGCGGATCGGCAAGCCCTGGGCGGTGGCGCACGACAACACGCGGATCCCCGCCGTGCGGCGGCTCTATCTGACGGCCACGCCCCGCGTCTGGCAGGTCGGCGAGGAAGGCGGGCCCGCAGCGGCGGGAGGGGCCGGCGAGGGAGCGGAGGAGGGCCGCGCGCGGGGACACGGCGAGCTGGTCGCGTCCATGGAGGACGATCCGCTCGGCCCCTTCGGCGCGCGCTGCTACACGCTCACCCTCTCCGAGGCCATCGACCGCGGGATCTGCGCCCCGTACCGGGTGGTGTGCGTGGACGTCACCGATCCCCAGTTCCGGGCTGCCGTGCTGCTGGGCCCGGGCGGCCGCTCGGACGCGGTGCGCGGGGCGCGGATGGCGGCGCTGCAGACCGCGCTGGTGAAGGCGGCCGCCCAGGAGGGGTTCCGGCGGACGCTCGTCTTCCACCACCTGACCAAGGAGGCCGAGGCGTTCGCGGCGGGCCTCCCGGCCGTGGCGGAGCGGCTGCGGACCAGCCGCGGAAGCGGCGGCGGGCCGGCGTACCCCCGTACGGTCTGGGCGGACTGGCTGTCGGGGCAGCACTCCGCCGCCCACCGGCGGCGGGTGCTGGGCGCGTTCGCGGATGGCCGGGTCGCGGAGAAGGCCTTCCTCGGCAGTGTGCGGGTGCTCGGCGAGGGCGTGGACACCAAGGAGTGCGATTCCGTCTACTGGGCCGACGTACGGGGGTCCATGCCCGACCTGGTCCAGGCCGTCGGGCGGGCGCTGCGCATCCGCCCCGGGGAGGGGAAGGTGGCCTCGCTGGTGGTGCCCGTGCTGCTGGAGCCGGGCGAGACTCCGGAGGCGATGCTCACCTCGCGGGCGTACGGGGACCTCGCGCGGCTGCTCGAGGCGTTGCGGGCGCACGACTCGCGGCTGGTCGAGTCGCTGGCCCAGCCGCAGGCGCCGAGCCGGACCGCGGCCCCGGCGGCGGGCTCCGGCGCGCAGGCGCTGCTGAGCTTCTCCACCCCCCCGGATCCCGCGCTGCTGGCCGCCTTCGTACGGCTGCGCGTGCTGCATCCGGAGCACGCGCACTGGCGCCGCGGGGTCGAGGCCGCCCGGATCTACGCCGCCTCGGCCGGGGACCTCAAGGTGCCGTTCGGCTTCAAGGTGCCGGCGCGGGACGCGGCGTGGCCGCCGGGGCTGGCCGGGTTCCCGCTCGGCCAGTGGATCGCCGACGCGCGGCGCACCTACCGCCGGGGCGCGCTGGGCCGGGAGCGGGCGGCCGAGCTCGACGGGCTCGGCATGGTGTGGAGCCACTTCGACGTGGCCTTCGAGGAGGGCCTGGCGGCGGCCGCCGGCTGGGCGGCGGAGCACGGCCACCTGCTGCCGCCGGTGGACGCCACGTGGCGCGGGGCGCCGGTCGGGGTGTGGGTCAAGAACCAGCGGGCGGCGGCCCGCCGCGAGGGGCCGGGGGCCCTGTCGGAAGAGCGGCGCGAGGCGCTGGAGGCGGTGGACCCGTCCTGGTGTCCCGTCTGGGAGATCTCCTGGCAGCGCGCCTTCCACCTGACGCGGGTCCACCTCGACGCGGGCGGCCGGCTTCCCCTCTCCCCCGGCGAACTGGTGGTCCAGGGCGAGGACCTGGGCGGCTGGGTCCGCGGCCAGCGGCTCAACTGGGAGGGGCTGTCCTGGGCGCAGCGCTGGCTCCTGGAGCACGTGCTCGGGGTGAGCGCGGCGACGGCGGCGCAGCGCCCGCCGCCGCGCCGCAGCCATGCCCGGTCCTGGGCGGCGCAGCTGGAGGCGGCCCGCCAGTTCCGGGACCGCGAGGGCCACCTCAAGGTTCCCCGTACGCACGTCGAGCGCGTCGGGGGCCGGGAGCTGCGCCTGGGCTCCTGGATCGCCAACCAGCGCTCGCGCGCGGACTCCCTCACCCCGGACCGGGTCGAGGCTCTCGAAGCGCTGGACATGCGCTGGTAGCCGCCCCCTCCGCGACGCCTAGTGGTGGAAGCCGGAGCGCGGTTCGGTGGCGGGTGCGGGCGGCGGTGCGGCCTGGAGGTGCTCCACGGCGCGGCGCAGGTCGGCGACGAGCAGGGCGATCTGATCCCGGGTCACCCCGTGCCGGACGAGGACCCGCTGGATGACGGTGTCGTCCCGGTCGGCGGGCAGCGGGTACGAGGGCACCTGCCAGCCGCGCATCCGCAGCCGCTCGGAGAGGTCGTACAGGCTGAAGCCGGCTCCGGCCGGGTCGGCGAGGGTGTAGGAGACGGCGGGCAGGGCGCCGCGGCCGTCGTAGAGGAGGGTGAAGGGGCCCATCGCGGCGATCTCGGAGGCCAGGTACCGGGCGGTGTCGGCGCAGGCCTGCTGCACCCGGCGGTAGCCGCCCCGGCCCAGGCGCAGGAAGAGGTAGTACTGGGCGATGACCTCGCCGCCGGGGCGGGAGAAGTTGAGCGCGAAGGTCGGCATGTCGCCGCCGAGGTAGTCCACGTCGAAGACGAGTTCGGCGGGGAGCAGGTCGGCGGTGCGCCAGACGATCCAGCCGACGCCGAGGGGCGCGAGTCCGTACTTGTGGCCCGAGGTGTTGACGGAGGCGACGCGCGGCAGCCGGAAGTCCCATACCACGTCGGGGTGGAGGAAGGGGGCGACGAAGGCGCCGCTCGCGCCGTCCACGTGGATGGGCACGTCCCAGCCGTGCTCGGCCTGGATGCGGTCGAGTTCGGCGGCGATCTCGGCGACGGGCTCGTAGTCGCAGGTGTAGGTGACGCCGAGGATGGCGACGACGCCGATGGTGTTCTCGTCGACGTGCGCGGCGAGCTGGTGGGGCCGCAGTCCGGTGGCGCCGGGTTCCAGGGGGACCTGGCGCAGCTCGACGTCGAAGTAGCGGGCGAACTTCTCCCAGCAGATCTGGACCGGGCCGCAGACCAGGTTGGGGCGGTCCGCGGGGAGGCCCTGGGCGGTGCGGCGGGCGCGCCAGCGCCATTTGAGGGCGAGTCCGCCGAGCATGGCGGCCTCGCTGGAACCGGTGGTGGAGCAGCCGGCCGCGGCGCTGCCGGCGGGGGCGTTCCACAGGTCGGCCAGGATGTTGACGCAGCGGGCCTCGATCTCGGCGGTCTGCGGGTACTCGTCCTTGTCGATCATGTTCTTGTCGAGGCAGTCGTTCATCAGGCGGTGGACGCCGTCGTCGGACCAGGTGGTGCAGAAGGTGGCCAGGTTCTGCGCGGCGTTCCCGTCCAACAGGAGTTCGTTGCGGATGAGTTGGTAGACGACCTCGGTGGGCGCGGGGTCTTCCGGCATCCGGTACTTGGGGAGGATCTGGCCGCTCAGCGCGGACGCGAACACGTCCGGGTCGGCGTCTGGGGCGTGCGCGTCCTTCGTCTGATGCAGAGCCATGTCGGCACTATAGGTTAATAAGGGATATTTCACCCTGACGTCACGCCACACTTCCGGCCGACTCCGCACTGTGACCTCCTCCATAGCCGCCGGGGCGGGCCGGAGAAATTACCGCCGAGTAGCATGAGCACCGCAGATCTTCCCGCCGGAGCCGCGCAGTCCGGCCCGAATCGAAAGATCGTGCAAGTCGTTCTATACGAAACTTATCCTCCGATGTCCGGATACCGGTCAACTACCCTCGTGCCCCTGGTAGTTCTACGGTCATGAACAAGATCACCCGCCGGCAGGCCTTGGGCACCACTGCCGGTGCACTCACCGTCCTCGGACTGGCGGGCGCCACCGCGCGCGCCGCCTCCACCGACTCCCGGGCCGCCGCCGCCCCCGCCGGCACCGTCGACGAGGTGTACAAGGGCCGACGCATCCAGATAACCGCCGGCACGGGCGGCGGCCATCACGGCGGCCACCACTCCCCCGGCCTGCCCACCGTCCGGATAGACGGCCGCGAACTGCACGTGATGCGCAACGCCGACGGCACCTGGATCAGCGTGGTCAACCACTACGAGACATTCACCGACCCTGCCTCGCTGGCCCGGGCCGCCGTGCGCGAGCTCCAGGGCGCCGCGCTCGCCCCGTTCGCCCCCATGGGAGGTACGGCATGACCGTCCGCAAGAACCAGGCCGCGCTCACTCCCGAGGAGAAGCGCGCCTTCACCAACGCGCTGCTGGAACTCAAGCGCACCGGCCGCTACGACCGCTTCGTCACCACCCACAACGGCTTCATCATGGCCGACACCGACTCGGGCGACCGGGTGGGCCACCGCTCCCCCTCCTTCCTGCCCTGGCACCGCCGGTTTCTCCTGGAGTTCGAGGCTGCTCTGCAGGAGGTGGACGCGAACGTCACGCTCCCGTACTGGGACTGGACCGCCGACCGCACCACCCGCTCCTCCCTCTGGGCCGCCGACTTCCTCGGCGGCACCGGCCGGGCCCGCGACGGCCAGGTCCTCGACGGACCCTTCGCCTACGCGACGGGCAAGTGGAACATAGGCGTACGGGTGGACGGGCGCGCCTACCTGCGCCGGGCGCTCGGCCAGGGCGTCGCCGAGCTGCCGACCAAGGCCGAGGTGGACGCCGTACTCGCCATGCCGGTGTACGACGCGGCCCCCTGGAACAGCTCCTCCAGCGGCTTCCGCAACAACCTGGAGGGCTGGCGGGGCGCCAACCTCCACAACCGGGTGCACGTGTGGGTCGGCGGCCAGATGGGCACCGGGGTCTCGCCCAACGACCCGGTGTTCTGGATGCACCACGCCTTCGTGGACAAGCTGTGGGCCGACTGGCAGGCCCGCCACCCGCAGTCCGGCTACCTGCCGGCGGCCGGGACGGCGAACGTCGTGGACCTGCACGACACGATGCGGCCGTGGAACGACGTGACCCCGGCGGACATGCTCGACCACCGGAAGTTCTACACCTTCGACACCGAGCCGGTCGCCGCCAGCCAGCGGTAGTGCAGTTCGGGGCGGCCGACCTGGCCGTACCGGGGGGTGCGGTCCGCGCGGCCGGTGTCCACCAGGTGCTCCAGGTAGCGGCGGGCGGTGATCCGCGAGATCCCGGCCGCCTCGGCCGCCCCCGCCGCGGTCAGCCCCTCGGGGGCCGAGCGCAACAGCGCGGCGACCCGGTCCAGGGTCGGCGCGCTCAGCCCCTTGGGGAGTTCCGCCGGGCGCGGGGCGCGCAGGGCGGCCATCGCCCGGTCCACGTCGTCCTGGCCGGCCGCCTCGCCCGCCGTCGCACGGAACTCGGCGTACCGCAGAAGCCGTTCGCGCAGGGTCGGGAAGGCGAAGGGCTTCAGCACGTACTGGACCACGCCGAGCGAGACGCTCTCGCGGACCACGGCCAGGTCCCGGGCCGAGGTCACGACGATGACGTCGACGGGATGCCCGGCGGCCCGCAGCCCGCGGGCGAAGCGCAGGCCGTGCCCGTCGGGCAGGGTGAGGTCGAGCAGCAGCAGGTCGACGCGGGTCCGCTCCAGGACCCGGGTGGCCTCGGCCAGCGAGTGCACGGCCGCGACGGCGGTGAACCCGGGGACCCGGCCGACGTACAGCGCGTGCGCGTCGGCGGCGACCGGGTCGTCCTCGACGATCAGGACCCGCACCTCGGGGGCGCTCATGCCGGCCCGCCCGCGGCGGGCCGCCCGGGCGCCGGCAGCCGTACGGTGAACTCGGCGCCGCCGCAGGGGCCCGAGGAGGCGTCCGCGGTGCCGCCGTGGCGCTGCGCCACCTGCCGTACGAGGGCCAGGCCGAGGCCCCGGTCCTCGCCCTTGCCGGACCAGCCGCGCCGGAACACGTCCACCCCCTCCGGGAGGCCGGGCCCGCTGTCCGCCACCCGCAGCAGGATCCCTTCCCCGTCACGGCGCACGGTGACCGCGATCCGGCCGCCCGGCACGCCGGTGAGCGCGTCCATGGCGTTGTCCACGAGATTGCCGACCACGGTGACCAGGTCCCGGGCCGGCGGAGTCCCCGGCGCGCCGTCGATGGCCGTGCTGTCGGGCGTGACCACCAGCTCGACGCCGCGCTCGTGCGCCTGGGCGGCCTTGCCGAGGAGCAGCGCCACCAGGACCGGTTCGCCGACGGCGGTCACCACCTCGTCGGTGAGGGCCTGCGCCAGCTCCAGCTCCGCGGTGGCGAACTCCACCGCCTCGTCCGCCCGGCCGAGCTCGATGAGCGAGACGACGGTGTGCAGCCGGTTCGCCGCCTCGTGCGCCTGGGACCGCAGGGCCTGGGTGAATCCCCGCTCGTGGTCCAGCTCGCCTGCCAGCACCTGGAGTTCGGTGTGATCGCGCAGGGTGACCACGGTGCCCCGGCGGCCGCCGCCCGCGACGGGTGAGCTGTTGACGACGAGCACCCGGTCGGCGGCCAGGTGCACCTCGTCCACCCGCGGCCGGTCGGCGAGCAGCGCTCCGGTGAGCGGGGCGGGCAGTCCCAGGTCGGCGACACCGGAGCCGGCCACCGCGCCCCGCAGGCCCAGCAGTTCGCGTCCGGCGTCGTTGATCAGGGTGATCCTGCGCCGGCCGTCGAGCATCAGCAGTCCCTCGCGCACGCCGTGCAGGGCCGCCTGGTGGTAGTCGTACATCCGGCTGAGCTCGGCCGCGTTCATCCCGTGGGTGTGCCGGCGCAGCCGGGCGTTGACGATGTACGTGCCCGCCCCGCCGAGGGCCAGGGCCGCGGCCGCGACCCACACGAGGGCGGTGAGCTGCTCGGCGAGGCGCGCGCTGATCGCGTCGACGGTGATCCCGGCGCTGACCATGCCCACGACGCGGCCGCCGTCCGTGAGCGGGGTGACCACTCGGATCGAGGGTCCGAGGGTGCCGGTGTAGGTCTCGCTGAAGGTCTGGCCGCGCAGGGCGGCGGCGGTGTTGCCGAGGAAGGGCTCGCCGATCCGGCGCGGGTCGGGGTGGGTCCAGCGCCGCCCGGCCGGGTCCATGATCGTCACGAAGTCCACGCCCGAGTCGACGCGCACCCGCTCCGCGTACGGCTGGAGCCGGGCCGTGGGGTCGCCTCCGCCCACGGCCTCCCGTACGGCTTCCAGGACCGACGGGGAGTCGGCGACCGCGCGGGCCACGGCCCCGGCCTGCCTCCGCGCGGCGTCCTCGGCCTGGCCGCGGGCGGTGGCGTACGCGAAGACGGCGCACCCGGCCACGACCACGGCGACCAGCAGCACCTGCATGGCGAAGAGCTGGCCGGCGAGGCTGCGCGGCGGCCGGGGCAAACGGAACATGGCGCTCAGTGTGCACCGGCTCGTGAACTCAATGAACGCAAGGGTGACCGGGGTCACAGCCCCGGGCCATGGTCCTCCCGGAACGTTTTCACCACCAGGAGGCATCGTGGCCGCCACGCGCGACAGAACGCACTATCTCTACATCGCGGTGATCGCCGCGGTGCTCCTCGGCATCGCCGTCGGCTTCGCCGCACCCGGCGTGGCCGTGGAGCTCAAGCCGCTGGGCACCGGCTTCGTCAACCTCATCAAGATGATGATCTCGCCCGTGATCTTCTGCACGATCGTGCTGGGCATCGGCTCGGTCCGCAAGGCGGCCAAGGTGGGCGCGGTGGGCGGGCTCGCCCTCGGCTACTTCATGGTGATGTCCACCGTGGCCCTCGCCATCGGCCTGCTCGTGGGCAACCTGCTGGACCCGGGCAGCGGGCTGCACCTGACCGAGGCGGCCAAGCAGGCCGGCGAGGCGCAGGCCAAGGCGGGCGGGGCGAAGAGCACGCCGGAGTTCCTGCTGGGGATCATCCCGACCACGCTGGTGTCCGCCTTCACCGGCGGCGAGGTGCTCCAGACGCTGCTGGTCGCGCTACTGTGCGGGTTCGCTCTGCAGGCCATGGGCACGGCGGGCGAGCCCGTGCTGCGCGGGATCGGGCACCTGCAGAAGCTGGTGTTCCGGATCCTGGCGATGATCATGTGGGCTGCCCCGGTGGGCGCCTTCGGGGCGATCGCGGCGGTGGTCGGGGCGACCGGCATCGACGCGTTGAAGTCACTGGCCGTCATCATGATCGGCTTCTACGCGACCTGCCTGATCTTCGTCTTCGTGGTGCTCGGCACGCTGCTGCGGGTGTGCACCGGGGTCAGCGTGTTCTCCCTGCTGCGCTACCTGGGACGGGAGTTCCTGCTGATCCTGTCCACCTCCTCCTCGGAGTCGGCGCTGCCGCGGCTCATCGCGAAGATGGAGCACCTGGGGGTATCCCGGCCGGTCACCGGCATCACGGTGCCGACCGGGTACTCCTTCAACCTGGACGGGACCGCGATCTACCTGACGATGGCCTCCCTGTTCGTCGCGGAGGCGATGGGGCAGCCGCTCGCGCTCGGCGAGCAGATCTCCCTGCTGCTGTTCATGGTCATCGCCTCGAAGGGCGCGGCCGGGGTGACCGGCGCGGGTCTGGCCACGCTCGCCGGCGGACTGCAGTCGCACCGGCCGGAACTGGTGGACGGGGTCGGCCTCATCGTCGGCATCGACCGGTTCATGAGCGAGGCCCGGGCGCTGACCAACTTCGCGGGCAACGCCGTCGCCACGGTGCTCATCGGCACGTGGACCAAGGAGTTCGACCGGGCACGGGCCGGCGAGGTGCTCGCCGGGCGGCTGCCGTTCGACGAGACCACGCTGGTCGACGACGCGCCGCACGGGCCGGCGGGCGCCGTCCCGCCCCAGCCCGAAGCGGCCAAGGACGGCGTACCGGTGTAACCGGTGGGCCCACTCGGGCCGGCCGGGCAGGGCTCGCCCCCACGGTGCCCAGCCCGGTCGGTCCCGACTACTCCCGGTAGGGGCGGTTTTCGGCCACCGGCCGGAGAATGCGCGTGCGGTAAAAGGTACTTCCATACCGGGGCACGCGTCTGACATCTTGCGTCCACCACTCGTTTCGTACGGCCCGGTAGGTGTCATCCGCACCACCGGGTCATCGGAGGACGCATTGATACCCCACATATCCAGCCGACCTCGACGTACCCTCGTGCTGGCCGCCACGCTCGGCGCCGCACTGGCCTTCGGGACTCCCGCCGCGCTCGCCGGCACCGACCCCGTCAACCCGGCCGGCCCCGCTTCCGCCCCGGCGGCCGCGGCGGCTCCCCAGGCAGCGGCCCCGACTTCCCAGAGTGCGACCTGGGTTGCCGGCACCCGTGCCTACTTCGTGATCACCACGCCCGGTGACACCTCGGCGGTCCGCGCCGCCGTCGCCTCCAAGGGCGGCTCGGTCTTCGCGTCCTACGACGCCATCGGCGTCATCGTCGCCCACTCGGCCTCCGGCACCTTCGCCAGCGCCATGCGCGGCGTGAGCGGGGTCCAGCAGGTCGGCGCCACCCGCACCTCGGACGTGCCGGCGGACGCCTACAACCCGGCGCTGCCCGCCAACCCGGCGCAGTCCACCACCCCGGCCGGCGAGCCGGTCCGCGCCGACATGACGCAGATCAAGGCCGACCAGGCCTGGGCCGTCACCACCGGCTCCGCGACCGTCAAGGTCGGCATCCTGGACACCGGTGTGGACGACCAGCACCAGGACCTGGCGCCGAACTTCAACGCCGCGGACTCCGCGTCCTGCGCCTACGGCAAGGCCGACACCCGCGCCGGCGCCTGGCGCGACGTCGGCACCCACGGCACGCACGTGGCCGGTACCGTCGCCGCCGCCAAGAACGGCAAGGGCGTCATCGGCGTGGCCCCGGGCGTGAAGATCTCCTCGGTGCGCATCGCCGAGCCGGGCACCTCGCTGTTCTTCCCCGAGAACACCGTCTGCGGCTTCATGTGGTCGGGTGACCACGGCTTCAAGGTCACCAACAACAGCTACTACACGGACCCGTGGCAGTTCAACTGCCCGGACAACGCCGACCAGGCCGCGATCATCGAGGGCGTCAAGCGCGCCCAGGAGTACGCGGAGAGCAAGGGCTCGCTCCAGGTCGCGGCGGCCGGCAACTCCAACCTGGACCTGGCCAACAAGACGACCGACACCGAGAGCCCCAACGACTCGACCCCGGTCACCCGCACCATCACCAACGCCTGCCTGGACATCCCGACCGAGCTCCCGGGCGTGGTCACGGTCTCGGCGATGGGCACCACCGCCAAGGCCTCGTACTCCAACTACGGTCTGAACGTCATCGACGTGACGGCCCCCGGCGGCGACGCGACCGGCATCTACAGCACCCTGCCGGGCGGCAAGTACGGCAGCATGAGCGGTACCTCGATGGCCTCCCCGCACGTGGCCGGCGTGGCCGCGCTGCTGGCGAGCACCAACCCGGGCATCACCCCGGCGCAGCTGCGCGACAAGCTGGCCATCCAGGCCAACGACGTGGCCTGCCCGTCGGACAGCCGCTGCAAGGGCACCACGACGAAGAACGGGTTCTTCGGCGAGGGCCAGGTCGACGCCCTGAAGGCCGTCGGCAGCACCCCGCCGCCCGGCAAGTTCTTCGAGAACACCGGTGACTTCGCCATCGGCGACAACACCACCGTGGAGAGCCCGGTCACCGTCAGCGCGGTGGCGGGCAACGCCCCGGCCACCCTCAAGGTGGGCGTGAACATCGTGCACACCTACATCGGCGACCTGAAGGTCGACCTGATCGCTCCGGACGGCACCGTGTACAACCTGCACAACCGGACCGGCTCGGGCACCGACAACATCAACCAGGCCTACACCGTCAACGCCTCCTCGGAGGTCGCGAACGGCACCTGGAAGCTGCGCGTGAACGACAACGCCGGCGGCGACATCGGCAGGATCGACGCCTGGAACCTCACCTTCTAGTTCCGGCACACCGCGGGGCCCCCGGGAGCAGCGCTCCCGGGGGCCCTCGCCGTTCACCGGGTCCGCAGCACGCAGTCCCCGCAGAAGCCGCCGCCGGGCACCCGGTAGTAGAGGCAGCAGCTGCGCCGCACGAAGGCCACCCCGAGCCCCTCCTCGTGGACGAAGGTGCCGGTCCCGGCGAGGGCCCCGCCGTCGGCGAGCAGGCCGGCCGCCAGCTCCACGGCCGCGGCGGCGGGAACCCGGTCGAGCAGCACGCGCAGGGCCCCGACCAGGCCCGACGCGGTGTTGCCGCGCAGCACCTTGGGCGAGACCCCGAACCGCTCCCGCACCGCGGTGTCCAGCAGCTCCAGGTGGGCGAGCACGCTCCCGCCGAGCTCCCCGGCCGGCAGCTCCCCCGGCTCGGGCAGCCACAGCTCCAGGGATCCCGCGCCGGGCAGCCGCCACCACACCCGGTCGGCGGCGAGGTCCGGCACCCGCCCTGCCAGCGCCGCGCAGCCCAGCCCGATCGACCAGAGCCGCGCCGCGATGCCGAACTGCGCGGTCGAGGCCGCCACCCGCCCCAGGCCGCTGCGGTTGCGCCGCCCCACCTCCGCGACGTACGGCGCGAGCTGCTCCCCGTACAGCACGGTCAGCGGCCGGAACCCGGGCCCGGGCGGCGGCTCCTTCCCGCGGGCCACGGTGAAGAAGGGCCCCACGGATCCCAGTTGCCTCAGTACGTCATCCACGCCGGTCACCGTATCCGCCCGGGCCGGCCTGTCCCGGTCAGAGGCCGGCGAGGAATTCCAGCAGCACCCGGTTGAAGGCCTCCGGCTGCTCCACGCCCGGCAGGTGCCCGGCCCGCTCGATGACGGCGAGCACCGAGTCCGGGAGCAGCGCGTGCAGGGCTTCGGCCGCCGCGACCGGGGTGTAGACGTCGTCGGCGCCGACCACGACCAGGCAGGGCTGGGCCGTCTCGGCGAGCACGGGCCGGTAGTCGGGGCACTCGGCGCGGCCGCGCAGGGCGGCCGCGGCCCCCTCGGGGTCGGTCGCGCGCATCATCGCGGTCACCCGCGCGGCGGCCTCGGGCATGCCGGTCACGTTGTAGGGCGCCAGCATCTTGTCGATGACGCTTTCGGCATACGGCCCCATGCCCTCGGCGATCAGCCGGTCGGCGGTCTCCAGACGTGCCTTGCGGGCCTCGGCGGATTCCGGGACGGCGGTCGTGTCGGACAGGACGAGGGCCCTTACCAGACCCGGGTGGCGCAGCCGCATCTCCATGGCGATCTGCCCTCCCATGGACACACCGCCGACGACCACCTGTTCGATGTCGAGACGGGCGAGCAGAGCGGCGAGGTCATCGGCGAAGTCGGCGAGCAGAGTCTTGCCCGGGCGCACCGGGCTTTCTCCGTATCCTCGCAGGTCAGGGGTGATCACCCGGTATCCGGCGGAGACCAGCGCGGCCGTCTGGGGGGCCCACATGGTGCGGTTGAACGGATGTCCGTGGATCAGGATTACGGACGTTCCGTCGCGGGGACCCACGTCGTCGAAAAAGACCTTCGCGCCATTGCCGAATGGGGGGTTCATGAGAGGACTTTAAGGGGCTACATTGAGCCACTCGCGTTCACCTGACAGCCCGTTGCCTTTCACCCGTGTTTTGCACTGGGGGCGACGTCAGGGACGCAGACTGTGCAACCACCCCACCGCCCAGAAGGACCGAAGGCTCCGTGCCCGTACCCGTACTCCTCGCCGGCCGCACCGTGCGGCTCGAGCCCCTCGCACCCCGCCACACCGAGGCCCTGGCCGTGGCCGGTGCCGAGGATCGTACGACTTACGCCTTCACCCCCGTACCCCACGGGGTTCAGGCGTCCCACGAGTACATCGACCGTGCCCTCGCCGATCAGGCGGCGGGCCGATCGCTCCCGTTCGCGGTCATCAGAGCCACGGACGGGCGGGTCGTCGGTTCGACCCGGTTCCTGGAACTCGACTACTGGCAGGGGCCGCTGGTGTGGCCCGCCGTGCCGGGGGTTCCGTTCGGCGATCCGGCGACGGCGATCCCCGATGCCGCCGAGATCGGCAATACCTGGCTGTCCCCGGGCGCCCAGGGCACCGGCATCAACACCGAGGCGAAGCTGCTCATGCTCCGCCATGCCTTCGAGACCTGGGGCGTGCGGCGGATCTCGCTGCGGGCGGATGCCCGCAACGGCCGTTCCCGGGCCGCGATGGAACGTCTCGGCTTCACCTGCGAGGGGGTCCGCCGGGCCCATTCGCGGGGGCTCGACGGGGCGGTCCGCAGTACGGCCTTCTACTCCATCCTCGACGAGGAGTGGCCGGCCGTCCGGTCGATCATCGAGCTGCGGCTGTCCGCCGGGGCGCAGCGCAAGCGACGCCGCCGCACGCTGATCCCCGCCTAGGCCGCCTCGCCCACCCGGCGTAACGCTCCTGCACCGGCCCTCCCCCGCCCCTTCCCCGGACGCGTCCGCACTCATCCGAGGAAGGCCGGGGCGAGGGCCGATGCCATGAGCCGGGCGGGGGCGCCGCTCCCGTCGGCCGGTACGGAGTGGAGGTCCGCCCCGAAGTCCCCGGGCAGGGAGTAGACGACCGTGCGGTCGTCCGTCCACACCACCTGGTCGTCCACGCTCCGCTCCTCCGCGAGCGGGGTCTGCGTGCCGGAGGCCACGTCCAGTACGTGCAGCCGCCACGGCGCCTCCGCCGGCAGGCCCGGCACCCGCTTCTTGTAGGCCACCCGGGTCCCGTCGGGCGAGAGGGAGGGGCACTCGACGTTCTCGTGCAGCGTGGTCACCGTCCGCGCCGCCAGGTCCCCGCGCACCAGATGGGTGCGGCCCGCGGTGCGGAGCGTGGCGTAGAAGGTCCGCTCGTCCGCGGTGAAGGTGACGCCCCAGAAGTTCACGTCGGCGCTGCGGTACGGCTTGCCGTCCTTGAGGATCGCGTAGTCCTCCAGCGAGGCCTCGAGCCTGCCGGTGCTCAGGTCGAGGACGGAGGTCCGCGTGGAGAAGTCGGTTCCGGCGTACGAGTCCCCGCCGACGAAGACCGTCCAGGCGGCCAGCCGGCCGCCGGGCGAGACCCGGGCGCGGGTGGGGATGCCGGCCAGGGCGTGCGCCGAGACCTCCTTCAGCCGGGCGTCGAGGACGACGGCCCGGTAGCGGTCCGGGACCCCGCCCTGCTCGGCCCGGAGGCAGATCCCGGTGCCCGCCGCCGCGTGGAAGCGCAGGCAGGCGACGCCCGAGGCGGTACGGTCCCCCTCCGGTGCGGCGGCCGGGACGGTGGCGAGCTCGTCGCGGTGCGGGCCCCAGGCCATGTTCCGGAAGACGATCCGCGGGTCCCCGCCCGCCGGGTCCAGGGAGACCGGGCCCCGGGTGACCTGGGGGCCGTCGGCCTGCGTCCGGTTCTTGCGGTCCTCCGTGGCGGAGGCCCGTACCAGGGCCGTCACGGCGACGGCGGCGAGCAGGACGACGGCGGTGGCCAGGATCAGGATCCGGCGCTGGAGGCTCAAGGGGTCCTCTCCTCTCGCGGGGCGGGGGCACCCTACCCATCGGCATGCACATGAGCCAGGCCCGTGCCGGGCAACGGGCGTCTCCGGAACGTCCCAAGAGAAGGAAAAATGCGGAACCCTGGCATGCTTTCGTTCATCCTTCGAACGGAAGGATCAAGCCCGTCAGACCACCCGCCCCTCGGGGCAGCACCAGCCGGAGAGCCACCGCACATGTCGTACGCACCCGAAGGGCAGCAGTACCCGCCGCCGTACCGGCCGGAGGACCAGAACCCGCAGCAGCCCCACGGCGCCCCGTACGGACAGCCGCACGGGCAGGAGCCCGAGCCCGCTCCCCGGCGCAGGTCCGGCGCCCGGCGCTGGGTGATCGCGGGGGTCTGCGTCCTCGCGCTGGCGGGCATCGCGGCCGGCGTGATGAACCACTACGAGATACCCCCGTTCACCGACAAGGGCGCGGCCGTCTCCTTCGGGGGCCCGCCCGCCGGCGACGGCGGCAAGAACGCGGCCCCCCAGGCGGCGACTTCCAAGATGCTGATGCCCACCGGCCCGCAGGCCGAGTTCAAGAACTCGATGACGCTGCCCGACGGGACGCACGTGGCCGTCACCACGCTGGACGGCAAGAAGTCCGGCTTCAAGGGCAAGGTGTGGGTCTGGGCGCCCAAGGAGTACAACGACCCCGAGTTCGCCAAGAGCGGCTTCCCCGTCATGATCGCCCTGCCTGGCGGCGCGGGTTACCCGAACAACTACTGGATGGGCACCGACCTCGGCCTCCAGACCAGCATCGCCAAGTGGTACGCCGAGGGGAAGAGCAAGCCCTTCATCCTCGCCATGCCGGTGCTCAACCCGGGGCCGGACGACAAGGGCGTCTACTGGGACGGCTCCGACATCCCCGACCAGCCGAAGATGGGCACCTGGCTGACCGAGGACGTGCCGGACCTCATGAAGGCGAACTTCCGGACCGTGAAGTCCCGTGACGGCTGGGCCTTCATGGGCTCCTCCACCGGCGGCTTCGCGGGCCTGAAGGCCGTGCTGAAGCACCCGGACAAGTTCAAGGCCGTGATCGCCTCGGGACCGGACATCGTCCCGGACTCCTCCCTGTGGAAGGGCCACGACAAGGAGAAGGCGGAGAACAACCCGGAGGTGCTGGCCAAGCAGCTCATCGACCGCAAGGGTCCCGACGTCTACCTCGCCTTCCAGGTCGGCGACAGCGAGAACAACAAGAAGACGCTGCCGGACGTGCAGAAGTTCATCGCCACCTTCGGCAACAAGGGTCCCGTGCACACCGACCTGAGGATCATCAAGGGCGGCCGGCACAACGCCAAGACCTACGTCCCCAACATGGGCGAGGGGCCGATCCAGTACATCAGCAAGGTCATGGAAGGACCCGTCGAGTAAGGTCCGGCGCCCGGGCGGCGCCCCGCCCCGCCTCCTCCGCCTCCGGCCCGCCGAACACCTTCGGCGGGCCGGAGCCGTTCCAGGGCGCCCAGCCCGGATCACCCCTCACCGCGAAGCGCACCCAGGCCGCGTGCATCTCGTCGGCCAGCGCCTGCGGAGCGTTCGGCCCGGCCAGCCGGGCCGCCTCCGGCGTGTCCAGCGTGTCGAAGACGAAGCCCAGCTCCAGGGCGTGGCAGGCGCCGAGCCCCGGAACGCCCGAGCGCCACGCGAACTCGTACAGAAAGCTCGGCGCCGCCCGCCGCGCACCGGCGAGCCGACGCAGCGGGTCGCGCAGCAGCAGGTCGGTGAGCAGGTGCCCCGCGAGGTCCGCGGGGCCGGCCCCGGGCAGGGCCGCGCGCAGCGCCCGTACGGCGGACCGGTCCTTGCCGCCGCGGCGGCGGGCCAGCTCGACGGCGACCGGGCCCAGCCGGTCCAGCAGCCGCATGGTGCCCGTCGGGGCCAGCCACAGCCGGTACTCCTCGGCGGTCCAGCCCAGCAGCAGCGGTACGCCGGTGGCACGGGCCGCGTCCAGCGGATCCGCGGGAAGCGTGTCCGGGTCGGCCACCAGGCCGAAGGCGGGCCCCGCGGCGAGGGGGCTCGACCGGCGCAGTACGGCCGCCTGGGCGGCGAGCAGGGTGGGCAGGGCGGTGGCGCCGAAGGCCACCGCGGTGGCGTCCGTCTTCAGCAGCGAGGCCATCCGCCGGACCAGGGCGCGGACCCGGTCGCGGCGCAGCACCCCGGGGGCGCCGCTCTGCAGCACGGCCCGCGCGAAGAGCCCGGCGGCCCTGGGGGCGGCGAGCAGGGCGCCGATGCTGACGGCTCCGGCGGACTCGCCGAAGACGGTGACGCGGGCGGGGTCGCCGCCGAAGGCCTCGATGTTGTCCCGGACCCACTCCAGGGCGGCGATCTGGTCCAGCAGGCCGCGATTGGCGGGGGCGTCGGGAAAGAGCCCGTATCCGAGGACGCCGAGCCGGTAGTTGAGGGAGACGAGCACGACCCCGTCGCGGGCGAAGGCGGAGCCGTCGTAGACGGGGACGGCCGAGGAGCCCCGGGTGAGCGCCCCGCCGTGGATCCACACCATGACGGGCAGCCGGGCGCCGGGCACGGGATCGGGGGTCCAGACGTTGACGCTCAGGCAGTCCTCCCCGGGGATCTCCGGGTCGGCGAGCAGCGCGGCGAACTTCGGCGCGTAGGGCACCTTCGGCGCGGTCGGACCGTAGGCGCCGGCGTCGCGTACGCCGTCCCAGGGCTCCGGGGGCGCGGGCGCGGCGAAGCGCAGGACGCCGACGGGTGGGGCGGCGTAGGGGATGCCGCGGAAGACGGCGGACCCGCCGCGCCCCGTGCGGCCCTCGACCACGCCGTGCGCGGTCCTGACCCGGGGCCGGCCGCCGGTGTCGCCGCCCGCTGCGCTCATCTGGTCCTCCCGGGTCCGCCCCGCGCACGCGCGCGGTGCGCGCACCGTCGCACAGGGGCCCCACGGGTGACAAGCCGTGACTCTGACCTCATCAAGTAGGAGCAGCGGCCGTGACCCCCCGCGCCTCCCCGCGTTGTATGCCATGTCAAACGCCGCACGTTGCGGCGCCCCTGTTTCCCATGAGGAGATCTTGATGTCGCGTATCGCGAAGGCATTCGCCGTCACCGCTGTCGCCGGTAGCGCCGTGGCCGCCGGAGCGGGTCTGGCCGTCGCCGATGCCGGAGCGCACGGTGCGGCGGTCGGCTCCCCCGGTGTCCTGTCGGGCAACCTCGTCCAGGTTCCGGTTCACGTCCCGGTCAACGTCTGCGGCAACACCGTCAACGTGATCGCCCTGCTGAACCCGGCCTTCGGCAACACCTGCGTCAACGCCTCGGGCGGCGGCGCGGACCACCACACCGAGGGCGGCTACGGCCACTGATCGCCTGATCGACCGATCGGCTGATCCGAAGGAAGGGCCCCCGCCGCGCGGCGGGGGCCCTTCCCGCGTGCCCGTCCGGCCGCGTCATTCGTAGCGGTAGAGGCCGCGGTGGCTGAGCATCTGGCGCGGGGTGACGTCCCAGGGCGGCATGGGCTCGTCGAGGGCGATCACCCGGCCGCGCTGGAGGTCGCCGAGGGCGAGCGGTGCGGCGGGCAGGTAGCCGGAGCCCGGGTGCCGCTGCTGCCAGCGGTCCCAGATCAGGTCCACGAAGGCGTGGTGCAGCCAGAAGGCCGGATCGTTGGGGGCGGTGCCGCCGGTCATGTGCCCGCCGATCCACTGGTGCACCTTGTTGTGGTTGCGCCAGCGCTCGCTCTTGGGGGCGGCCCACCCCTCCAGCTTGTTGCGGAAGCCGCCGGCGGTGGCGGTGGAGTCCCAGGGCGACACGTCGTAGACCGGATCGTCGATGGCCCACTGCAGTTCGGCGCGGGTGGGCAGGGCGATCGGGTTCTGCGGCCGGCCGAGGTTGCGGGTGAGGAAGCGGGCCTCCGAGACGCCCACGGTCACGGTCCAGTTTCCCTTGGCGTAGGCGAACGGCCCGGTCATCACCTGCCGGTCCGCCGCGCGGCCGGTTCCGCCCAGGAAGTCGTCGGCCCACAGGGAGGAGACCGGGCTGGTGTCGGTGGTCCAGTCCCAGTACGGGAGGGAGACGCCCGGGTCGACGGCCCGCAGCTGCTTCTCGAACTCCAGGAGGTAGTACCGGTGCCACGGGAAGAAGGACGGGGACATGTGCCCGACGCGGAGCTTGCGGTCGCGGTCGGGCACGAAGTACTTGCCGTGGGTGCGCACGAAGGCGTCGTAGACGCCGCTGCGCTTGAGTTCGAGCAGGGCCGCCGTGAAGCGCTTCTTCTGGGCGCTGGTCAGGTTCTTCTGGTTCTGTCGGGTGTACAACGCGGGGCTCCTCCGGTCAGCCGTGGTGCGGGGCGGACGCCGCGACGAGCTGGGCGGTGCCCAGCTCGTCGACGGCGGCACGGGCCAGTTCCAGCGGTGTCCCGAAGGACTGGAAGTGGTTCACCCCGCTGAGGTAGCTGCCGTCGGCCCGGCGCATGACGTGCAGCGGACGCCCGTCGATGCGGATCCCGGCCCGGTCCACGGCGATGTGCCGCCCCCGGTAGGTCTCCTCCGCGAGCGGGGCCGGGGTGAGGGTCTGCCGGGGGCCGCGGGCCCGCAGTACGGGAGCCAGCGCGGCAGCCGTCCCGGCGAGCACGGCCGCGGTGAAGGCCGTACGGAGCAGGGCGCGGCGGGTGGGAAGGGCGGCGGGTGCTGCGGGCATTCGGTCTCCCTCGCTCGGTGGCCGGCGGCTACGGGTCTAACGCGGCGCGGCGGGCGAGGTCACCCCTGGGGGTGCTGGGGCCTGGATCCGGCCGTCGCGCGCTGGAGCCGGGGCAGGCGGAGGTCGCGAAAGAGCGCGGCCAACCGCAGCACGAAGGCGGGGCCGGCGGAGACGGCGGTGTTGGGCGTCCGGGATGCCGGCCCAGGGCAGGCCGAGGCAGACGGCGGCGCCGGCTGGTTCGGGCGGTTCAGGCGGTTCGGGCCCCGGTCGCGGGTTCCGGACCGCCCTGGGCGGCGCGGCCGTGCCGGTCGGAGCGGCGCCGGAGCCCGGCCCGACCGGCAGGCCGTCCTACGGCGCCGGGAGTTCCGCGAAGTCGGCGACCAGGCCGCGGTGGTGGCCCGCCGTGCCCAGGGCCAGGGAGTCCGCCTTGGCCCGCTTGAGGTAGAGGTGGGCGGGGTGCTCCCAGGTCATGCCGATGCCGCCGTGCAGCTGGACGCACTCCTCGGCGGCCCGCACGGCCACGCCCGAGCAGTAGGCCTGCGCGACGGCGACCGTGAGCGGGGCGTCGGGAGACTGGGTGGCCAGGGCATCGGCCGCGGCCCTGGCCGCCGCCCTGGCCGAGGCCACGTCGAGCCAGAGCCGTGCGAGCCGGTGCTTGAGGGCCTGGAAGGAGCCGACGGGCCGGTTGAACTGGTGGCGGACCTTGAGGTATCCGACGGTCTCCGTCAGGCACCACTCGGCGATCCCCAGCTGCTCGGAGGCGAGCAGCCCGGCCCCGGAGAGCAGGGCGCCGGCGACGGCGGCCCGGGCGGTGGCCGGGTCGGCGAGGCGGGTGCCGGCCGCGGCGTCGAGGGTGACGGTGGCCAGCGGGCGGGTCAGGTCGAGCGGGACCTGCGGGGTGATCCCGGCCGAGGCGGCGGGGACGGCGTACAGGCCGGTGTCGGCGAGCACCAGCAGTACGTCGGCGGCCACCGCGTCCGCGACGGAGGTGACCGTGCCGGTCAGGGTCCCGCCGCCGGAATCCCGGACGGCGGCCGGCAGCGGGGCGCCGGGGGCGAGGGTCAGCGGCACGGCCGGTACGCACACCTGCCGCCCCGAGGCCAGCTCCCGCAGCAGCGGGACGGCGTCCTCGGTGTCGCAGCCGAGCAGGATCTCGGTGGCGAGCACCGCGCTCGTCAGGTAGGGGGTGGGCACCACGGCCCGGCCCAGCTCCTCCAGGACCACGGCGGCCTCGCGGTGGCTCGCGCCCTGGCCGCCGAGCTTCTCCGGTACGAGGAGCCCCGCCGCGCCGATCCCGGCGGCGAGGGTGCGCCACAGGGCCGGGTCGTGCGGCCGGTCGGTCTCGATGCGGGCGAGGATGCCCGCCGGTGTGCCGCGGGCCTCCAGGAGGGACCGTACGGCGGTGCGCAGTTCCTCCTCGGCCTCGGAGTAGAGCAGGTCCGCCGGGGCCGAGGGTGTGGCGGGGGTCATCGGTGTCGTCATCGGGCGAGGTCCTTCCAGGCGAGGTCCTTGTCGTCGCGCGGCTCGGACGGCAGGCCCAGTACGCGTTCGGCGACGATGTTGAGGAGGACTTCGCTGGTGCCGCCCTCGATGCTGTTGCCCTTGGCGCGCAGGTAGCGGTAGCCGGCGTCGCGGCCGGTGAAGTCGACCAGTTCGGGCCGGCGCAGGGTCCACTCCTCGTAGGACAGGCCCTCCTCCGCGAGGAGTTCGACCTCCAGTGCGCTGATCTCCTGGTTGAGGCGGGCGAAGGTGAGCTTCATGCCGGACCCTTCGGGGCCGGGCTGGCCGACGGCGAGCTGCTGGCGCAGCCGTTCGCCGGTGAGCCGGGCGACCTCGGCCTCCACCCAGAGCTCCAGCAGCCGCTGGTGGAGTGCGTGGGTGCGCAGTGCGGGGCGTTCGCGCCAGGCGGCGGCGACCGGCGCGATCATGCCGCCCTCGCGCGGGATGCGCATGCCGCCGATGGAGACGCGCTCGTTCATCAGGGTGGTGCGGGCCACCGCCCAGCCCTCGCCGACGGCGCCGAGCCGGTGGGCGTCGGGGATGCGCACGCCGGTGAGGAAGACCTCGTTGAACTCGGCCTCGCCGGTGATCTGGCGCAGCGGCCGGACCTCGACGCCGGGGTCGTGCATGTCGCACAGGAAGTAGGTGATGCCCCGGTGCTTGGGCTGCGCGGGGTCGGTGCGGGCGATCAAAATGGCCCAGCGGGCGGTGTGGGCGCTGGAGGTCCACACCTTCTGGCCGTCGACCACCCACTCCCCGGACTCCTCTTCGAGGACGGCGCGGGTGCCGAGCGCGGCGAGGTCGGAGCCGGCGCCGGGCTCGCTGAAGAGCTGGCACCAGACCTCTTCGCCGAGCCACAGGGGGCGCAGGAAGCGGCGCTTCTGCTCCTCGGTGCCGTACGCGAGGATCGTGGGCGCGGCCATGCCGAGGCCGATGCCGATCCGGCGCGGGTCGTTGTCGGGGGCTCCGGCGGCCTCCAGTTCGGCGTCGACGACGGCCTGGAGGGAGCGGGGCGCGCCGAGGCCGCCGAGGCCCTCGGGGTAGTGGACCCAGGCCAGTCCGGCGTCGAAGCGGGCGCGCAGGAAGTCCGTACGGGGGGTGGTGGCGGGCGGGTGGGCGGCGAGCAGGCCGCGTACGCGGGTGAGCAGCTGCTCGGCGGTGGTGGCGGTCATCGGGAGCCACCCCCTTCCCCGGGCATGGCCAGGACCACCCGGCCGGTGGTGGCGCCGTCGGCGAGGCGCTGCACGGCGTCGGCGACGGCGGGGAGCGCGATGGTCTCGCTGATCAGGGGTTTGATGGCGCCTTCGGTGGCGAGGCGGGTGAGTTCGGTGTGGCAGGCGGCGATCGAGGCCGGGTCCTTGGCGGCGTAGAGACCCCAGTGGAGGCCGAGGATCGAGTAGTTCTTGATGAGGGCGTGGTTGAGGGCGGGCGCCGGGACGGTGCCGCTCGCGAAGCCGACGACGACGATCCGGCCCTCGAAGGCCACGCACTTGGCGGAGGCGGTGTAGGAGTCGCCGCCGACGGGGTCGTAGACGACGTCGGCCCCGCGGCCGCCGGTGAACTCCTTGACCCGGGCGGCGACGTCCTCCGCCCTGCGGTCGATCACCAGGTCGCAGCCGAGTTCCTCGGCGGTGCGCGCCTTGGCCTTGCCGCCGGCGACTCCGATGACGGTGGCCCCGGCGGCCTTGCCGAGCTGGACGGCGGCGCTGCCGACCCCGCCGGCGGCGGCGTGGACGAGCAGGGTCTCGCCCGCCTGGAGCCGGGCCCGGCGGTGCAGGCCGAACCAGCCGGTCTGGTAGCCGATGTGCAGGGCCGCGGCCTGGGCGTCGTCGAGGCTCTCGGGGGCCGGGAGCAGGGCTCGTTCGGGTGCGACCACGTACTCGGCGAAGCCGCCGTGGGGCAGGCTCGGGTTGGCGATGACGCGGCGGCCGTCGTCGGTCAGGCCGCAGATCTCGACTCCGGGGGTGAAGGGCAGCGGCGGGCGGATCTGGTACTGGCCCCGGACGAGGAGCGCGTCGGGGAAGTTCAGGTTCGCCGCGAGCACCTTCAGCCTCACCTCGCCCTCGCCGGGCACCGGTTCGGGGATCTCCTCGAGGCGCATGGCCTCTCGGGGTTCTCCCAGGGTGTGTACTCGCCATGCCTGCATCCGGGGCCTCCAGCCGCCGTCGAGGAACCATGCTCCGCGGGCATACTAAGCGGTCGCTTGCCCTCCTGTGAACCTCGGGGACGCCTCGGAACCACCCGGAACGCGCGCGGAAAACGGGCGACCCGGCCGGGAAGGGCCGACTAACATCAACAGGCAGTTGCCATAGGGCATATGACATGACCATCGGGGGGAACCATGAACAGAAGCCGTATGAGAGGTACCACGTCCGCCGCCGCGGCCGCAGCCGTCCTCGCGGGGCTGATCACCGCCGCCGGACCGGCCGCGGCGGCCGCTCCGGCGTGCACGCCCGGCGTCACCGTCCTGCCCTCGCTGACGGGCGGCCCCGCGGGCTCGGTCCGCGCCTTCGGCCCGGACGGGCTGGCGGTGGGCGCCAGCTCCGGGCTGCCCGCGTACTGGACGGCGGACGGCCGGGTCCACGCGGTGCCGATGCCGGAGGGCTTCCAGGAGGGCACGGTCACGGCCGTGAACGGCAAGGGCCTGATGGCGGGCACCGTGCGGAGCACCGCGCAGGGCAACCCCGGGGCCGCCTTCACCTACCAGCTCGGCGCCGGGTCGGTCCGGCTGATCACCGCCACGTCCGCGCACTCCGGCGGGGCGCAGGTCAACGACGCCGGCCACGTCGTCGCCCTGGACGACGGAGTCACCAAGGAGTGGGTGAACGGGAAGGTGGCGCGCGAACTGCCCGTCCCCGCCGACGCGCACCCGGGCACCGTCATCAGCTCGGTGAACGGCATCAACAAGCGCGGCGACGTCCTCGGCACCGCCCACACCGACTACTGGGACCAGGACAACGACCAGATCGTCAGCAAGACCTTCCCCGTGGTCTGGCCCGCCGGCGGCTACCCGACCGCGAGCCTCCCGGTGCGGAACGACGGCGACCCGACCATCGGCACGCACGCGACCGGCATCGACGACAAGGGCCGGGTCGTCGGCTACGAGAAGCTGAGCCACCGGGACTGGCAGGAGCGCAAGCCGGCCGTCTGGAAGCGGCCGTACGACGCCCTGCCGGCGGGCCCCGGGCTGGTCGCCGGCTACGAGCACCTCACGCTCGACGCCGTCAGCCCGACCACGAACACGGCGGTCGGCACGGCCGTGACCTTCGTGGAGGGCTATCCCCACCGCCTCCGGGCCGCGTACTGGGCCGGGACCGGCGCGGCCAAGGCGCTGCCCCACCCCGCGGGCGGCACCCAGGACGCGCGCAGCGAGGCCTTCGCGGTCTCGGACGACGACCGGGTGGGCGGCAGCTACTGGGGCTGGGACGGCGTCGGGTCGGGCGCCGTGATCTGGACCTGCGCGGGCCGGCAGGCGTACACCCCGCAGAGCTGATCCCGTCCGGGGCCTGGTGATCTCGGCGCCCGCGCGCTATCGATGCCCCATGACGGACGACTCCCGGCGCGGCCTGCCCGCGCCACCACCGCTCGGCGCCGCCGCCCTGCCCCCCGGTACGTACGCGGGGCAGGTGGTCCTCGTGACCGGCGGCGGCACCGGGCTGGGCAAGGCCATCGCCGCCGAGTTCGCACGGCTCGGCGCCGATCTGGTGATCGCCAGCCGCCGGGCGGAGCAGCTGGCGGCGGCGCGGGACGAGCTGGCGGCCGTCCCCGGCGCGGGCCGGGTGACGGCCGCCGTGTGCGACATCCGGGACCCCGAGCGGGTCGCGGACGTCTTCGACGCGGCGGAGGCCGCCTTCGGGCTGCCGGACGTCCTGGTCAACAACGCGGCCGCCAACTTCCCCTCCCCCGCGGAGGACCTCTCGCCGAACGCGTGGCGGGCGGTGGTGGACATCACCCTGACCGGGACCTGGTTCATGACGCGGGAGTTCGGCCGCCGCCACCTCACGGCGCGCACCCCGGGGTCCATCGTGAACATCGGCGCCTCGTACGCCTGGACGGGCGGGCCGGGCTTCGCGCACAGCGCGGCCGCCAAGGCGGGGGTGAAGAACCTGGTGGAGACCCTCGCCGTCGAGTGGGGCCCGTACGGCATCCAGGTCAACGGCCTGGTGCCGGGGCTGTTCCCGCACGACGACATGACCGGGGACATCCGCGGCGGCCTGGACCGGGCCGCACCCGACGGCAAGGGCGGGCGGCAGCCGGCCCTGCGGGTGGGCGAGTCGCGGGAGCTGGGCTGGGCCGCGACCTTCCTGGCCTCGCCGTACGCCCGGTTCGTCACCGGCCACACCCTGGTGGTCGACGGCGCGAACTGGCAGCGCCGGGCGCTGGTCAACCCGGAGGTCGTGCCGGTGCGCGAGCAGTTGGGACGGGGGCCGTTCGGCACGTGACCGGCCTGGCCCGCGGCGCCACTTCGACGACAGGGCCTAGCCCCCCGTGAAGTGCGGGGGGCGGCGGGCGGCCTTGGCCGCGTAGCCCTCGCGGCAGTCGTCCGAGGTGAGGGTGAGGGCGGCCGTCATGGCCACCCGGTCGAGGGCCGCGGGCAGGGCGGCGTCCGCATAGGCGTCGACGGCGCGCTTGATGCCCTGCACCGCAAGAGGGGCGTTCGCGGCGATCTCCGCCGCCAGGCCGCGGGCCGCGGCGTCCAGCTCCGCGCCGGGCACGACGGGTTGGACCAGGTTCAGGCGCTGTGCGGTCGCCGCGTCGATACGACGGCCCGTCAGGGCCAGGTACTTGGCCCACCCCGCCCCCGCCTCGCGGGCGATGCGCAGGTCGCCGCCCGCGTCGACCGCCACGCCCAGCTGCGCCTCCGGAAGGGCGAAGACCGCGTCCTCGGCGGCCACCCGGATGTCGGCCATCAGGGCCAGCTCGAAGCCGAAGCCGAGGCAGTAGCCCTGGACGGCGGCCACCACGGGCTGCGGGAGGCGGGCGAGGACCGCGAAGCGCTCGTGGACCCAGCGGATGCCCTCGTAGTAGTCGCGGGTCCGCCCGGCGGCCGATCCGCCGGTGATCGCACCGCCCGGAGCCGTCACGTCGATGCCCGCGCAGAAGGCCCGGCCCTCGGCCCGCAGGAGTACGGCGCGGACCGAGGGGTCGAAGCGGATCCGGTCGGCCAGCAGCCCCAGCTGGCGGGTGGACTCCCAGCTCCAGCCGTTGAGCTTGTCGGGGCGGCACAGGGTGAGGACCGCGAGGCCGTCCTCGCCCGTCTCCAGCCGGATCCGCTCCTCCCCTTCCGCGATCTCCGTGGTGACGGTGTCGATCACGTGGCCCCCCCCCAAGGCTTCTGACGAATCGTCAGCCTAGGGGCGGCCGGTCAGCGGGGGAAGACCTCGAACGGGACCGCCGGGCGGCCGCCGAACCGGGCCGCCGCCTGCTGGGCGTTGCCGGTGAGGAAGGTGCGCACGTACTCCGCCGGGTCCTGGTCCGTGAGCACCTCGATGTACGCCTTGTGCTCCAGCAGCGAGGCGATCGACCGCTCGAGGCCCGGACCGGCGTCGGCCGCGTGCGTCGGCGTGCTGGAGCCGGCCACCGCCACCCAGCGCACTCCGTTCCACGGCTCCAGGCCCTGTTCGGTGAGGAGTTCGGGGAAGATCCACCGGTTCCCGGCGTCGCCGGCCGCGTCCAGCACGGCCCGGCCCACGGCCTTGTGGTCGGGGGTGTTCCAGAAACCGCCGCCCTGCGCGCCGCCCCACGTGTCCCGGTGGTTCAGCGTGACCACCAGTTCCGGGCGGTGGCGGCGGATGGCCGCCGCGATGTCCCGCCGCAGGCCGAGGCCGTACTCGACGACGCCGTCGCGGTAGTCGAGGAACTCCACCTCGGACACGCCGACCACGGCCGCGCTCGCCCGCTGCTCCGCCTCGCGCAGCGGGGCGCAGTCGGCGGGGGCCAGGGTGTCGATGCCCGCCTCGCCGCGGGTGGCGAGCAGGTAGACGACCTCGCGGCCCCCGTCGGTCCAGTCCGCCACCGCGGCCGCGCAGCCGTACTCCAGGTCGTCCGGGTGGGCGACGACGGCGAGGGCGCGCTGCCAGTCGGTCGGCATGGGCTGCAAGGGCTGCAAGGGCTGCAAGGGCTCGGGCTGATCACGCTGTTCGGTCATGCGTCGCACGATAGACGAGCGGACCGGCGCGGCGGGGAGGGCCGCGGCGCGGCCCGGTCAGGCCTCGCCGTGGACGAGGGCCAGCAGCCGGTCCAGGACGCGCGGACCGCCCGCGCGGACGCCGTCGTGCTCGAACTCGTCCGTCACCCAGGTCCGCAGCCCGCGTACGGCGCGGGCGGTCTCCAGGGAGTGCGCGGTGTCCACGTACATGTCGTCGTGGTAGACGACGGCGGCCGCCGGCACCTCGTTGGCGGCGAGCCGGGCCGGGTCGTAGAGGGGCTCCCAGCCGGTGCGGGCGGCCAGCAGTTCGGCGGTCTCGCGCAGCGGGGCGAGGGAGGGGTCAGCGGTGAAGTGCCAGGGGTGGATGGTCTCGCCGGTGAACAGGACGGGCTCGTCGCCCGCGAGGGCCTTCGCGGCGTCGAATCGGGGGTGCCCCGCGCGCACCCGCTCGGCGGCCCAGGCGGTGGGCGCGGCCGGGTCCTGGGCGTAGCACGCCTCGTGGACCAGCGCGTAGAGGGGGTGTCCGGCGAAGGAGAGCAGTGCGTGGGCGCCCTCGAGGAAGGCGTCCGACAGCGCGGGGCCGGCGGGAGTGCGGACGAAGGCGTCCTCCAGCAGGTAGTGCAGCTGGTGGCTGCCGTCGCCGGAGCCGAGGACCATGCCGAGGGACTGGAAGGCCTCGACGGTGAGGCGGTAGCCGCCGGGGAGCTCGGCGGGACGCTCGGCGAGGTGGGCCGCGATCCGGCGGGCGCGCTCCACGTCCATCGGGTAACGGCGGTAGTGGGCCAGGTTCTTGCGCTCGACGCGGGGGTAGGCCGCCTCGTACACCTCGTCCGCGGTGGCGGTCAGGGACGGCAGACCACCGGTGATCAGGGCGGCGCTCAGGCCTTCGGGGGCGGTGGAGAGGTAGCGGGTGGTGCAGAATCCGCCGAAGCTCTGGCCGAGCACGGTCCACGGGGCGCCGCCGGTCAGGGCGGGGCGGATGGCCTCGGCGTCGCGCACGATGGAGTCGGCGCGGAAGTGGGCGAGGAAGTCGGCCTGTTGCGCGGCCGTTCCGCGCAGGGGCAGGGTCTGCCGGTTCACCGGGCTGGAGCGTCCGGTTCCGCGCTGGTCGAGCAGGAGGACCCGGTAGTCGGTCAGGGCCCGCTCCAGCCACGCCTGCCGGCCGGTGAACCGCCGGGCCCCGAATCCCGGTCCGCCCTCCAGGTAGAGCAGCCACGGCAGGGTCCGCGGGTCCTTGCCGGCGGCGACGACCTCGCGGGCGTACAGCTCGATGTGCTCGCCGTCCGGGCGTGCGTGGTCCAGCGGGACGGTGAACCGGTGGTCGGTGAGGACCGTTCCCGGCTGGCGGTAGCTGTGCTCGATGGTCACGGAGGGCCCCTGGGGTACGAGGTGCGGAAGGTACGGAGGCCCGTGCCCCGGCCGGGTCACGGCCGGGGCGCGGGTGTGCGTTCCGGTGAGTCTAGTACGGGGCCCAGCACGGGACCGGGGCTTACGGAAACTCGACCACAGAGCGGAGGACCTCGCCGCGCTCCATCCGGGCGAAGGCGTCCTCGACCCCGTCCAGGGGGATGGTCTCGGAGACGAAGGCGTCCAGGTCGAGCCGGCCCTGGAGGTAGAGGTCGACCAGCAGCGGGAAGTCGCGCTCGGGCAGGCAGTCCCCGTACCAGGAGGACTTGAGGGCGCCGCCGCGGCCGAAGACGTCCAGGAGCGGGAGTTCGAGCTTCATGTCCGGTGTGGGCACGCCGACCAGGACCACGGTGCCGGCGAGGTCGCGGGCGTAGAAGGCCTGCCGGTAGGTCTCGGGCCGGCCGACCGCCTCGATGACGACGTCCGCGCCGTTGCCGTCGGTGAGGGCCTGGACGGCCTTGACCACGTCCTCGGTGCGGCCGTTGACGGTGTGCGTGGCGCCCAGGCCGCGCGCCCACTCCAGCTTCCGGTCGTCCAGGTCCACCGCGATGATCTTCGCGGCGCCCGCCAGCCTGGCTCCCGCCACGGCCGCGTTGCCCACTCCCCCGCACCCGATGACGGCCACGGAGTCGCCGCGGCCGACGTTGCCGGTGTTCAGGGCGGCGCCGAGGCCCGCCATCACCCCGCAGCCGAGCAGTCCGGCGGCGGCCGGCGAGGCGGCCGGGTCCACCTTGGTGCACTGTCCGGCCGCGACCAGGGTCTTCTCGGCGAAGGCGCCGATCCCGAGCGCCGGGGAGAGCCGGGTGCCGTCCTCCAGGGTCATGGGCTGGGTCGCGTTGTGCGTGGCGAAGCAGTACCAGGGGCGCCCGCGCCGGCAGGCCCGGCAGGACCCGCACACCGCTCGCCAGTTGAGGACCACGAAGTCGCCGGGGGCGACGGAGGTCACGTCCGGACCGACCGATTCCACGACCCCGGCGGCCTCGTGGCCGAGCAGGAAGGGGAACTCGTCGTTGATGCCGCCCTCGCGGTAGTGCAGATCGGTGTGGCAGACCCCGCAGGCCTGGACCCGGACGAGCGCCTCGCCCGGCCCCGGGTCGGGCACGAGGATCGTCGTCGTCTCCACCGGTGCGCCCTTGCTCCGGGCAATGACCCCTCGTACGCGGTGCGTCACGTCGTAACCCCGTTCCGGTCTCGTCGGTTCCCGGTCAGAACGTACACGGGCGCCGCCCGGTAAGGCAGTTGCCTCACTCCGGGCCGCGAAATCCGGCCAGCTCAGGAGGTACGGCGGCGCGCAGGGCGGCGCCGAACGCGGCCACCGCCGGGTGGGCGCCGGCCCCGCTGCGGAAGGCGAGGTTGGTACGGCGCCGCATGCGCAGGCGGGTCAGGCGGACGGCCGGGTCCGCGGGGCCGGTGACCCCGAGCTGCGGTACGACGGCCACCCCCTGCCCGGCCGCGACCAGGGCGAGCACGGTCGCGAACTCGTCGACCCGGTGGCGGACCCGCGGGGTGAACCCGGCGGCCTGGCAGGCCCGTTCCGTCATGGCGTGGCAAAGGGTGCCGGGGGTGGCGGTGATCCAGGGGTCCTCCGCGTGCGCGCGCAGGACGGCCCCCTGGTCGACCCCCGGAGGCGGTTCGGGAGCGCCCGCTGCGGGCGCGGCCAGGTACATCGCCTCCCGGTAGAGCGGCTCGGCGGCCAGGCCGGGCTCCCGGGCGGCGGGTACGAAGTCGTAGGCGTGGACCAGGGCCACGTCGAGGTCGCCGGAGCGCAGGGCGTGCGCGACCGCCGCCGGGTCGGTCTCGCGGACCATCGGCTCGAGTCCCGGGTGGCGCCGGGCGAGGGCGGACAGGGCGGCCGGGACGATGGCCCGGGTGGCGGTGGGGAAGGCCCCGATGCGCAGGGCTCCGGCCAGGCCGCCGCGTGCCTCGGCGAGATCGGACTCGGCCTGTTCCAGTCGTTCGAGTACGGCCTCGGCGTGACCCACCAGGTGCTGCCCGGCCGGGGTGAGGCGGACCCGGCGTCCGGTGCGTTCCAGCAGCGGGAGCCCCGCTTCGCGTTCGAGGACGGCGAGTTGCTGGGATACCGCCGAAGGGCTGAAGGCGAGGGCTTCGGCGACGGCGGCGATGGTCCCTCGGCGGGCCAGTTCGCGCAGCAGTCGCAGGCGTCGTACGTCGAGCATCGGCTCAGCTTACGGGTGGGGTAAGAAACGCGAACTGGATTCGGGGCTCGGGGCGGGCGAGGCTCGACGGCATGGCACAGGACATCACTGACACCACGCACGCGACCGACACGACCGCCGCGACCGCCGCGACGGACAGCGTCGCTCCCGGCGCGGGCCTCTCCCTACGCGGGGTGCACGTCCCGCTGGTCACCCCGTTCACCCGCGCCGGGGACATCGCCGCCGAGGCCCTGGAGGCGCTCGCCCACGAGGTGCTCGACGGGGGCGCGGCGGGGATCGTCGCCCTCGGCACCACCTCCGAGGCGGCCATGCTCGACGAGGCCGAGCGCGACCTCGTCACCGGCGTGTGCGCGCGGGTCTGCGAGGAGCGGGGCGCGCTGCTGACGGTGGGCGCCGGGGCGAGCGGGACGCGGGCCGCCGGGGCCTCGCTGGAGCGGCTGGCCCGGTGGCCGCAGGCGCGGGCGGCGCTGGTGACCGTGCCCCCGTTCGTACGCCCGTCGGCGGCGGGGGTGCTGGCACACTTCGCGCGGCTGGCCGAGGTGAGCCCGGTGCCGCTGATCGTCTATCACGTCCCCTACCGGACCGGGCAGTCGCTGGACGCCGCCACGCTGCGGGCGCTCGGCGCGCTGGACGGGGTCGCCGGGGTGAAGTACGCGGGCGGCTCGGTCGGACAGGACGCCGTGGCGCTGCTCGGGGACCTGCCGGACGGCTTCGAGGTGCTGGCCGGGGACGACGCGTACCTCTCGCCGATGCTGGCGCTGGGTGCGGCGGGCGGGATCCTGGCCTCGGCGCATCTGGCCACGGCCCGGTTCGCGGAGCTCGCCGCGGTCTGGGAGGCCGGTGACGTGGCGCGGGCCAGGCCACTGGGGCACGCCCTGGCCCGGATGTCCGCGGCGGTCTTCGCCGAGCCGAATCCGGCGGTCGTCAAGGGCGTGCTGCACGCCCAGGGCCGGATCCCGGCGCCCGGCGTACGCCTCCCACTGCTGCCGGCCTCGGATGGGGCGGTGGCGGACACCCTGGAGCGGCTGGCGGAGCTCTGAGAGCCGGGCCGGACCGGGCGGGCCGGGGCGGGCCGGGGCGGGCAGGCCGGGCCCGCCCGGGCCGGGCGGGCCGATCGGCGGACTCCATGCCCGAAAAACACCCCCGATGGGCGATTCGCCTGCAACGCACCCGTCGCCCGAATCCGGCCCGCGGAGAGCGGACTTGCCCGTATTCGCCAGAGGGCCGCGAGCGGGCCCCCGGCCCGTGATGTGAGTCACGCGGAACGCATCAACATCAATTTCTTCGAAGAGCCGATTCCCTTTTCCCGGAAAGAAAGTTGGGTAATGCGCGAACCGCCCGCCAAGGTCATTTTCGGGGCGGAGGGCAGGAAGTCGATCTACCGGCGGAATTCGGGCCTTGTTCCCGCCCCGTGAGCTCGCCTACGGTCACCCTCGTTCCCGGCGGTCCCGCTTCCCAAACCGGCCACCTCCGGGGCCTCTCCGTCCCCCCACGTGAGGAATTGCGCCATGTCCGCAAAGGGAAAGCACCGCCGGCCGAAGCAGCACCCGATCACCCGGAAGCTGGCGCTCGCCGGCACGGGCGGCGCGGCGCTCGCCCTCCCCCTGATCAGCACGACCACCGCCGGGGCGGCGGAGGCGGCCGCCCTTCCCGCGGCCCGTTCCGCGGTCGCGGCCACCGCGGCCGCCGCTCCCGCGTCCTATTCCGTGGTCGCCGGTGACACGCTTTCCAAGATCGCGGCACAGCATTCCGTGAGCGGCGGCTGGGAGCAGCTGTACGCGGCGAACAAGAGCGTGGTCGGCGCCGACCCGTCGATCATTCGGCCCGGGCTCAAACTGGCCCTCGGCACCAAGGCGAAGACCACCGCCGCGGCCCCCGCGGCCACCACCTACGCGAACAATCTCGACGGGTGGATCCGCGAGTCCCTCGCCGTCATGGCGAAGCACGGCATTCCCGGGACCTACAACGGAATTCACCGCAATGTGATGCGGGAATCCTCGGGCAATCCGAAGGCGATCAACCTCTGGGACATCAACGCCCGGAACGGGATCCCCTCGAAGGGCCTGCTCCAGGTCATCGACCCGACCTTCAAGGCCTACCACGTGCCCGGCACCTCGCTGGACTCCTACGACCCCGTCGCGAACATCACGGCCGCCTGCAACTACGCGGCCGCCCGCTACGGCTCCATCGACAACGTCAACGGCCCCTACTGACGTACCGGCGTCACCGCCGCGCCGCGGCCCGGGCTTTGAGCAGGGTCCGCAGGGGAGTCACGAGGCCGTAGCCGACGTCCTTGCGCAGGGCGGCGGATCCGGCGCGCTCCACGGCCGTGAGCTGGTGAGCCATCAGCTCCGCCATGGTCGCGGTGACCGGGCGCAGGCCGGGGTCGACGAGGTCGAGGATGCCGTCGGTGGCGTCGAGGGCGGCGCGGGCGCGGCTGGTTTCGGCGGCCAGGAGTGCGCGGACGGCCGGGGTGTCGCGGGCTCGTTCGAGGTCGGCGCGGGTCACGGAGTGCTCGTCGAGGCGGGACCGCGGGATGCACAGGCGGCCGTCCGCCAGGTCCCCGGCGAGGTCGGCGAGGAAGTCGACGCGCTGGGCGGCGTCGACGAACCGCCGCCAGCCCGCGGCCTGTTCGGCGTCGGGGCCGCCCTGGTACTGGAGGCCGGTGAAGATCACCACGCCCGGCCAGGCGTAGGCGTCGAGGTAGTCCTGGAAGTCCTCCTCGGCGGCGAAGCCGTCGAACCCGGCCTCCGCGGTGGCGGCACCCTCCAGGAAGCGGGAGACCCAGTGCGCGGGCAGGGCCCGGGAGTCCACCGCGTGCGCGTACGCGCGCAGCAGCGGGTCGGGGCTGTCCCCGGTCTTCAGGGCCGCCTCGACGCGCTCGGTCAGTGCGGCGAGGTTGGCGGCCCGCGCGGCCGGGGTGCCGGTCTCGGCCACGTCGTCGACCAGGTTCATGAAGGCGAGGCCGGCGGCGAGCCAGGGCACCAGGGGCGGCGCGGCGAGCAGGCGCAGCGCGAGGTAGGGGGCGGGCTCGCGGCGCAGGACCCGGCGGACGGCGTGGGTGTAGTCGTTCCGCAGCCGGGTGCCGGACAGTCCGGCGGCCGTGAGTGTGGTGCCCCAGGTCGGCATGGTCGTGGTGCTCCTCTCAGCGTTTCTCCGCGCGTGTACGGAGATCAGGATCCCAGGCGCGCGCCCCCGGGAGGGCCCCGCGTCAGGAGGAGCGGTACACCTTCCTGACCTTTCCGTCCGTGCCGGCCAGGACGTAGCCGCCCTGCCCGTACTCGTCGCTGAGGTAGGGCCGCATGGACGGGCTCTGGTCCATCATCCAGGGCTCCACGATCACGTAGCGGGAGGTCGGGTTGGCCACGCCCAGCTCCTGTCCGGCCTCCTCCAGGAGGGCGGGCAGGGTGTCCCATTCGACCTTGGCCATGTCGATGAGCGGAACGCGGTCCTTGACCGTGCCGGCGGGGCCGGTGCGGGTGACCGCGCCGTCGCGGTACTGCCAGGAATCCACGGTCTTGGCTCCGGGGGCGGTGGGGACGGCGGCGATGACGTAGGAGTCGTAGATCCGCAGGTTCACGAAGCCGGTGGTGCCGGTCTGCTCCTTCAGGGCCGCCAGGGCGGTCCGGATGTTGGCCGGGGTGAGCAGGCTGCCCTCGGGGGTCGCGCCCTTCTTCGCACCGGCCTTGGGGCCGGGGGTCGAGGGGGCCGGGGAACCCTGGCCGCCGGCGGGGTCGGCGCTCGCGCTCCTGCCGGCGCCGCCGGGGCCGCCCTTCGCACCTTCACTCGGGTCGGTGCCGTCCGGCAGCCACTTGACGAGGCCGACGGTCCCGGCCGCGAGGACGGCCGCGAGGACGGCGCCGAGCAGGACCGGGCGCCTGCGCGGGGCCGCCGGCGGTAGGGGCGCGGTGACCGCGTACGGGTGGGGCACCGGGCCGAACGGCGGCGGTGTGGGCGGCCCGTACCGCCCCACGGCCGGCGGGGCGGCGGGGGTCGCCGGGGCGGCGGTGAGAGCGGTGCTCGCATCCCGGAGCAGTTGTTCCAGCTGCTCGGCGTCGGGCCGCGCGGCCGGATCCCGGACGAGCAGCCGTTCCAGTACGGGCGCCAGCGGGCCGGAGCGTACGGGTGCCGGGATCGGCTCGTCGAGGACGGCGACCACCGTGGCCAGGCTCGTGGCCCGGCGCAGCGGGTGGACGCCTTCCACGGCCACGTACAGCAGCATGCCGAGCGACCACAGGTCGGAGGCGGCCAGCCCCTCCTCGCCGCGGACGCGCTCGGGTGCGATGTACTCGGGCGAGCCGATCAGCACGCCCGTGGAGGTGAGGCCGGTCGAGCCGTGCAGGGCGGCGATGCCGAAGTCGGTGAGCACCGCCGATCCGTCGGGCCGCAGCAGCACGTTGGCCGGTTTCACGTCGCGGTGCAGGACCCCTTCGGCGTGTGCGGCGCGCAGGGCGGACAGCACGTCGCGGCCGAGCCGGAGCACGTCCGCGAGCGGCAGCGGTCCGGATGCCAGCCGGTCGTGCAGGGAACCGCCCTTGACCAGCTCCATCACGATCCACGGATGACCGTCCGTGCCGGGGGCGGGCTCGACGATGTGGTGGATCGTCACCACGTGCGGGTGGGCGAGGCGGGCCAGGGCCCGGGCCTCGCGGACGGCCCGCTCGCGCAGCTGGTCCGCCAGACCCGGCTGGGCGGCGGCGGTCGCCGGGTCCGGCGGGCGCACCTCTTTGAGCGCGACCTCGCGGTGCAGTGCGATGTCGCGGGCGCGCCACACCGTGCCCATGCCGCCGCTGCCCAGGGGCGCGACCAGCTCGAAACGGCCGTCGATCAGCTGTCTGCCGGCCTCACTCGTCTCCATGGCCGGTCATCGTAGGGGGCGCCGGTGTCAGCAGCGCCGGCGGTCCACCGTGACGGTGCCCTGCACGGCGGTGACCGTACGGTCGTAGCACCCGCCGGGGGCCTGGGACCCGTGCAGCCGGGAGCGGGCGGAGGTGGTGGCGACGGCGTGCCGCTGGTCGCGCGGGACGTTCGCGGTGTAGGTGGCGTCGCCCGTGTACCGGTCGTCGAGCCGGGAGGCCTCGGTGATGCGGCCGCCGCGCAGGGTGGCGGTGTCCGCGCGGTCGCCGAGCGAGAGGACGGTGCGCAGCCGGTCGCCGGCGCCGAGGGTGGTCTCGCCGTCCATCGTGTAGGTGCGGTGGGTGCGGGTGGCGGTGCTCCCCCGGGTCACGGTCTCCTCGTCGGTCCAGGTGGCGGTGAGCGCGTCGCGGTTCTCGCCGTCGGTCCAGCGGTGGACGGAGGTGTTGTGGACGGCGCGGGTGACGGTGGTGGTGACCCGCCCGTGGGAGGTGTCGAGGTGCCCGGCGACGGTCAGCCGGTGCCCGCCCTCGGTGTCGAGGCGGTGTTCGCCGCCGGGTGCCGCGGGGGTCCACCGGGAGGAGTTGGCCGGCGCGCTCTCCTCGTGCCGGGTGAGGGCGCCGGTGACGACCTTCCGTCCCGCGTCCTGCCACAGCAGCAGGTTGGTGGGGGTGCTCCAGCCGCTCTGCCCGGCCGGGACCCCGGCCACGGTCACCTCGATCCGGTGCGGTCGGCCGTCGTTGAGGAGCGCGGCGAAGGGGGTCAGGTCGTAGGTGATCGGCTGGACGTCGAAGGCGCGGGGGCCGGGGGTGACGTACCAGAGGAAGGGGTTGGACCAGCCGCCGGTCCAGACGGTGGGGAAGGGCGCGGCTATGCCGGCCGCCCGCCCGTCCACGGAGACGCGGACCTCGCGGTAGGGACCGTCGGCGGCCTTGCAGGAGTACGGGGCCGCGTCCGGGGTGGTCATGTACCAGTACTCCTCGCAGCCGCCGCCCGAGCCGGTGGCGTACACCTCGGCGAGCAGGCGTTCGGTGTTGCGCGGTGTGGTGACGGTGGGGGTGGTGAGGGGGAGCACGCGGTCGGGGGTGGCGGCCGGGCCGGTGCGGCCCTCGGCGGCGTAGAAGGTGAGGGTGACCCTGACGTCGATGACGCCCGTGTAGGTCTCGTTGACGACGTTGCCGATGAGCATCTCGACGGGCTGGGGGCGGGCGAGCGTGTCGCGGTAGCGGGTGACGTCCTTCTCGACCGACCAGGTGATGCCGTCGGGTGAGGGCTGGGGGGTGGAGGTGCGCAGGATCTCGACTCCGCCGAGGGAGAGGTGGCCGAGGCGGTCGTACTGGCGGCCCTTCACCTTGCCGTCGAGGCGGAGCACCACCGCGGCCCAGTGGTCGGCGCCGCAGCCTGCGGGCGGGGCGTAACTGCCCCGGTACGGGGTGAAGTCGCGGAACTGCGCCTCGGCGAGGGTGACTTCGCAGGACCGGGTGCCGGGCCGGGACACGGGTGGGGCGGGGGTGAGCGGATCGTGCCAGTCGGTGCCGAACTCGGCGGGCGGTACGTCGCCCGCGGCGGCGGGGGTGGAGGCCGGTGCGGGTGCCGGTGCCGGTGCGGCGGCGTTCGCGGGTCCCGCGGTGCCGGCCAGGGTGGCCGCGGCGAGGGTCAGCGCGCCGAGCAGGCCCATGATCCTGTGTCGTGTCATGGGCCAGCAGTGAAACCGGACGCCGCGGCCGACGCCAGGGCCGGGGCGGCGGCCCTGGCCGAAAATCGCCGCCGGGCGGGCCCGGCGCGATCCGCCGATCCGCCCGGCGGCACGGTCACCCCGGCCGATACCGTCGCCGCGGCCAGTCCGGCCGGGACGGTCGGCGCGGTCGCCCGGCCCGCACGACGGGACGGTCTGCACCGTCGGCACGGGCAGTCCGGCTGGGACGGTCGGCCGGCACCGTCGGCCCTCGGTCCCGGTCGGGGCGGCGCGGCCCTGTCGGGCCCGGAGGACGACGACGCCGTCGGCGTCCGCGTCGACCGTGTCGGCGGGGCGGAAGGTGGCGCCGCCGATCGGGACGGGCCCGACCACCGTGCCGGCGCCGGTCTTGCCGCTCTTGCCGGGCACGGTGCCCAGCGCCATGACCCCGAGGTCGAGTCCGCCGAGGCCACGCCGTTGATGGTCAGGCCGGCGTTGGCCCAGGCGTTGCGTGCGGCGGCTCCGGCGAGGAGGTCGCCGACGAGTGCGGTGCGCAGCGATCCGCACGGTAGCCGCCGGGAACCCCTCGTGCCACCCGTCGGCTCATGTACCGTCCCTGCGCCGCGCGGTGCGCCCGGACACTCAGTCGCGGGAGTTGCCGAACAGGATCCGGTAGCCGATCAGCAGGACCAGCGAGCCCGCGATGGCGGAGCCCCAGGTGGCGGGGTCGAAGAACTGGGTGTCGATCGGGCGGTCCAGGAACTTCGCCGAGAGCCAGCCGCCGATGAAGGCGCCGGCCACGCCGATCAGAGTGGTGCCGATCAGGCCGCCCGGGTCCCGGCCGGGCAGCAGGACCTTGGCGATGCCTCCGGCCAGCAGTCCCAGGATGATCCAGCCGATGATCCCCATGTCCATGCGCTCCGTTTCGGTGTTCCGGTGGTTCTCCCAGCAGGACGCGGCCCGGGCCGAAACGGTTCTCCGGCGCTCGGCCCTCAGTGGTGGTGGGCCGGGGTGAGCGCGCCCCTCGGCGCCGTGGGCGGAGCCGCGGCGAAGGCCGGGGCGGAGCCCGGGACCGGAGCCGGGGCCGGGGCCGGAACGGGCGGCGTACGCGTGAGCAGCAGGACCCCTCGCGCGGCGGCCAGGGCCCCCGCCGCGGCCAGCAGTGCTCCCGCCGCGCCGCCCTGGAGGCGTTCGCCGAGCAGGACCATGCCGATGGCGGCCGCCGCCAGCGGGTTGGCCAGGTTGACCACGGCGAGCGGGGCGCCGAGCCCGCCCCGGTAGGCCCGCTGCGACAGCAGCATCCCGCCGACGGCGAACACCACGACGAGCAGGGCCACGGCGACGACCCGGAAGCTGAACAGGGATCCGCCGCGGCCGCCCGCCACGGCCACGGTCTGGGTCAGGGCGGAGGCGGCCGCGGAGGCCAGCCCGGAGGCCGTGGCGTGCCGCAGCCCGGAGCGCGGGTCCTTGACGGCGGTCAGCAGCAGGATCACCGCTGCCGTGGTCCCGGAGACGGCGAGCGCCTCGGCGAGCGTGAGGGTGTCGTCCGGAGCCGGCCCGGAGGCGGGGAGCAGCAGCAGTCCCAGGCCCGTGACGGTGGCCAGGGTGCCCCGCCACTCGGTGGCCGCCACCCGGCGGCCGGCTCCGCGGGCCCCCAGCGGGACGGCGGCCACCAGGGTCAGCGCGCCGAGCGGCTGCACGAGCGTCAGCGGCCCGTACCGCAGGGCCGCCGCGTGCAGCAGCGCGGCGGCGGCGTTGAGTACGGCCGACCACCACCAGGCACCGTTGCCGAGCAGGGCTCCGGCGCTGCGGGCGGCGCCGGCGCGGGCGAGCCGCTCCTGGGCCACGGCGGCCGCCGCGTAGGCGACGGCGGAGGCGAGGCAGAGGGCGACGGCGAGGGCGGTGTCGCTCACCGCCCGGCTCCGGCGGGCACGGGCACGTCGGAGCCCGCGGCCACCGGCGCCGGGGCCGACGTGGCGCGCCGCGGGCCCGGCAGTCCGCGCACGGGGGCAGCGGCGGCCCCCCGGCGCGGGACGAGCAGCAGGGCCGCCCCGAGGAGGAGGGTCGCCACGACCGCGTCGAGCCAGTAGTGGTTGGCGGTGCCGACGACCACCAACAGGGTCAGCGCGGGGTGCGCCAGCCACAGTGCGCGCCACCGGCCGGAGGTGGCGGCGATCATGCCGAGCGCGAGCATCAGCGCCCAGCCGAAGTGCAGGGAGGGCATCGCCGCGAACTGGTTGGCCATGGTGTCGGTGGCCGGGGCGTCCCCGTAGACGCTGGGTCCGTAGACCTGTCCGGTGTCGACCAGGTCGGCGGCTCCGAGCATCCTCGGTGGCGCGAGCGGGAAGGCGAGGTGCAGGGCGAGCGCGGCTCCGGTGAGCACCGCGAGCACGCGGCGGGCCCAGAGGTAGTGGTCGGGCCTGCGCAGGTAGAGCCAGATCAGGAAGAGCGCGGTGGCCGGGAAGTGGACGGCCGCGTAGTAGGTGTTGGCGGTGTGGACCAGGGTGTCGCCGTGCAGCAGCAGACGCTGTACCGATCCCTCGCCGGGCAGGCGCAGGGCGCGCTCGGCGTCCCAGATGCGCGCGGCGTTGCGGAAGGCCTCCTCGGTGCGCCCGGTCGAGAGCGTCCGGCCCGCCTTGTAGACGGTGAACAGCCCCGCGACGAGCAGCAGCTCGCGTATGAGGCGGCGGCGCGCGGCCTTCCGGTCGGCCGCCCCGGCGGGTGTGGTGTGGGAGGTCATCCCCCGGTCCTTCTTCCTGTTGCGCACAGATCGACACGCCAGTGTATCGATACATTCGCGTATCGATACGATGGTGTACCGATACGCTCGCGTTCCCGTACACTCGCACTGGAACCTGCCGCCGAGGCGCCCCCGAGGAGAGCCGCATCCCATGACGTCGACGCCGACCACCGCGCGCCGCTCCAAAATCACTCCGGAGCGGGAGCAGGAGTTCTTCGACGCCGTCCTGGAGCAGCTGCGCGAGCACGGCTACGAGGCCCTGACCATGGAGGGCGTCGCCGCGCGGGCCAGCTGCGGCAAGTCCACGCTCTACCGGCAGTGGAAGACCAAGCCCCAGCTCGTCGCCGCCGCCCTGCGCGCGAACCGGCAGGGCACGCTCGTCACGGTGGACACCGGGACGCTGGCGGGCGACCTGCGCGAGGCGGCCCGGATCGCGGCCTGCACCTCGGGGCGCGACACCCGGCTGATGCAGGCCCTGGGGCACGCGGTGCTCAGCGACGCGGAGCTGCAGGCCGCGCTGCGCGAGGCGCTGGTGGAGCCGGAGCTGGCCGCCTTCGCCGTGATGGTGGAACGTGCGGTGGCGCGCGGGGAGATCACCGCGGACCACCCGGCCGTGGAGTTCCTGCCCGCGCAGCTGATGGGCGTGCTGCGCATCCGGCCGGTGCTCGAAGGGCGCGACGCCGACGCGGGCTACCTGCTGCGGTTCGTCGAGGCGGCCGTACTCCCCTCCCTGGGCCTCACACCCCCCGGAACCCCCGGACCCACCGGGACCCCCTGAACCGGCGGGCCGCCGTCCCGATGACCGGACGGCGACCTGCCCGCGCTGCCTCGTGGGGACGGCGGCAGCGCGTCACCCGGACCGGGCGGTGGTCACTTACTCGAGGAGTGACCGCCACCCGGTCCGTATGGTCCCGGACGGCGGGCGGCCACCGTCAGCGGAGGGCGCCCATGGTGCGGGTGAACTCCTCCGGGTCGGACTCGAAGCCCCGCAGGCGGGCGTCGAGGGACCAGGCCCCCGAGGCGTCCCGGGTGAACTCGGCGATCGTCGCCGCGGTGGCGGACGGCACCGAGCCGAAGTCGCCCTGGGCGAGGTCGGTGTAGCCCTCGCGGATGCGCAGCCCCGTCCCGGCGACATCGGCGAACGTCGTGGTGCGCCCGTCGGCCGCGGTGTCCTGGATGACCACCCCGATCACCACGCGGCGCAGGTCCGGTGCCATCCGGTCGAGTTCGAGGGTCATCACCTCGTCGAAGCCGAAGCCCTGGCCCGTGTGGCTGTCCCGGTTCAGGGTGATGGTGCCGTCGGCCGAGCGGCTGCCGAAGTGGACCAGGTGGACGGGGACCCCGTGGAGGTCCTCGGCGCCGTAGACCGCCGCCACTATGTCGAGGTCGTGCGCGGGCGTCCCGGCGGGGCTGGGGTCCCACCGCAGCGCGACCTCGACCTTGGCCAGGCCCTTGCGTACACCGGTCACCGAACTCCCCCTTCGCTCACGGGCATTGCCCGGCCATGTTCCCACGTGTCCCCGGCCTCGGCCCGGGCGACCGCACGTTCCCGGCCAGTGCGCTCACGTGGCGAGGTCGACGCGTACGGTCTGCACCCAGGGCGGGGGCGCGGGCGGGTCCTGCCCGACGAGCGCGGCGATCAGCCGGCAGGACGGCGTCTCGTCCGGCCACGGCGTGTACCCGTCGGTCAGCACCACCACGACGTTCGGCCGGTCCGGCAGGGCCAGGGCCGCGCCGATGCCGACCCGCATGTCGGTGCCTCCCCCGCCGGCCAGGGCCACCTCGCCGGCGCCGCGCACCCGGGTCACGGCGTGGACGTCGGCGTCGCAGGCGAGGACGGCGACCCGGTTGCCGCCGACGCCCACCTCCCGCAGGACGCCGGTGACCTCGGCGAGCGCGGCCGCGAGGTCGTCCGGGCCCATCGACCCCGAGGTGTCGATGACCATCGCGACCCGCGGCAGCGGCCTGCGCAGGCTGGGCAGGACCACGCGGCCGCCGAGCGCGGGCGTGCGGCGCGAGGGTCGGCGGTACGTGTAGTCCACCGCGCCGGCCGCCCAGGCGGCGGCCTCGCGGACCGCGCCGGCCAGGGCGCTGCGCCAGTCGACGGAGGGCTCCAACAGCTCCTCGGCCCACCGGGCCCAGCCGGCGGGGGTTTTGCCCCGGCCGCGCTGGTGGGCCCGTACGGCCTGGGCTGTCTGCCGGCGCAGCGCCTCCGCCTCCACCGGGCCGACCAGGGCCGGTCCGCCCTCCTCGCCCAGCTCCCAGGGGGCGGGGGCGCCGTGCGCGCCGGAACCGCAGTCGGGCCCGTGGGGGGTGCGGGGGATGGCGGGCAGGTAGCTCTCGAACAGGCCGCCCGCGGGCAGGCCGTACAGCCGGGGCTCCATCCGACCCTCGGGCAGCGCCAGCCCGTCGGCGAGCAGGTCGTCGTTGATCTCGCAGTCCTGGGCGATGTTGACCCGGACGTGATCGCGCTGGTCGGCGGCGGGCAGGCGCTCGGCCCGGCCGTGGTGGTCGCGCAGCAGGTGCGCGACCTCGTGGATCCACACCCCGGCCAGCTCGACGACCGGGGTCGCCTCGACGAAGGCGGGCGAGACGTAGCAGCGCCAGTGCCGGTCGACGCCCATGGTGCGCACCCCGTCGGAGGGGACCACGGTCAGGGCGTACAGCGCGGAGGCGAGGTACGGGCGGGCTTCGGCGGCCTTGTAGCGGGCGGCCAGCAGCTTCGCGCGGTCCAGGCCCAGGGCCGGGCGCACGGCGGGCCGGCTCAGCCGCCGCCCGGCAGGGAGCCGGACAGCTGCAGCAGTTCCACGAAGGCGTCGATGCCGGCGGGGACCGGCCAGTCGAGGTCGCGCATGGCGGCGAGGTCGGCGGCGGCGCGGGCGGCGACATCGGGCACGCCCGCGTCCACGGCCTTGGCCAGGACCGCCCAGCCGGCCTCCCAGCGGGGGCGGGTGAGCTCGCTCTGCACGGCGGCGACCACGGCGATCAGGAAGGCCAGCTGCCGGTCGCCGCGCTCGGGCAGGGCGAAGGCGTCCGGGTCGGCGAGCACCCGGTCCGGGTCGGGCAGGTCGAGGTGTTCGAGGTACGAGAGCAGTTCGATCCCGGCGGCTTCGCCCACGGCGCCGGTCAGCGCGGCCGCCAGCGCCTCGCGGCCCGTGGAGGCCGCGTACCCGGTGGCGAGCAGCCGCAGGGCCATCTCCCAGGTGCGCGGGGAGGGCCAGCCGCGGCCGCGGCCGGCGGCGTCGGCCGGCATGTGGTGGACCAGGCCCGGCCGGGCGGTGAGGAAGCCGGAGACGGCGCCGCGGGCCCGGGCGGCCGCGCCGGAGGCCTTGGCGGGGTCGACGGCCGGGATGGCCACCTCGGGCCAGGTGCCGGCCATGCCGCGGGCCACGGTGCGCGGGCTGTGCGTCCAGTCGAGGTGGACGAAGCGGTTGGCGAGGGGCGGGCTGAGGTGCCAGCCGTCGGCGGCGCTGGCGGGCGGATTGGCCGCGGCGACGATCCGTACCGACGGCGGGAGTTCGAGGCTGCCGACCCGGCGTTCCAGGACCACGCGCAGCAGGGCGGCCTGCACGGCGGGCGGGGCGGAGGACAGCTCGTCGAAGAACAGCAGGCCGTGTCCGGTGCGGGCGAGGCGGACGGCCCAGTCCGGCGGGGCCATGGGGACCCCGGTGGTGGCGGGGTCCTCGCCGACGATGGGCAGCCCGGCGAAGTCGGAGGGCTCGTGGACGCTGGCGATGACGGTCTCCAGCGGCACGCCGAGCGCGGTGGCGAGCTGCCGCATGCCGGCGGACTTGCCGATACCGGGCTCACCCCACAGGAGGACGGGCTGATTGGCCGTCACGGCCAGCGCCAGGGCCTCGAGCTGGGGGTTGGCCGCGGGTTCGGTGCGGGTCGCGCTCAGCCGCCCGGCCAGGGCGTCGGCGGCGGCCAGGGCCCGGGAGGGCTGCGGCGGGGCACTCATGCGTCGTCCTCGTCCTTCTCGCGGTGCTTCATGTACTCGTCGAACCAGCCGGTGCCGATGCCGGGGTGCTCCGCGTCGACGCGCTCCCGCAGGAAGTCGAGGTCGGTGCGCCGGTAGCGGCGGATCTCCTGGGACAGCGACAGCTCCGTCCCGTCGACGACGTCGATCCGGCAGCCGGCCGCCAGCAGGGCCCTGACCAGTTCCGGCGAACCGCCCCCGTGCACGGCGGACAGCAGCGGGGTGCGCCCGTGCCTGTCCCGTGCCTCCAGGTCGAGTCCGGACGCGAGCAGCCGGGGCAGCAGTACCTCGTGGTCGAGCAGGTGGAGTTCGTGCAGCAGTCCGCGTCCGCGGGCGTCCCGGACCCGGGGGTCCACGCCCGCGTCCAGCAGCGCCGCCACCCCCGGGGTGTCGCCGTGCTGGACGCGCAGGAAGAGATCCCGCCGCTGTGCGCGCAGGGCGCGCGGCAGCCGCCCCTCACCCGTGGTCCAGGTCTGCTGCACCGCGAAGCACCCGGCGACCTTGCCGCCGAAGGCACGCATGGCGCGCTCGCGTCGCTGCTCCTCGGGGGTGTGCGGCACGTCGAGTACGCCGCCTCGCGAGCGGACCTCGTGCCATACGCCGTGGCAGCGCACCCGTACCGGCCGGCCCGTGTCGGGGCCGGGCGGCCCCACGGCCGGTCCGGCGGCGGGGAACAGCGCGGCGGACACCAGCGGGTGGAGCTCGCGCGGGGTGATCCGGCCGGTCCGCACCAGTTCGAGGTCGGGGAGCCGCTGCCAGATGTACCGCGGCAGCACGGGAACGGTGCGGGCCTCGGCCCGGCCGATGAAGCGGGCCCGCAGCCGGTCGGAGCCTTCGGGTTCCAGCAGGAGGGAGGTGCGCCAGTCGAAGGCGACCCGGAACCGGTCGCCCGCGCCGGCCGCCACGAGCCGCCTCGTCTCCGGCACCAGCCGGGAGAGCGCGATCGGGGGGTCCGCGAACAGGGCCCGCGGGTCGACCGGGCGCTCGTGCCGCTCCGGGGCGGGCACGGTCAGGTCGCACTCGATGCCCGCCGCCGCATAGGCCGCGTCCGTGTCGCCGGCGGCCTGGAGCTGGACGATCCGGGCGGCGGGGCCGGTCGGTTCGCCGAGGCGCGCGCTGAGCTCGGGCGCGCACCGGGCGTCCCAGAACGGGCGGGCGGCGGCCCAGCTCTCGGAGCACGAGCCGCCTCCCCCGTACCGGTTGGACTTCACGGGGAGGAGCTGCGCGCAGTGCAGCCGCAGCCGCTGCGGGCCCTCGATCATCGGGGGCGTGGTGACGGACAGGGTCGGGCCGTCGGCGCCGCCGTACGAGGCGAGCACGATCCGCAGGTCGGGCGCGATGGTGGTGCGGCCGCCCAGCACCCTGGGCAGGTGCCAGCGCAGCAGGTCCGGGGCGAAGTGGCGCAGGTCGTCCGCCACGGCCTCGGCGACGGCGGCGCCGTGGCGCGACGCGATCCCGGGCAGGTCGAAGCCGACGTCCACGGCGGCGGTGGCGCAGGCGGCCCGCCAGTCACCGGCGAGCCGGTGCGCGGTGGCCTGCTCGATCATCCAGGCGGGGACGGCGTAGCGGCGGATCCGCTGCCAGGCCGGACCGTCCTCGGGCGGGAAGGCGGCGGGCTGCGGGCTCACCGGTACACGCTGCCGATGGCGCGCAGGTCCGGGTGGGCGGCGCGGGCGGGGCGGAGCCGTTCGCCGAAGGAGCGCTTCACGCGGCGGGGCAGGCCGGGGCCCAGGCCGACGTACTCCAGCGGGCTGTCGGCGGGCACCGCCGCGAGCAGGCTCTTCGCGCCGCGCCCGGTGAGGCCGGTGTGGCGCAGCTCCAGGCGGCGCAGGGGGCTGCCGGGGAGGGCGGCGGCCAGGGCGTACGCCCCTTCGTCGCCGGGGTGGTTGCCGGGGGCTTCGAGGCTCCGCTCGGACATGGTCCGTCCGAGGTCGAGGGCTTCGATGCCGCCGAGGGCGTCGGCCAGGGAGCGCGCTCCGGCGGCGCCGATGCCGTTGCCGCCGAGCCCGAGGCGGACCGGGTGCGCGGAGCCGTCCGCGGCGTCGGCGAGGAGGGCGGCGCCCTGGTCGCCGAGGTGGTTGGCGGGGACGTACAGCTCGCGCACCCCGGCCTCCCGGATCAGGGCGGCGAGCAGCGGGGCGGCGGCGGCGCCGAGGCCGTTGCCGCCGAGGAAGAGCCGTTCCAGGGGCTGCTCGCGCTCCAGCAGGGCGTCGAGCAGGAGGCGTACGCCGTCGGCGCCGATCCCGGTGTTGACCAGGTCGAGGGTGCGCAGGGCGGTGTTGCGGCGCAGCAGGGCGGCGAGGCCGCGGGCGCCGTCCGCGAAGAGCGGGTTGCGCTTGAGCCAGAGGGCTCGGACCGTGGTGTCGTCGGCGAGGGATCCGGCGAGGGCGCTCATCCCGTCGGGGCCGATCCGGTTGCAGCCGAGGTAGAGGGTGTGCAGCCCGTGGCCGCCGGCGAGGGTTGCGGCCAGGGTGCGGGCGCCCGCGTCGCCGATGGCGTTGGTGCCGAGCAGCAGGTGGGCGGCGTGTGCGGAGGCGGCCGCGGCGGGCAGCAGCCGGGCGGCGCCGTCCGGGCCGAGTCCCTGCTTGCAGAGGTCGACGCGGCCGTCGGCGCGCAGGGTGCCGAGCGGGAAGGTCTCGTCGGTCTCGACGGGCCGGTCGGCGGCGAGCCGGGCGAGCAGCGGGCCGAGTGCGGCCGGGTCGGCCGGCGGCAGGTCGGGGTGCTCGATCGCGGGGCACCGTACGGGTGTCGGTTGTGTCATCACCACTCCACCGGTTCCATCGCCGGTGTCCGGCGTCGATCACGTATCCAGCGCGTATCCGTCACGTGGACGCAAGACCGGTCGGATTCGAACCGACGTCCTCCAGCTCGATGCGTGGGCGCGACGACCTCTGCGCTACGGCCTTGCTGCGGGCGATCCTACCGAGCCGACGGCCGGAAATCGATCACCAGTTTGGGCGACCGATTCCCGACTGCCGTAATGCGCCTACCAGTTACCGTCCTGTACGGGTTTGCCCGGCCTCGGGGCGTTTCCGAGCGGCTTGACCTGTGCGGGATCCGGCTCCGCCCACGGGGCGTGGTCGTCCCCGAGCCACTCCCCCACCGGCTTGACCCCGGTCAGGGGTTCCGGGGGCGCGAGGTCGGCGCCGGTCTCGTCGTAGTAGTCGAACCAGGGCAGCCCCGCCCGGGTGTAGGCGGCCCGGTCCACCGGCGAGGGCGGCGCGTCCTCGCCGGTGATGCGGCGCCACGCGGGCGGGGTCACCAGGTGGACGAAGACCCGCGCCGCCGGCTCCGGCGCCCAGGCGGAGAGCGGCCGGTCGTCGCGGTAGACCTCCTGGCGCATGGAGCCGCCGACGCCGAGCCCCATCGCCGGAGCCGCGCGCGCCGCACCCCGGTCGGGGGCCGAACCCGGCGCCGGCATCGCGGCCGCCGCCGCCATCGGCATGGGCGGGGGCGGGGGCCCGCCGTAGCCGGCGAAGCCTCCGGGGGCCGCCGGGCCCCCTCCGGGCCGGGGCGCCGGCCTGCGGGCCTCCCGCTGTGCGCGCCGCCACTCGGCCAGCGCCTGCTCCCCGAGCGGGAACGCCTGGAGCTGCACCCCGCCGGTGGTCTCCTCGCCGGTGACCTGGCCCTCGACGGTGGCGCCGAGCCCGAGCGGTACGGCGACGAACTGGCGCACCGTCCCGTCGCCCGAGTTGATCCCGTCCAGCCACGGCTGGCGGGGCAGCACCACGTAGTTCTGCGGGTCGCGGCCCAGCCGGCCCGTCCAGCGCTCTCCCGACACCGCGCACACCTTGCCGACGCCGACCTGGAGCGCGGCGGGTTCGGCGCTCCGGCCGAAGCTCAGCCACATCGCCTCGCGCAGGTACACCGGCAGCATCACGCCGCCCTTCGCCAGCCACTCCGGCGGCGCCGTGTCCGGGTAGTCCTCGACCCGCCGCAGCGGGAACTCCCCCAGCCCCGGCGGCAGTGCGTGCGTGCCCGCTTCGGGCAGCCGCAGCGTCCGTATGAAGCGGATCTGCACCCCTTCGCCCAGATGCAGCGCATTGCCGTCGACCCGTACCGAACCTGTCCCCATGCCCGCCCTTTCTCCCGCCCCGGTGCGGACCCGCCACAGGTTCTGCGGCCGAACCGGATCGTTATGCTCAAGTTTTGCTCAGATCTAGTGACGCTGTGCCCGTCGCCTTCCTAGCTTCCTCGTACACATGTCTTGACGTCCCCCCACGTTCCCGCGGTTCCACGCGCCCCAGCGACCCTGGCGGCCGTCCCGCGTTTTTCGAGGAAAGAGTGCAGCAATGAAGGTTCCCCAGGCCGGCGCGGTCGCCGCGGTGATCGCCCTCGCCCTGACCACCTCCGGCTGCGGCGGTGACGACAAGGCCGCGGGGACCCTCTCCATCGGCATCAAGTTCGACCAGCCGGGCATCGGCATGCGCGAGCCCGACGGGGGCTTTTCCGGTTTCGACGTGGACGTGGCCACTTACGTGGCCAAGCAGCTGGGCTACACGCCGGACCGGATCGAGTTCAAGCAGGTCTACAGCAACGACCGCGAACTGCTGCTCCAGTACAACGAGGTGGACTTCGTCGCCGCGAGCTACTCGATCAACGACAAGCGCAAGGAGAAGGTCGACTTCGCCGGCCCGTACTTCGTGGCTCACCAGGACCTGCTGGTCCGCGCCGCCGACACCTCGATCACCAAGGCGGAGGACCTCAACAACAAGCGGCTCTGCTCCGTGACCGGCTCCACCTCGGCCGAGAACATCAGGAAGGGGCTCGCCCCCAAGGCGAGCGTGCTGGAGCTCCCCGGGTACTCCGAGTGCCTCGTCGCCCTCCAGGACAGCATCGTCGACGCCATGACCACGGACAACTCCATCCTGGCCGGGTACGCGGCCAGGAAGGGCAACGAGGGCAAGTTCAGGCTGACGGGCCAGAACCTGAGCGTCGAGAACTACGGCATCGGCGTCAAGAAGGGCGACAAGGAGCTCCAGGGCAAGATCAACGCCGCGCTGAAGAAGATGGTCGAGGACGGCTCCTGGGAGGCGGCCGTGAAGAAGAACTTCGGCCCCGACTACAAGTACGAGCCGGCCCCGCCGATCACCACGGGCAGCTGACGATCACCGAGGCGGTGGCCGGGGCGGCCCGGTGGAGCGGACCGTCGATCGGCGAGCCCGTGCGGGCCGCGCCCCGGGCGGAGGAGGCAATGCCCTCGGGCCGGAAGCCGGACGGGGCCGAGAGGTCCCGGGCCCGGCCGGGGCGACTGATCGCCGAGGGCTTCGGGTTCGCGCGGGGCGGCGACTTCACCTTCGTCCTCAAGCGCTGAGCTCCCGGAACCGGGGCCTGCCCGGCACGATCCGCCGGATGGGCCCCGGTCGCCGCGGCCGGTCAGACCACCGGGGCCTTGCCGCGCAGGACCGTCAGGAACTCCCGCATCCAGCGCGAGTGGTCGGGCCAGGCGCGTGCCGAGACCAGGGTGCCGTCCACGACGGTCTCGGAGTCCTCGAAATCGGCCCCGGCCGCCTTCATGTCCGGTTCCAGCGCCGGGTACGCGGTCACCCGGCGGCCCGCCAGCCCCCCGGCCGCGGCCGTGATCAGCGGGCCGTGGCAGATCTGGGCGATCGGCTTGTCCGCCTCCGTGAAGGCGGCCAGGATCCGCCGCACCTCGGGGTCGTTGCGCAGGTATTCCGGCGCGCGGCCGCCCGGGACGACCAGGGCCTCGTAGTCCTCGGTGACCACGTCCGCGAAGGCCAGATCGGCCGGCCAGGTGTAGCCGGGCTTCTCGGTGTAGGTGTCGAAACCGTCCTCGAAGTCATGCACCACGAAGCGCAGCTTCTTCACCGAGGGCGCCGCGATGTGGACCTCGTACCCCTCCTCGCGCAGGCGCTGGTAGGGATACAGGACCTCCAGCGACTCCGCCGCGTCACCGGTCACGATGAGGATCTTCACTGCCATGGGCTGCTCCAGGAGGGGCTGTTCGCGGACGGACGGGCCCCGTGGGGCCACCGCTACCCTGCCCGCGGCGCACGGACGGCACACCCGCCAAGGTCCTCGCTCCCGACACATGGTTTTCACCTGTACGGCACATGACAATGTGAGCCTCGCTCTGCCACCTGACACCCCGCCAATTCCCCGGGCGGGGGCGGTGTTTGTGGAGAGGTATCCCCCACGTGATGAGAATCTCGCGCCTGACTCCCTGGGCCGCCGGCCTCGCGGCGGCCGCCCTGTTCGCCGTACCGGCCGCCGCCTCGGCCGGCCAGCAGCGGACGGCGGAGCCCCGGTCGGCCGCGGCCGCGACCGCGGCCGACGACTACTACGCCGCCGCCCAGGGCAAGACCGGCGCGGCCCTGAAGGCCGCCCTGCACGGCATCATCAAGAACCAGTCCAAGGTGACCTACGACGGCGTGTGGAACGCCCTGAAGGCCACCGACCAGGACCCGGCGAACCCGAACAACGTCATCCTCGTCTACTCCGGCCGCTCGCAGTCGAAGTCCACCAACGGCGGCGGAGCCAACGACTGGAACCGCGAGCACGTCTGGGCCAAGAGCCACGGCGACTTCGGGACCGCGACCGGCCCGGGCACCGATCTGCACCACCTGCGCCCCGAGGACGTCACCGTCAACAGCACCCGGGGCAACAAGGACTTCGACCGGGGCGGCAGCCCCGTCGGCGAGGCCCCCGGCAGCCTCACCGACGCCGACTCCTTCGAGCCGCGCGACGCGGTCAAGGGCGACGTGGCGCGGATGCTCCTCTACATGGCCGTCCGCTACGAGGGCGGCGACGGCTTCGCGGACCTGGAGCTGAACGACCGGGTCGGCAACGGCTCCGCCCCCGCGCACGGCCGGATCAGCGTGCTGAAGCAGTGGCACCAGGCGGACCCGCCGGACGCCTTCGAGCGGCGCCGCAACCAGGTCATATTCGATGTCTACCAGCACAACCGGAACCCGTTCATCGACCACCCGGAGTGGGTCGCCTCCATCTGGTGACCGCAGCGCCCGGGCCCCCGGGGCGGGCCCTCACAGGGCCGGGTAGTCCGTGTACCCGCGGGCGTCTCCGCCGAAGAAGGTGGCGGGGTCCGGGGTGTTGTACGGGCCCTGCGCACGCAGCCGCTCCGGGAGGTCGGGATTGGCCAGGAAGAGGGCCCCGAAGGCGAGCAGGTCGGCGGTGCCGTCCTCGATCAGCGTCAGCGCCCGGTGGTCGGTGGGGCCCTCGGTCGCCGGGTTCAGCACGAACGGGCCGGAGAACTGCTTGCGCAGCGCCAGCGTGGTCTCCCGGGCCTCGGGGCCGTGCTCCAGGACGTGCAGGTAGGCCAGGCCGAGCCCGTCGATCTCCTTGACCAGGGCCTCGTAGACGGGCCGCGGGTCGGGCTCGGAGATGCCGTTGTACGGGTTCCCGGGCGAGACGCGCAGCCCGGTGCGCTCGGCGCCGATCGCGGCGGCGACCGCCTTGACCACCTCGACGGCGAAGCGGACGCGGTTCTCGGCGGTGCCGCCCCACTCGTCGGTGCGCAGGTTCGAGCCCGGGGCCAGGAACTGGTGGATCAGGTAGCCGTTGGCCCCGTGCAGCTCGACGCCGTCGAAGCCGGCTTCCACGGCGTTGCGCGCGGCCTCGGCGTAGTCGGCGATGGTCGCCCGCACCTCGGCGCCGGTGAGCTCGTGCGGGGTGACGAAGTCCTTGAGGCCGTCCGCGGTGAAGACCTGGCCCTCGGCGGCGACGGCGGAGGGGGCCACGGGGACCAGGCCGTCGGGCAGCAGCGACGGGTGGCCGATCCGGCCGGAGTGCATGAGCTGCGCGAAGATCCGGCCGCCCGCCGCGTGCACCGAGTCGGTGACCTCGCGCCAGGCAGCGACCTGCTCGGCGGTGTGCAGGCCGGGGGTGAAGGGGTAGCCCTGCCCGACGGCCGAGGGCTGGATCCCCTCGCTGATGATCAGGCCGGCCGATGCGCGCTGGGTGTAGTACTCGGCGACGAGGCCGGTGGCGAGCCCGCCCTCCGCCGCCCGGCTCCGGGTCATGGGGGCCAGGGCGATGCGGTTGGGGAGCAGGCCGTCGGCGATGCGGACGGGCTCGAATGCGCTGGTCATATCTGCCTCACAGTATTAGTTGGTCGGCCAATGAATAGCCTTCGGAGGCAGCGTACCGCATTACTTGGTCGACCAAGGTAAAATCTGCGGGGCGGGTAGGATTTCCCATCCGAGACGAGAAGAGGACCGCCGCCATGACCGCGCAAGCAGCCGGGGAACCGCGCACCGAACCCGCCTGCCCGGCGCCCGGGGCCCTGCTGGACGGGCCGGTCAGTCACGCCATCAGCCGCGTGGCCCGGCTCCACCGGATCGCCGCGGGCCGCGCCCTGCGGGATCTGGGACTGCACCCGGGGCAGGAGTTCCTGATGATGCACCTGTGGGACAGCGGGGCGGTGCGCCAGTCCGAGCTGATCAAAGCGGTGGGCCTCGACCCGTCGACCGTGACGAAGATGCTCCAGCGCCTGGAGCAGGCGGGACACGTCCGGCGCCGCCCCGACCCGGCCGACCGCCGCGCCTCGCTGGTGGAGGCCACGGAGACCAGCTGCGGGCTGCTCGTCGAGGTGCGCCGGGCCTGGCGCGAGCTGGAGCGCCAGACGCTGGCCGGCCTCGACGCGGCCGAGGGCGCGGAACTGACCCGCCTCCTGGGCAAGGTGGAGACCACGCTGTGCACCGAGCTCGCCCGCGGCGGCGACGGGGACTGCGGCTCCGGCTCCGGCTCCGGCTCCGGCTCCGGCTCCGGCTCCGGCTACTGAGCGGATCCCGGACCCGGGAGGTCTACGGCGGCCCGCCGAGGCCTACGGGGGGTCCAGGCGGTCGGCCAGGCTCCGGAACCCGGTCCACGGCAGGGTGGGGGTGCGGGCGTCCCAGACCTTCTGGGACAGCGCGGCCAGCGGCAGCCGGATACCGGCCGCCACCTGGTCCTGGGTCTGGGCGCCGGACAGGTCGGCCCAGACGGCGAGGCGCCCGCCCAGGATCTGGTCCGCGTACCGCGCCGGGACGGGAGTGCTGCCGCGCAGCACCAGCGGGGTCCACTGCTCGTAGATGCGCTGCCCGGTGGGGTAGGTGAACTGGTTCGGCTCGCCGAGCACGTAGTACAGGTACTCGTCGTTGAGGTTCACGAGCTTGCGTCCCTCGCGCAGGTACTCGAGCGGCGGACGGGCCCCTATCTCCTTGCCGGTCCAGTACTCGACCTGGATGTCGTCGGCCGCCTTCGCCACGCCTCCGGCGAAGAACCCGTCGTTCCACGCCTTCAGCGCCTTGCCCGACGGGCGCACGGTGTCCGCCCGGTCGTTGAGCCAGCCCGTGGCCAGGTCCTGCACCCGGGCGTTCGCCCCGTACCGCTGCCGGGCCGCGGTGGCGAGCTGCGGGAAGGATGCCTCCGGGTCGCGGACCACCAGCGCCTGGTACTCGTCGGCGCCCAGGTGCCAGGCCCCGCCGGGGAACAGCGGCTGGTATTCACGCAGCAGTTCGTCGATGAGCTTCGCGGACGCGGGGTTCGCTATGTCCACCGCTCCCTTGACCGCCCTGCCCTGTGCGTTGCGCAGCTGGAGGTCGGGGTGCGCGCGCAGCACCGCGCCGAGGTGTCCGGGCGAGTCGATCTCCGGGACGACGGTGATGTGCAGGCGGGCGGCGAGTGCGGTGATGTCGCGCACCTGGGCCTTGGTGAGGTGCGGGGTGGAGACGACCTCGGGGTGGCTTTCGGACTCGATGCGGAAGGCCTGGTCGTCGGAGAAGTGCAGGCCGAGCTGGTTGAGTTTCAGGTCGGCCATCTCGCGCAGCCGGTCCTTTATCCAGTCGGGCGTGAAGTGCTTGCGCGCGATGTCGAGGTTGAGCCCGCGCTGCGGCTCGGCCGGCCCGTCGCGCACGGTGCCTTCGGGAGCCGAACCGGCGCTGCCCACGGCCTGTTTGAGGGTGCGGGTGCCATAGAAGACGCCGGCCTCGTCGGGGCCGGTGATGCGGACCCGGCCGTCCTTGACGTCGAGGGTGTACGACTCGGCCGGGGTGGAACCCTTGGCGCCGAGGGACAAGTGCACGTCGCCGGGGCCGGGCTCCGCGGATTCGGCGTACCCCATGCGCAGTTCACCGGCGAGCAGCCTGCCCTCGTCGGCCAGGGCCGCCTTGTCGCCCGGGGCGACGACCACGCGGGCCTCGGCGGCGGGCTTCCAGCCCGGGCCCCGGGCCGGCACGTGCTCGCGTACGGCGGGGATGGTGCGCGGGGCGGTGGACAGGGCGTAGGAGGGCGTCGGGGACGGGGCGTCCGCGGTGGGCTCCGGGGCGGGGGCGGCGGTTCGGGCCGGTGTGCTCGCGCCGGGGGGGGGGGCCGCCGGGGCGCGGGCCTGGTCGGAGGCGGCCGTACAGCCCGGTGTGGCCAGGGTGACCAGTGCGGCGACCGTGGCCGCCGCTATGCCGTGACCTCTCACGTGAAACCTCGGATTCCGGATCGTGTGCCCGCGTCCCCCTGCGTCCGTGTCCCCCGTACCCAACCTGGCACGGGGGACACGGGCGCGCGACCCGGCGGGCTCAGACCAGGGCCTCGAGCGCGGTGGCGGCGAAGCCGTGGTCCTGCTCGGGCGCGCCGCCGCCGACGCCGATGGCGCCGATGAGGCGGCCGTCGCGGTGGACGGGCAGCCCGCCCGCGATGAACAGCAGCGGACGGTCGAGGGCGGTGGGCAGGGTGTGGAAGGGGGCGCCGGGCTGGACGGCGGCGACGAGGTCGGCGGTGGGCGCGTTCAGCTGGAGCGCGGTGAAGGCCTTGCGGGTGCTGGTCTCGCCGGAGATCAGCACGGCGCGGTCGTCGCGGCGGAAGGCGAGCAGATGGCCGCCGGCGTCGAGGACGGTGACGCTGACCGTGGCCCCGGCCGCTTCGGCGGCGGCCGTGGCGGCGGCGACGAGCAGCTCGGCGTCCTCGGTGGTCAGTGGGGCGACGGCGGTACGGGTGGTGCCGGTGGCGCTGGACATGCGGCTTTCTCCTGGTGGGGGGGGTGTACGGGGGGCGGGGGCGGATCAGTGGCGGGCGGGTGCGGCGGTGGCCGCCTGGTGGTCGGGTGCGGCGGTGGCCGCCTCGGGGCCGGGTGCGGCGGTGGCCGCCTCGGGGGCCCCGGCCACCACGCGGCCGCCGCGGGCCGCGCCGCCCGCCGTACGGCGCTCCAGGGCGCCGGAGACCAGCGCGAGCACGAGGGCGGAGCCGGCCAGCGCCGCGCCGACCCAGTTCGGCGCGGTCCAGCCGAGCCCGGCGGCGATCACCAGGCCGCCGAGCCAGGCGGCCAGCGCGTTGCCCAGGTTGAAGGCGCCGATGTTGACGGCGGAGGCCAGGGTCGGCGCGCCCGCGGCCTGGTCGAGGACCCGCTTCTGGAGCGGGGGCACGGTCGCGAAGCCCAGGGCGCCGATCAGCACGACGGTGACGGCGGCGCCCGCCTTGCTGTGGGCGGTGAGCGTGAAGACGGCCAGGGTGACGGCGAGCGCGCCCAGGGAGACGTACAGCATCGGCATCAGCGCGCGGTCCGCGTACCGGCCGCCGATGAGGTTGCCCGCGACCATGCCGAGGCCGAAGAGGACGAGGAGCCAGGTCACGGAGGAGTCGGCGAAGCCCGCCACGTCGGTCATCATCGGGGTGATGTAGGTGATCGCCGCGAACACGCCGCCGAAGCCGAGCACGGTCATCGCCATCGCCAGCAGCACCTGCACGTTGCGGAAGGCGGCCAGCTCGCCGCGGATCCGTACGCCGCCTTCGGGCCGCGGCAGGTCGGGTACCAGGCGGGCGATGCCGAGCAGGCCGAGGACGCCGAGGGCCGCGACGATCAGGAAGGTGACCCGCCAGCCGAGGCTCTGGCCTACGAGGGTGCCGAGCGGGACGCCCACCACGTTGGCCACCGTCAGGCCGGTGAACATCATGGCGATGGCTCCGGCCTTCTTCTCGGGGGCGACGAGTTCGGCGGCGACGACCGCGCCGATGCCGAAGAAGGCGCCGTGGGCGAGCGAGGCGACGACGCGGCCGGTGAGCATGATCCCGAAGGCGGGGGCGAGCGCGGAGAGCACGTTGCCCGCGATGAACAGGCCCATCAGCAGCATCAGCATCCGCTTGCGGGGGATACGGGTGCCGAGCACGGTCATCAGCGGGGCGCCGAAGACCACGCCGAGGGCGTAGCCGGTGACCAGGAAGCCCGCGGTGGGGATCGAGACGCCGTAGTCGCCGGCGACCTCGGGCAACAGACCCATGATCACGAACTCGGTGGTGCCGATCCCGAAGGCCCCGATGGCGAGGGCGAGGAGGGCGAGAGGCATGAGGGGAGGTGTCCTTCAGCGGTGGGGGTGTGGTGCGGGGTGGCGCGCGGCCACCGGGGACGGCATCTTGCTACCGCCGCTTACCTGCGTCCACATTAATTGCAGACGCGGGATATTTGCAAGCGCGGGCTATTGCGTACGTGGCCTATCCTGGTGCTCATACGCGGTACCACCCGCTCCGAAGGAGGCGCCCATGACGGCCACGGACAGCGCGCTCACCGCCCTCTCCCAGGGCTGGTGCGCCCTTTCCCTCCTGCACGGGCGGATCGAGTCGCACATCGAACGCGCGCTGCAGGCGGGGCACGGCCTCAGCGTCCGCGAGTTCTCGCTGCTCGACGTCCTGAGCCGGCAGCACAACGGGCCGGGCGGGCACCTGCGCATGCACCAGGTCGCCGACTCGGTCCTGCTCAGCCAGAGCGCGACGACCCGGCTGGTCAGCCGGCTGGAGGACCGGGGTCTGCTGAGCCGCTACCTCTGCGACACCGACCGGCGGGGCATCTACACCGATGTGAGCGAGGCGGGCCTGGCCCTCCTGGCGGCCGCCCGGCCGACGAACGACACCGCCCTGCGCGAGGCCCTGGACGAAGCCGCCCGCAATCCCCAACTGGCCCCGCTGGTCGCGGTGGTGGAGAACAGCGGCCCGGCGGCCGTCTAGAAGATCAGTAATGATTTGGGGGTCAGGCCTCGCGGGTGCTGACGCGGGGCCAGACGTCTGTGTATGCAGGGGGAATGGGATGGTGAGAGCGTCGGCGAGGACGCGTGGGGGACCTGCCGGGAGTTGATCCCGGCAGGAAGTGCGTTCGCGCTCCTGGCCGGGCATCGCGAGGTGCTGTTCCCCGGGTCGGTGTTCGCGGACATGTACCCCTGGACGCATGGGGGCCCGTCGATGCCGCCGCAGGTCCTGGCCGCGACGGTGGTGCTGCAAAGCCTGCACCGGCTCTCCGACTTCGAGACGGTCCAGAACTGCCCTGTGTCCTGCGGTGGAAGGACCGTCCACGACAGCACGGTGTCCCCCCCCAGCCCCGAAGGCCGTCACATTCACAAGTACCGGACCCGCCCCCAGGACCCGCCGCCAGGAAGGGTTCCGCGCGCACGTGGCCTAGAGCCCGAGGCGGGACGGTTCACCGAGGTCACCGCCGACGAGTTCACCGCCGACACCGGTTGGGGAGGATTCTCCTGCCTGGGCCGGGCGCGACGCCTGGGCGGTACGGGGCGGACGGCCCGCCTCGCCGACCGGATGCAACAGCTGCGGCGGGCACTCCCACGAGTGCCCGCCGCAGTTCATCGTGATGCCGTCACCGGAGGAGGTACGGCTCGGAACTCACCGCCTCGGCCGGCGCGGATTCTCGTCCGCTTCCACACCGGCGGTCACATCGAGTTCGGACTCTTGGACCTCACCCTCGGCGAGGTCCTCGAGCAGTCGGACGAGTGCCTCCACGTTCGGCTTGGAGCAGCCGGTCCGGATGAAGAACTCCGGTCGTGACATCGAGGACAGCGACTCGGCCAGGACTCCTGAGATCCGCCGGAGTTCAGCGGGAGAGACGGAGATCACGATCTGGCCGTCACGTTCTGCCGCACGCATCTTGAACCACCACCTAATCCTTGGCCTGACGCTTCGCGAAGTCCTCGGCAGACTCCTTGAACGCGGTCATCGAGTATGCACTGCGCTGGATCACGGTGACGTTGCGCGCGCTGTCGTACCAGCCGACACCGCCGTTCTTCAGTGCCTTGCCGTCGCCGCGACCTGCGTAGCCATCGAGGTAATCGGCCAGCTCGTCGTCCGTCATACCCATTTCGTGGTTGTTGGGCTTGCCCGCCTTCCGCTCCTTCTCGGCTTCCTCGCGGATGTGCAGGACGCCCTGGTAGGCGGCGTCGCCGCAACCCTCCATACCGCCTGTGTTATGGACCAGGACCGCGGCCCCGCCCACCAGGACATAGTAGGTGTGAATACCTTCGACGCTGAGGTTGTAGACCTTGCGGACCTCACTCCACGCACGGGTGTTCACCACCTCGCGCAACTGGCCCTCGGGGGTGCGGAGCAAGTCCCCGGCCGTGAGGTCACCGGCCCTGAGCCACCGGCCCCGGTTGTCGACCCAGAACGGGTGCCCCTCCGTGGCCGTAACCGTGTCGGTCGCGTCCCCGGCCGCGCCGTCGGTGTCGACGGTGACCTGCAGCATCGCCTTGAGGCCTTCGCCCACGATCACCCTGGTGATCGCACGGGCCTCGGTCCTTCCGGACCGGGGGTCGGTCGCCAGAACCCGCTGCCCGACCTGAAGGCGCGCGATCGGTACGGTCGAACCGTCAGCGGTCACCACACGGGTGTCCGGAGTGAAGCTGTTGGGCCCGTCCTCGACGACGACAGGGCATTCGGGCGCCTTCCGGAACTTCTTCAGGGCCTCTTCGCCCTTGCTGATGTACTCCTTGGCCTTGGCGGAGTTCTTCAGGAAGTCGTCGAGGCCACCCACGACGCGCGAGATGGCCTTGGTGATCGCCGGCATCTCCTTGATGAGCTTGAGCGCCTTGCCCCACGGGAGGGCGCCGATCACCGCCCAGAAGCAGCTTTCGATGTTCGGCTCGGTGAAGCAGTCCTTGATGTCGCCGAAGAGGAGATCGACGAGGATCTCCCCGCCCTCCTCAAGGAGGAAGTCCTTCAGGTCCTTGTCAGCGAAGGCGCGCCACTTCTCGTACTCCTCCGGCGACAGACCCGCCTTCTTCAGTGCCCACTCGTCCAGCTTGGACAGCTTCGAGGCGCCGGTCTTGGTCCCGGCTTCCTTCGCCGCCGCCTCCCGGGCCTTGCGCTCCTGCTCGCGCTGGTACTCCTCGGCCTTCGTCGCCGCCTCGTCCGCCTCGCGGGCGTACGTGTTGGCGTTCTTGGCCGCGGCCTCCGCCGACTTGGCGTGGCCCTCCGCCGACTCCGCGAACTTGTTCGCGTCCGCGGCGTCCTTCTCCGCCTGCGCGGCAGCGCCCTGAGCAACGGTCGCCTCGTGCTCCGCCAGCTTGGCGGCGCTGTTCGCGGCCACCGCGTGGCTGTCGGCCTCGGCCGCGGCGCCCCGGGCACGGGCCGCCTCCGCCTCCGCCTGATTGGCGGCGTTACGGGCCGCGGTCGCGTCCGCGTAAGCCTGTTTGGCGGCATCGCGGGCGAGCGTGGCGTCGGCCTGGGCCTGCGCGTCGGCCTGGTTGGCGCGGGCCGCGGCCGCGCGGGCCTTGGCACCATCCTCGGCGGCCTGCGCCGCCGACTTCATGGCAGCCGCGGCGGAACGCGCGGCGCTCGCGGACGAACGCGCCGCCGCCGCGGCGGCCTTGAAGGCCGGAGCGACCTGGGCGTTGGCCCGCTGGGCCGCGGCCTCGGCGGCCTCGGCGGCCTTGACCGCCTCCGCGGCCTTCGCCTCGGCCGAGGCGACCTGCTCCGCGCCCATCCCCTCCGCCGCGGCGGCGACCTCGGCGGCGAAGTCGGCGTCGACGTCCTTGCCGGCGAACGGCGCGGTCAGCTCGATGGCCATGTTGGCCGGCTCGGCGATGCCGGCGGCCGTGCTGCGCGCCGCCGCCGCCGCCTTGACGGCGATGGTGGACTGGACCCGCGCCATCGCCGCCTCGCGGACGGCACCCTGGGCCTCCTCCTTGGTGCGGTTCGCGGCCTGGAGGGCGTTGTTCGCCCGCATGGCGGCGAGACCGGCCAGCCGGGCGGCCTCGTGCGCGGCGATGCCGGCCCGGGCCTCCTGGGCCGTGGCCTCCGCGGCCTTCTGGTTGGCGCGCTGGGCGGCGGCGCGCGTGAGGGCGGCCTCGGCCTCCGCCTTGTTCGCGGCGGCGTTGGCGGCCGCTGCGGCCGCCTCGGCCTTGTTCGCGGCCGCACCCGCCCGCGCGGCGTGCGCGGTGGCCTCGGCCGCCGCGGCCCGCGCCCGGGCGGCCGCACCCGCGGCCTCCGTCGCGGCGGAACGCGCCCGCACGGCCGCCCCGCCGGCCGTGCCGGCGGCGCTGCGGGCCTGTCCGGCCGCCTGGCCCGCCGTGTTGGCGTCGGCCCGCGCCTGGTCGGCGGCGGCCCGGGCCACACCCGCGTCGATCGTGCCGCGGGCGGAGGCGGCGATCGCCTCGGTCGCCTTGGCCCGGGCCTCCGCCGCGTCGTGCCGCTGCTCGGCCGCGAACGCGGAGTTGCGGGCGTTGCGGGCGTTGGTCTCCTCGTCCCGCGCCTTGCGGTCCGCCTCGGCTGCGATGCCGTCCTGGTGGGCGGCGGACGCGCGCGCGGACGCCGCCGTCGCGGCGGCCGCCTGCGCCTGCGCGCGGGCGGCGGAAGCCGTACGGGCCTCGGCCTCGGCGCGCGCACGCGCCGCCGCGGCGATGTCGCGCTCGCGCTCGGCCCGCACCCGGGCTGCCGCGGCGAGGTCGCGCTCACGCTCGGCGATCTTGCGCTGCTCGGCCGCGATCGCGGCCTGGCGCTGCGCCTCGATACGGGCATCGCGGGTCTTGCGGGCGTGCTCCCACGCCTCGCGCTCCGCCTGCTCCGCCGCCACGCGCGCGTCCTTGGCCCGTGCCGCGGCGGTCGCGGCGATCTTCGCCTGCTTCTCGGCGGCCTCGGCCAGCCGGGCCGCGGCCCGGGCGTGCTCCTCGGCGTTCGCCCGCCACTTCTTGGCCTGCTGCTCGTGCAGCTCGGCCTGGTTCTGGGCGTTCAGACCGGCGGCGTCGGCAGCGGTGGCGTCCACCGCGTGCTGGGCCGTCTGACTGGCCTTCACCGCGGCTTCCGCGGCGGCGGCGATGCCCGCGGCGACCTCGGACCACTGGGTGCCGTGCTCCAAGCCGGTCTGCACCAGCACATCGGCCTGGACCTTGGCCTGCGCGGCCGCGACCTGAGCGGCCTTGGCGGCGTCCTGTCCGTATCCGACCTGACGCGCGACCTCGGCCTTGACCTGGTCGTAGTTGGACAGGCGCTTGCCGGCCCGGTCGGCCGCCAGCATCCGGTCCGCCTCGCGCGCCGCCGACGCCGCCGCCGACATGGCGTTCGAGGCGGTCTTGAGCGCCTTGACGGCGTCGCCGTGCGCGGCGATCAGCTTGGTGCGGGCCTCGGCGGCGACGGCCGCCTTGCGGGCCAGCTCGCGCAGCTTCTCCGCGGCCTCCTGGGCCTCTTTCTGCGCCTTCTCGTGGGCGGCCCGGTCATCCGCGTCCTGCTGCGCCGCGACCTGGTAGCCCTTCTCCAGGAACTCCGCGATCACCGCGTCGCTCTTGGAGTCCAGCGCGGCCTGCGCGGCCTGCTTCACCGCGGGTCCGCCCACCGACGCCAGCATCTCGACGCGCTTGCGGTTCTCCTCGGCGCGCTTGGCGGCGTTCTGCTTGTCCGCCTCGTCACGCTGCTTGGCGATGTCCGCGCCGAAGGCCAGGAAGTCGGCGCGGTCCTGTGCCGTGCCCTTGAGGACCCGCTCGACCTCGGCATTGAAGAACGGGCCGCCGGTGCCGCGCAGTTTCTCGATCTGCTGGCGGTTCGCGGTATCGGCACCGGCGCGCTTGTCCTTGGCGCGCTGGCGGGCCTCGGCCTCGCCGTGCTCCAGGAACTGCCGGATGGCGTTCGGGTCGGAGCTCTCCAGCGCCTTCCTGGCGGCCTCGCGGACCTCTTCTTCCTCGTCGAACTCGGCGAAGTCCTCGACCAGCTGCCGGTCCCGCTCGTCGCTGATCTGCTGGAGCTCGGACTTCGCGGCGGGCGCCGCGCCGGCCGTCTTCGGCTTGAGCGCCCCCGCCAGCCGGTCCAGCGACGCCAGCGTCTGCGTCAGCGACGCCTTCTCGTTGCGTACGGCGGCGGTCGCGGCAGCGGCCTCGCCGGTGGCGGTGCCCAGCACCGCCACGACGACCGCTGCGGACACGGCCTTCCGGACGTTCGCGGCCACGCCCACGCGTAGCCTTCCGGCCCTGGGCCGGAACCTTTCCCACACGGGAAACCCCCTAGACGAATGGATCAAGAAATCCCCGCCCAGGTCAGCGGACGGGGTGGTCGAATGCCGTCCGGCCGGTCCCGTCAAGGACCGGCCGGACCTCGGGATCAGCCCCGGACGCGGCTCTCGCCGTCCTGGGCCCGCTCGAACATGGCCTTCCAGAACGCCGCCGCGTCGACGGCCCCGGCCTGCTCTCCGGCCCAGGCGCCCCGGCTGGTCTCGGCAGTGCCCGAGATCGCCTTCCAGAGCTCTTCGGCCGACTGCTGGGACAGCAGGGCAACGGCCCGCCAGTTCTCCGCCTGGGCAGCGGCGGCGGCCTGCTCGGCCAGCCACGCGCGCTGCGCCGCGTCGGCGTGTTCGGACACCGCCTTCCAGGCCCGCTCCGCCGCGGCGCGGGCCTGGGCCGCGTCCGCCGCGTCCTTGACGGCCGCCTCGGCCGCCGCGGCCTCCCGGATCAGGAGCGTCAGCGTGTGGTGCCGCACCGTTTCCCCGTCGGCCACGCGCGTCCGGTACGCCTCCAGGTCCAACGCCGCGCCGGTGGCCCACCCGTAGCCGAAGAACTCCGCCACGTCCGTGTCCGTGGTGGCACCCGGTCGCAGCGCCCACTGCGCCGCGACCCGTACCTGTTCGCCCGGATCGCGCTCACCGAGGGTGCGTACGAAGTCCCGGTCCCTGGCGGCGACTTCCAGCCGCTGCTGTTCGGTGGCCTCGCGCGCGGCGCGGTTACGCTGCTGCGCGTCGGCGTATCCCGTCCTCACGAACGCCGCCTGCTCGGCGACGCTCCCCTTCAGCGCCCTTGCGGCCGCCGCCCTCACCTCGGGGGAGAACCCCACCGTGTGCGTGGCCACGACGCGCTCGCAGAACGCCTTGTTCCGGGCGCGCGTGTCCCGCGCCCGCTGTTTGGCGTAATCGAAACCGCCGCCGGGCGCGAGCCACTCGAGGAGCGCCTCGTCGCCGCGGGAGCTGCGCAGCGCGTTCCACGCCGACGTCCGCACCTCGGCGGCCGGGTGCGTCTTCGCCATCGACGTCACCCGTCGGCGCGCCTCCTCTATGGCCGCGGCCAGCTCGGGCGAGGGCGTCTGCTCCGCCTGCACGCCCGGAACGGCCGATGACGCGGACGGGGCGATGGACACGGAGGACGGCGCGGTGGCCGCCATTTCGGCGTCCGCCCACGCCGGGGCCACGCCCGTGATCGCGATCCCGCCGGCCAGCACGCCGGCCGCCGCCGTCCGCCCACCCCACCACTGACGACTCACCTGAAGACCCCCTTGAGAAAAGAAAGAACGTGTTCACAGCCGAAGAGGGGCAGGGCCGTACGCCCGGCCCCGCCCCTCCGCGACTTCTACGGGCGCGCTCGCGCGCCCCCGTTCGGCAGGCCTACTTGGCCTGCTGGACCTGCCACAGCTGGGCGTCGGACCGGTTGCAGGTGTAGAGCTGCGCGTCGATGCCGTTGTCCTTCTTGGCGCCGGGGACGTCCAGGCACATGGCGGCGGCGTGCATCGGCGTCACCTCGTACAGCTTGCGGACGGGGTCGACCAGCACCAGCTGCCAGCGCTGGTGCGCACCCTGCCCGCACTTGAACTGCTGGACGGCCGCGCCCTTCTGGGTCCCCTGCTGCTGCACCTCGAGGCACTTGCCGCTGAGGACGGAGCGCAGCTCGAAGCTGCCGCCCACCGCGGCGACGGCACTCCACTTCTGGGCGTCGCTGTCGTTGCAGGTGTATTGCTGGACGTTGATGCCGTCCGTGGACTTGCCGCCTTCGACGTCCAGGCACTTGCCGCTGTGGGCGGCCGTGAGGGTGATGGCCGTCTGCGCCATCGTGGCGCGGGACCTGGCCTCCTGCGCTGCGGCCTGCGCCGCGAGCGCGGCCTCGCGAGCCGCTGCGGCGGGATCGCCATTGGCGGCCTTCTGCGCCGCTTCGGCCGCGAGGCGAGCGGATTCGGCCGCGGAACGGGCATCGGTGTCCCCGTCGGCCTGCACGGCGGTCGCGGTGCCGGCCAGCACGGCGAAGGTGGCGCCTACGGCCAGGGCGGCCCGGATGATCCGAGACATGATGGGATCGGTTTCCTCTCGCGGGATCTGGATGCTCAGGCTGCCGTGACCGGCTGGACGCGCCACTTCTGGGCGGCCGAACCGCTGCACGACGCCAGCTGCGCGGCGGCGCCGTCGTCCTTGCTGCCGGACGCGACGTTCAGGCAGCGCTGCGCGTTCGCCGCCGTGTGGGCGGGCCGCAGCTCGTACAGCTCGTTGGCGATGTCGACCATCACGAGGCGCCAGCGCTGGTTTTGCGCGCCCACGCACCACCACTGCTGGACGACCGTGCCGTTCGTGGTGCCGGAGCCCTCCACGTCGAGGCACTTGCCGGAGTGCTTGAACTTCAGCTCGAAGTTACCCGCACCGGTGGGCACCATCTCGAACTTCTGGTTCTCGGCGTCGTCGGCGCAGGTGGACTGGCCGGCGTTGGTGCCGTTGCGCAGGCCGGCGTTGCCGATCGCGAGGCACTTGCCGCTGTGCTCGGCCTTGAGCTGTACGGCAGAGGGCGCCGCGACCGCGGCGGTCACCGCGGTGACGGACGGGGTGGACGGCTCTCCGGCGGCGACGGCGACGGTCACGCCGGCGGCGAGCACGGCGGCACTGGCCCCGATGGCCAGAACGGATCGGATGATCCGAGACATGGGGTGTTTCCGTTCTTCTCAGGTGGGAGGGAAGGATTCTGCGGCGGCGGCTGCTGCGGTCAGCGCGCGAGCGGGGTGGCGACCTTCCAGGTGGCGTCCAGGGCGAAGTCCTTCTCCGCGTCGAAGCGGTTCTTGCCGCTCTTGTCGGCCGCGTGCAGGTCGCCCTGGTACTGCCGCAGGAAGCGGCCCGGCTGGCCCGCCGACTCGAACGACGTACCGGAGCCGACCAGGGGCTTCTTCGCGCACCAGGTGGCGTCCTTGCGGAACTGCGCGCTGTTGTCGCTGGCGGTCAGCCGGACCCGCAGGTCCTTCTGCATCAGGTAGTGGCCGGGCTTGCGCGCGGACTCGAAGGAGTAGCAGTTCGGCTGACCGCCCAGGGCGGGCACCACGACCCAGGTGGCGTCCTCGCGGTCGGCCTGCTTGGAGCCGGCGGACACGGGAGCGATGAACGCCTCGCCGGCGTCGACGCCGGACTGCCGGATGGCGAAGCCGGGCAGTTTGGCGTTCACCGGCTGGAGCGTCTGCCGCTTGGCCCGGTAGAGGCTCTCCTCCTTGAGGAACTGCGCGACGGCCTGGTCCCCGGCGGCCAGCGCGGCCTTCGCGGCCGCGACCAGGTTCGGGTTCACGCCGGTCTTCTCGGCAGCGGCCTGGATCTGCGTGACGAGCAGGCGGTTGGCATCGGCGATCTTCTTGCGGCGGGCCTCGTCGTCCTTCTTGTACGCCTCTTCGGCGCCGGTGTGGATGTACTGCTTCCACACGGCCGGGTCGGGGTTGAGGACCGCGCGCTGCCCCGCCGCGTACAGCTCGCTCTCCTTGGCGTCGGCCGGTGCGACGCGCAGCAGTTCGCGGATGAAGTTGTCGTCGCTGAGGACCAGCATGGCGTCGGTCACCGCGACGCGGAACAGTGCGGCCGCGTTGGCGCGGGCCGCCTGCTCCTTGCGGCGCTCAGCCTCCTCGCGATTCCGCTCCTCCAACTCCTTGAGCTCCTTGGCCACGTCGCGCTGGTGGGCCTCGCGGGCGCCGTTGGTGATGAACTCCCGCCAGGCGGCGGCGTCGCCGGCCAGGGCCGTCGCGGCGGCGGCGCGGACCTCGGGACCGGCGGCCTCGTGCCGCATCACGGCGCGGATGAAGTTGTCGTCGCTGAGGTCGAGGAGGTCGGGGCTGTTCGGGATACCGACCGCGATCAGAACCTGGGACTTGGCGAGCCGGGCGTCGCGGGCGGCGTCGGCCTTGTCCTTCTCGCGCTGCTTGTCGACGGCGTACGCCTCGTGGATGCCGGTGGCGATGAACGCGACGTGCTCGTCGGCCACGTCGCTGATCATGGCTCCCTCGGCGGCCAGCCGCACGGAGTCGAAGGCCTCCCCGCCGTCGCGGGCCTTCTGCCAGAGGGCGTGGATGAAGTCGATGTCGCTGAGCAGCAGTACGTCCGGGCTCGGGTCGAGGCGCACGACGGCAGCGGCGTCGACGCGCTGCTTGTCGGTGGTCCCGATCCCGGCGGCGGCCACGGCGGCGGACGGGGCGGCGAGCGCGATGAGCGGCGCGGCCACGCCGCTGACGGCGGCCAGCGCGGTGGCCGTCACGAGCCCGCGCGTCACGGCCTTGGTCATGCGACGGGAGTTCGAGTAGCTCTTCTTCATTCTGCTTTCGGTTTCCCCCTGCTAGGCCCGCACGCAGTTCCCCATGCGTGCGGGATGGTCGGTGGGCGCAGTCTTGGAGATCACCAAAGGTCAGTCAAAACGGAATTGACCGCTCCCGCCCGGTTGCTGCCAATCTGGCGATTTATTGAGGGCTTTTCAGTCAATTTTCCGCTGAAACTAGTCTTGCGGTCGGGCCGACGAGGGCTGGGGCATCGTGCGAAATGGTCGATTTCATGGACCGGAAGAGCCAGAGCGCGCGGACCCCTTCCGCTCTTGACGAGCCCTCCCGACCCAGTCGTCACACCGGCTACGGGACCGTCGGCCAGCCGGTGTACGGCCTTGACCGCCCGTCGGCGACAGGACACAAGGGCAAGGTGTGGGCTGGTCCACACCAGGATTTCGCAGCGCTACTGACGGGTAGAATCCGCGCCTCGCAGGCGGGGGCGAGAGGCTCGGGGATCCGGACTCCGGCGCCGGCACAGCGCCCGGCGCGGGCCGGGCCGCGCCCTGAAGGACTTCCCTACCGCCCGGGCTCCGAGGGGCTGGGGGTCACCGCGCCCGGGGCCGAGGGGGAGCTCGGGGGCCGGCCCGCCGAGGGGGTCGCGGACTTCGACGGCGGGAGCGGGCTCCCCGCCGGGCTCCCCGCCGAGGTCGGCGCCGCGGAGGGCGAGGCGCTCGGATCCGGGCTCGGCGCCGTGCTCGGCACCGTGCTCACGGACGGGGTCGGCGAGGAGGACGGCGTCCGCGACGGCGTCGGCGGCCCGATCTCGGGCGGGGCGGCGGGCGGGGCGGGCCGCAGCGGGGCGGGCTCCGGAGCCGACACGAGGTAGCCCACCACGGCCGCCGCCGCGGCGGCCAGCCCGGCCAGCGGCAGCCCGAGCCCGCGCAGCCGCAGCGGCAGCGGCAGTGCCGGGAACCTTCGAACCCGCGGCCCCGGCGGATCGGCGGGGCGCAGCGCGCGGACCGTGATCCCGGCCGCACGGGCGTCCAGGGCCTCCCGCAGCCGGCCTTCGACGGGGCGTTCGAGCGGGCCTTCGCCGTACGTCATACCCGTCCCTCCAAAATCCGTTCCAGCGCGTCCAGCGCCCTGCTCGCGTTCGACTTCACCGCTCCCCGGCTGATCCCGAGGGTGTTCGCGATCTCCGCTTCGCTGAGGTCGGCCCAGTACCGCAGCACCAGCACCTGGCGGCGGCGCGGGGTCAGCCGGCCGAGCGCGGCGAGCACTTCGCGGTGCGCCTCGTCCAGGACCACGTGCGCCTCCGCGGACGGTACGTCGGCCGGCGCGGGAGGGGTCCAGGCCCGGACGGTGCGCCGGCGGCGCAGGACCGAGCGCGAGGTGTTGACCACGGAGGTGCGCAGGTAGCCCAGGGCGTTGTCCACCTCGGTGATGTGCTCGCCGTGGCGGCGGTACAGGGCCGTGAAGGCGTCCTGGACCACGTCCTCGGCGGTGGCCAGGTCGTCGACGAGGAGCACCGCCAGCCGGACCATGCGCAGCCGGTGCGCGTGGTAGAGCGCCGTGACGGTGGGCGGCGGGTCCCCGGGACCGGCCGCGGCGTCGCCGCCGTACGGGATTGGGCTCGGGCTCTCGTACGGGCCTTCGTACGGGAGCCCGTACGGCCGGGGCCCCGCCGCCGGAGCGGAGCGGTCGCGGCGCAGCAACGACCACAGGCCCCGCCACGCCCGGGCGAAGCCGGGCGTGAGGGGGCCGACGGGTGGTGCGAGGTGGAGCACAGGGTTCCTCAGCCGTTGGCGCGGCGCCGCACGGCGTACAGGGTCCCGGCGCCGGCGGCGATGAGGACGGCGGCCCCGGCCCCCAGTGCGGCGGTGGTCGCGGAGGAGCCAGTATGGGCCAGCTCGGAGCCGGCGGGCGAAGCCGAGGGCTGCGGGGCGTCGGCCGGGAGGGCGCTCGGGGCCGCGCCGGGGACCGTGTTCGGGGCCTTGCTGGGGGCGGCGCTCGGCGCCGCGCTCGGCTGCTCGCTCCCGGGCACGCTGACGGACGGGCTCGGCGGCATGCTGGGGGCCGTCTTCGGCGCGGCGCTCGGCGAGGCGCTGGACGCGGGGGCAGGGGCGGGCGCGGACGAGGCGGAGCCCCCCGCCGCGGCCGCCGGGCCGGCGAGGGCGACGACCGCCCCCGCCGCGGCAGCGGTGACGGCCGCCCGGCGCAGGGTGCGGGGGACGCGCTTCAGGTTCATCACGGTGGTTCTCCACGGTCGGATCGAGGGCAGGGCGCGGAACCGCACCCTTCACCCCCGCACGACGCGCGACCCCCGGCGAGGTTGCCGCCCGCGGCCGAGAATTTTTTCAGGGCCGTGCCGAGCATGGCGATGCCCTCCTCGATCTCCCCAGCCGAGCCCGCCGCACAGCCCAGGATCAGGCCCGGCGGACCCGGTGCGGAGCGGTGCCAGGACAGCGGGTGGGCCTTGACCCCGAGCTCCAGGGCCGCCGAGGCCAGGTCGGTGTCCTCGTAGCCGGCGCCGTCGAAGGTGACCATCAGGTGCAGGCCCGCCGCCGCCCCGTGCACCCGGGCGCCCGGGTGCACGTCCGCGACGGCCCGGAGCATGGCGTCGTGCCGGCGGCGGTGGCGGCGCCGGACGAAACGCAGGTGCCGCTCCAGCTCCCCGGAGTCCATCAGCCGGGCGAGGACCAGCTGGGCGAGGACCGGATTGCCGAGGTCGGCGTACCTCTTGGCGGCGGTCACGGCCTCGCTCAGGCGCGGCGGGACCAGGAGCCAGCCGAGGCGCAGGGCCGGGGCCAGCGGCTTGGACACGCTCCCGGCGTAGCCTGCGCGCCCTCCGGCAGCAGGGCGCGCAGGGCGGGGAAGTGGTGGTCGCCGGGCTGGCGGCGGGGCCTGCGCAGGCCCCGCCGCGCGGCCGGGCCGCTCCCGCACCGGGAGGCCGCCTCCTCAGGCTGAGCCGCGCCCAAGGAGCTGCTCGCCCGCACCGACCTGCCGGTGGGCGGGGTCCTGATGTCGCGGCGGGCGACGGCGGCGTCCTGGAGGTGTGTGCTCGGGGCTACGCGGAGGCCGGGACCAGGATGACGGCGGTGCCGTACGCGCACACCTCGGTTCCGACGTCGGCGGCTTCGGTCACGTCGAAGCGCATCATCAGGACGGCGTTCGCGCCGCGAGCCTTCGCCTGGTCGATGAGCCGTTCCATGGCCTGGTTGCGGGTCTCCACCAGGGTCTTGGTGAGCCCCTTCAGTTCTCCGCCGATCATCGACTTCAGGCCCGCGCCGATCTGGCTGCCCAGGTGCCGGGAGCGGACGGTGAGCCCGAAGACCTCCCCGATGACCCTTTCCACCCGGTAGCCCGGAACGTCGTTGGTGGTCACGACGAGCACACCGGTCTGCTCGGCGCCGGGGCCGCCGCCGTAGTCTTCGATACCCATGGCACCCACTGTCGCCGGGCCCGCCGCCGCCCGCATCCGGAACGGCCGGGTTCAGGGCATTCGGGCGGCGAGGCCGGACTCGTGGGCCACGACCACCGCCTGGCGCGGCCACCGTGTACAGGGCGGTGAGCACCCCGCACGCGGCGACCACGTGGTAGTAGCCGAGGGTGAAGTAGACGCCGACCCAGAGCCCGGTGTTGAGCAGGATCGCCACGGGGTGGCGGCGGCGCAGCACCAGCGGCAGGTAGATCAGGGCGAGCAGGGCGTAGGCGAGCGTGTCGGTGTCGCGCCAGTAGCCGTGCGGGTCGGGCCAGTTGTGGAGCAGCGTGGAGGACATCCACAGGGAACCGCCGGCCCATACGATCTCGCCCGCGACCGGTAGTACGGCGCGGACCCGGCGGATCGCCGGTTGTGCGGACAGCTGTACGTCAACCCCCTTGTGTACACCCCAGGTTGTACAGGGCCGCCACCCCTGGGGGTAGGCCGGATTCAACCCGTGGACGGTCGCGGCGGGTGGGCGCCGGCCCGTAGGTTCGGCAGGGCCGGTCCACCGGCCGGCACGGCCTCACCCCCCGGGGCCCCGCCGCGCGGCCGTGCCCGTTCGGGGGCGGGCACGGCCCGCTCGCGCGTCGGCGGGGGGCAGGCGGGCCAGGCGGTGGAGCGGGTGCCGAGGAGGCGGAAGCGGCCCGAGGCGACCTCGTAGAGGAACAGGCGTCGCCCGTGCAGGTGCCGTTGGCCCCCTCGAAGGCGTGCGTCGGGGAGACGCCCTCGTACGTGGTCCCGCGCAGGGGTGGGCAGCAGGTCGCCGCGGCCGAGCCGGGGGCGGCCCAGGTCCGGCGCGCACCGGGCCGGCAGGTGCACCGCGTCGTAGGCCTCGGCCGCGTAGAGCGCAGCGGGGCCTCCGTGGCGGGCGCGGAAGGCGGTGTCGAAGGCGCGGGCCGCCGGGGGTGCGGGGGCCGCGGCGGGGTCGACGGCGGTGGAGACCAGCAGCCGGCCCTCGGCGCTCGCGCCCGCTTCCCCGAGGAAGCGGGGGTCGTGGACGGCCTGCGTGGCGAGAAACCGGCCGCGGTGGCAGGCGGCCGCCGGGGCGACGGCGAGGCGGACCGCGCCGGCGGGGCCGCCGCCGTAGCGGACGGCGCCCGCGGGCGGCCCGGACGGCTTCGCGCGCGAGGTCGGTGTGGTCGGCGTCGGCGGCCCCCGACGCCGTGGTCGTCGTTCGCTTCCCCGCGTGCAGGGCCTCGCCGAGGAAGCGGGTGGTCTGCCGGCCGTAGGGGGTGCCGTCGTCCACCACCGGAATGCTGCCGCGCTCGCGCGCCGTCAGGTATTCGACGACGGGACTCCTGGTCCAGGGCGGCGGCCCGCGTCAGGCGCTGTGCCTGCTGCGGGGTCCGCGGGGACGCGGGCCGGGCCGGGCCGGGCCGGGCCGGGGGTGAAGGCGTACGCCGTCGGCAGCGTGCCGGGAGCGGTGGAGCCGGAGGGCGCGGGAGCCGGCGTCGCCGAGGCCGAGGCCGTCGGCGGACCCGTCGGCCCGGGCCGCGGTGTCCGCGGGTTGACCGCGCCCGACCCGCATCCGGTCAGGGCCGGCAACCCCGCCAGTCCCCGCCCCACGCCCCCGCCATCACCGGCCCGTGCCGCATGTCCGCCCCCTGATCGCCCGCCGAGATCCAACAGGCCGAGTGTGAACGGCGGTTGAAGAGAGCGCCGAGTGAGTTCGGCGGTGTCCGGCCCGCCCCGAAGCGGAGACGGATACTCCGTCAGGCGGGGGCAGAGATTGGGCATATCGGGCTAAAGCGCGGTGAGCCAACCCTACGAATGGCGCGGCCGTCGCCATAGTCGTCCCTGGCAACCGCCCGGTTGCCGCCCCGCGCCGCGCGCCGCGGCCGGGCGGACGCTTTCGTAGAGGAGCCGGCTCATGCTGAAGCCCACCAGGACCATCCTCGCTCTCGCCGCCGGAAGCCTGGTGCTCGGCCTGGTCGGGGCCGGGACCGCGGTCGCGGACGAGCAACCGATGGCCGAGACCTCGTCGCAGCAGAGCGCAGCCGCGGGCATGCGGCACTCGATCGGCAAGGTCGTCTCGCAGGGCCCGCTGAAGGTCCGCAGCAAGCCCAACACCCGCTCGCGGGCCGTCGGTCACGTGTACCCGAACCGCACCGTCGAGATCAGGTGCAAGAAGTACGGCGAAGCGGTCGACGGCAACCGCCTCTGGTACCGCCTGTACAACGACCGTGGCTCCAACCAGAACGGGTCGGACCAGAACGGCAGCAACGGGAACGGCAGCAACGGGAACAGCACCTGGCCGAGCAGCACCACCGGGGCCACCGGCACGGACGCCGACGCCGGGAACGACAGGGCCGCCACCTCCCAGCGCTGGGTCGCGGCCCGCTACGTCCAGAACCTCGGCGCGGTGCGCTTCTGCCGCTGACCCCGCACGGGCCGGTCAGGTCAGCGGTCCGGGCGTACGGCGCGCGGCCCCACGCAACGCGCCCCGTACGCCCGGACCCGCTCGCGCAGTTCGCGGTCGGCCGTGACCACCACGCAGCCGCGGTCCGCATGCGCCGCGGCCAGCTCCACGATGCGGTCGTCGCCGCTCCCGGGCGCCGGGTCCACCCGTACGCCGGGAACGGACTCGACGCCCCGGGCGGCCCCTTCGACGACGAGGATGATCTCCTCGTCCCCGTCCCGCGCGGCCAGCCGGTCGCGCAGCCGCTCGGCCGCCCCCCGCCGGTCCCGCCACCAGCCGTCCGGTACCGAGCCCACGACGTTCGCGCCGTCCACGATCAGCACGTGCCCCATCGCGGCGGTCCTAGAAGTCGCCGTAGTTGACCTGCCAGGTGGGCAGGCCCATCCGGCGCCAGACCGCTACCACCCGGTCCCGGTCGTCGAGCGAGACGCGCACCGCGTACCGGTCGCGCACGTGCGCGTCGAAGAGCTCCGCCTTCACCACGTCGTCGCGGCGGGTGTCGCCGGCCGCGCGCATCCACAGCTCGTCGTACGGAACCCCGTGCCGCCTCAGCCAGGACTCGGTCTGCGGGCGGTGCTCCTCGCTCCGACCCGACAGCAGCACGATCACGTCGCCGTCGGCCCGGCGGAAGGCGTCGAGGGCGTGCCGCACCGGCTCGTTGAGCAGGTCGAGCTCGCAGCGCGAGAAGTCGTACGGGCCGCGGTCGCCGGTCAGCGCGAGCGTCCCGTCGATGTCGCACATCACCGCGGCGGGCAGGGCCGGGTCGGCGACGTACTCCCGCACCGGCGGCACGGCGATGTCGCCGGACGTGCCGTTGAGCCACTCCGCCGTCAGCCGCCAGCCACCCTTGCGGGCCTTCCGGTGCTTGTCGGCCAGTATGCGGATGATCTCCTCGCCGACCTGCTTCTCCCGGGCGGCGTCCCGGCGCAGGCACTCCTCCAGCGGGACGTCGGTGAAGTCGTGCACGACGAAGGTGGCGAGTCCGCCGACCGCCGCCTTGAGCCGCTTCGGGATGTGCTGGGTGAGGTGGGTGTTGTCGACGACCACGTCGAAGCCGCCGTCGACTGCCGCGCGGACCGCCGCGTCCTGGACGGCCAACACGGTCTGCTCGTGCGCGTGGGACCGGTCCCGCTCGGGGTCCGGCAGGTCGAGCATGCTGCGCAGGTCGTCCAGGTTGACGCGGCGCATCCGGCCCCCGGATTCCGCCTGGAGGGCGCGGGCCGCGGTCGTCTTGCCGGAGGCCGGCAGCCCCGTCATGACGTGTACGACGGGCAGCGCGGGCTCCTGCGGGTCGCGGTCCGCCGGGCGGGCAGGCGCCTGGGCCCGGGCCGGGCCGGGGACGCGCGGCGCCGCCGCCGGGGGCGCGGGGGCCCGCACCTCTGCGGGCGCGGCTTCGGACACGGTCCGGTCCTCCTCGTCGGTGGCGTAGGGGTCGCCGGTCTCCGGGCGCACGTGGCGCCAGGTGGTGAGTTCGGTCGGGTGGCCGTCGAGCCGCAGGAACATCGCGGCGCGCAGGCCCCGATCGCCGAGCCCCTTGACGGCGCGGGCGAAGGCGCCCCGGTCGCCGGCCAGGTGCGCGAGTCCGGCGTAGGCCTCGTCGATGGCCCGCTCGTGGCGCGCGGCCTCGCGCTCGAGGCGGTCGATCACCTCGCGGACCCAGGTGTCGAACTCGTCGGGCACCTGCTCCAGCAGCGCGTCGAGCGGCTTGCCGCCCGAGGCCTCGATGTCGGCGATCGTGCAGTTGAGGCCCTGGGCGAGCCGCTTGGCGGGCAGGGCGCCGAACCGCTGGATGCCGTGGCCGCGCCAGATGTCCCGCTCGGTGACGCCGGTGAGCACCTTGTGGAGCCGTACGTACTCGGACAGCTTGGCCTTGGCGCGCACGCCCGAGGCGAAGCGCAGCACGAAGCCCTCCGCGTCGGTGCCGGTCGAAGCGGCGCCGCCGGGCAGGAGGCCGGAATCGGTCAGCGCCACCAGCTCGTCGAGGGGCATCGCGGGCCAGACGGTGACGACGGAGCCGATCCCCTCCCACTGGGGGGCGGCGTCGGCGAGCGGGACCTCGGTGCCGTCCGCGCCGAACGCGGCGAGCAGGACGAGGTCGCGGCGGCCGCCGTAGTCGACGACGATGCGGTTCTGCGGGTACAGGATCTCGGCGAGGTAGGTGGTCCCGGGGCGCAGCGCCGCGGTGTCCCGGGTGTCGAGGAGGCGCTGGGCCCAGGTGGACTGGGCGCTGTTGAAGGAACCCTTGGAGGCGACCCGCCAGCGGTCGGCGTAGTGGAAGACCACCGCGAGGCTGCCGTCGACCTTCTCGTACACCTCGAACGGCTCGTCCGGCAGCGCGGGCGCGTAGGGCCGCCCCGCCCCGTGCTCGCCGACGTTGAAGAACTTCGGCAGCGGCAGGGCGACGACCTCGCCGGTGGTGTCGTCGGCGACGAGTCCGCGGCAGCGCGTGGTGACCTGGTTCCAGACGCCCTCGTACTGGGCCGTCCTGGTGTAGGTGTAGAGGGACAGCGGCAGTTCGGGGTGCGTCTTGCGGGTCACGTACCCGGCGTCGATCGCGTCCGCCAGCGCCTGTGCGGGCAGCAGGTCATGCAGAGTCAGGCGGTCCTGGCTCATGGGTTCCTCCCGGTTTGAGATGGCTGATTCTCGCCTGCGGGAGGGTCTGCCCGGTAGTCAATTATGCCTGGTCGCGGGCCCGCCGAGCCGGTGGGTGTCCGTCGGGCGCGGGATGCGGCGCTTTCAGTGCATCAAGCAGAACTCGTTGCCCTGCGGGTCCGCGAGGGTGGTCCACGTCCAAGGGCCCTGCCGGCCGTCGTGGAGGAAGGTCGCGCCCTGGGCGAGGAGCCGTTCGACCACGCCCTTGGGGTCGTCGGAGGCGGTGCGGACGTCGAGGTGGACGCGGTTCTTGACGGTCTTGGACTCGGGGACGAGCTGGAAGAGGATGCGGGGGGCGCCCTCCAGACCGGCGGGGTGGCGGATCGCGGCGCCCACCTTCCACACGAGGACGCCGCGGTGGGTCGTGGTGTCGTCCTCGGTCGCGCGGCCGGCGGCGATCACGCCGCGGATGAAGGCCTCGTCGCTCGGCTCCACTTCCCAGCCGAGGGCGTCGGCCCACCAGTCCGCGAGCGGATGCGGTTCCCGGGAATCGATGACCAGCTGAAAGGTGTAGGCCATACCGGGACCCTACTGAGCGGGACCCGCGGCCGCCACACGAACGGGGCCGGCGTCGGAGCGTCGGGGGTGGCGCGCGTCAGGGGCGGCGGCGGGCGGCACGGCGGGTGGTGAGGTACGCGGCGCAGGTCAGCAGGCAGGCTCCCACGGCGATCCAGAGCAGGACCTCGCCGAGCGGGCGCAGCCACGGGAGGCCGGCCGGTTCCGCCGCGGAGAGGCAGGCGGTGGCCGTCATGCCGAGCGGGAACACGGTGGCCCAGCGCCGGATGTCGTAGTGGTGGCGGGGGTGGCGCAGCTCGGCGGCGAGGAGGACGGCGTACCAGACGAGGGAGAGGGCCAGGGCCACCAGCGTGGCGGTGCGCAGGGCCGTGTGGGCCGCGCCCGTCCATACGGGCGATGCCGTCAGCTTGGAGCCGGCCAGGGCGGAGATGGACAGCGCGCCGCCCGCCACCCAGTGGTCGCCCGCACCGCCGACGACCTCGTGGAGGTCGAAGCGGACCAAGGCCGCCCCGTAGAGGAGCAGGCCGAGGCAGAACGCGGCCAGCGCCGCCCATGCCAGCCAGTCGTGGTGGCCGGCGGCGGCCAGCACCGCCGCGAGCACGGCGAGCCCCTCGGTGGCGACGCAGACGAGGAACGCCACCCCGCCCATGCGCCGCCGCCAGTGCCGTACGACGGCCGACATCAGCCCGGGCCAGAGCGCCGCGGCCAGCGCCAGCAGGGCGGCGGCCGCGCTCTGCCGGCCGAGCGCCGAGAGCCGGGTGCCGAGCACGGTGGTGGCGGCGACGGCGGTGAGCGCGGCCGGGGTGTCCGCCTCGGCCCGGAACCTGCCGCGGTCGCCCAGCAGGCGGGCGGTGAAGTCGGCGGCGAGAACCAGCCACAGGGTCGCGGACAGGGCCAGCGCCACCAGCGAGAGCACCTCGTGCCCGGTCAGGTGCAGGGCCACGGAGAGGATGCCGACGGCCATGACGGCGGCTCCCGCGGCCGGCGGGAGACCGGTCCACCAGCGGGGATCGGGCGGAGGGCTCACCCCTCCAGCGGACCCCACCGTTCCGCGGGCCGCCAGCGGACGGGGCGTGCCGGGCCGGGCTCCGCGCGCCGCCGGCGCCCTCCCGCGGCGGCCGGGTAGCGTCGCCACGGCTCGGCCGGTGGCCGGAACTCGACCTTGTCGGCGTACTTAGGCGAACCTAACCTGTGGCACACCCGCGTGGGCATCCCCCGTTGTCACCCGCCCCGCCGGCCACCGCTTCGGAATCCGTCCCCACCGAAGGAGCCCCCCACATGCATTCCCTTCTCGACCGAAACCAGCCGTACGCCGTCGCCCTGTTCCGGATCGTCACCGGACTGCTCTTCGCCTCGCACGGCGCCGCCTCCCTGTTCGGCGTCCTCGGCGGCGCCCACGGCGGCGGTACCGTCCCGGTCGGCGCCTGGCCCGGCTGGTACGCCGCCGTCATCCAGCTGGTGGCGGGCGGCCTGGTCCTCGTGGGCCTCGGCACCCGGGCCGCCGCCTTCCTCGCCTCCGGCTCGATGGCGTACGCGTACTTCAGCGCCCACCAGCCCGAAGCCCTCTGGCCGTTGCAGAACGGCGGCGAGCTCTCCGCGATGTTCTGCTGGGCCTTCCTGCTGCTGGTGTTCACCGGCCCGGGCGCCCTCGCGGTGGACCGCCTGTTCGCCTCCCGCGCCTCGGCGGGCCGCGGCCGCGAGGAGCGCAGCCCGGAGGCGGTGGCCGCCTGAGGTACGTGCCGCGCCGGCCCGGCCTGTGGTCGCGGGTGAACGCGGACAGGGTGGCGGTGCTGACCGCCACCGGGCGGATGCGCGAGCCGGGTCTGGCCGAGGTGCGCAGGGCGCAGGCGGACGGGCGGTGGGCAGGCGCGTACGCCTCGCAGAAGACGGTGGCGGTACCGCCCGACCCGGCGGCGCTGGACGCGCATCCCGCGGCCCGGACGGCGTTCGCGGCGCTCGACCGGACCGGCCGCTACCTGGTGGCGCTGCCGCTGCTCCAGGCGCTCACCCCGGAGGCCCGGCAGGTCCGCCTGGAGCGGGCGGTGCACAGGCCGGCGACGGGCGAAGGCGCTTTGGCGGAACGCACGCGCAGGGCAGGGCGCGGGCCCGGAAGGCGCGAGCCCCGAGGGCAGCCGCAACGGCACCGGGCCCGGCTCCCCCGAGGGGGTGCCGGGCCCGGTGACCGGGAGTGTGGGCGGGTCAGGAGTCGGCGTTCTTCGCCGCCTTCTCGGCCTGCTTCTCCTTGATCCGGACCGCTTCCTTGCGGACCTCGGCCTGGGTGGCGCGCTCGCGCTGGAGCCACTCGGGAGCTTCCTGCTTCAGCGCCTCGATCTGCTCGGTCGTGAGCGGCTCGGTGACCCCGCCGCGGGCGAGACCGGCGATGGAGACGCCCAGCTTCGCCGCGACCACGGGGCGGGGGTGCGGGCCGTTGCGCCGCAGCTCCACCAGCCATGCGGGCGGGTCGGACTGGAGGGCGTTCAGCTCGGTGCGCGAGACGACACCCTCCTGGAACTCAGCGGGGGTGGCCTCGAGGTACACACCCAGCTTCTTCGCCGCGGTCGCGGGCTTCATCGTCTGGGCGCTCTGGTGGGACGTCATGCTGTCAAGAGTATCGAGCATGTGCGCTACCTCCGACCACGACCGGTAACCTGGCGGGGTGACAGGCTCGGAAGTACCCCATTCGTTCCGGCTCGCCTACGTCCCCGGGGTGACACCCACCAAGTGGATCCGGATCTGGAACGAGCGACTGCCCGACGTCCCGTTGGCCCTGGTGCCGGTGTCCCCCACCGAGGCGTTCGGCGTGCTGCGCGAACGCGCCGCCGATGCCGGTTTCGTCCGGCTGCCGGTGGACCGGGACGACCTCAGCGCGATCCCCCTCTACACCGAGACCACGGTCGTCGTGATCCCCAAGGACCATCTCGTGGCGGCGGTCGAGGAGGTCTCCACGGCGGATCTGGCCGGGGAGATCGTGCTGCACCCCCTCGACGACACCCTGGACTGGGAGCGGCTGCCGGGACAGCCCGCGATCGAGCGTCCCGCGACGACCGCGGACGCGATCGAGCTGGTGGCGGCGGGGGTGGGCGTGCTCGTCGTCCCGCAGTCGCTCGCGCGCCTGCACCACCGCAAGGACCTCACCTACCGGCCGGTGACCGATGCGCCCGAGTCGCGCGTGGCGCTGTCGTGGCCGCAGGAGGAGACCACCGATCTGGTGGAGCAGTTCATCGGGATCGTCCGCGGCCGGACCGTGAACAGCACCCGGGGCCGCCCGGCCGCCGCCGCGCAGCCGAAGGCCACCGCCAAGGCGAAGGCCAAGGCGAAGGCGAAGCGGCCGGAGGCGGGCGGGGGCGCGCCGCGCAAGGCCGCGCCGGGCAAGGCGGCCGGCCGGAGCCCCAAGGGCGGCAAGGGCGGCAAGCCCCGCCGGCGCTCGTAGCCGGACCGGGACGGGACGGGCCTCCGGCGCCCGGACCTGGGCACGCCCCGCGTCCCAGGGCGGTGGGCGCGGAGCCCGGGGCGCGGCGGGCCGGGCCCGGAGTCCCGCCTTGAGAAGGGCGGTCCGTGACGGCCGGGTCTGGAGGGCACCGATCCCCTCGGGGTGTATGCAGGGAGGATGGATCTCCGGCCGCCGCTCGCCTCCCGCCCACGGTCCCGGCAGGTGCGCCCCGCACAGCTGGCGGTTCCCTTCGCGTTGATCGCCCTGGTCACCGTGGTGGACGTACTCGCACCGCCCGATGTCCACCTCGGCCCCTTCCTCGTCGCGGCGCCGGCTGTCACCGCCTCCTTCGCCGGGCCGCGGATGACGGGGTTCGTCGGCTTGGTGGCGGTGGTGGCCCAGGCCGTGGTGGCGACGGTGCGCACGACCCTCACCGATCTGAACCACACCTTCCAGATCTGCGCGCTGATCATGATCTCGGTGTTCGTGACCCTCTTCGCGCACCTGCGGGAGGTGCGCGAGCGGGAGCTGGTCCAGCTGCGGTCGGTGGCCGAGACCGCCCAGCAGGTGGTGCTGCGGCCGCTGCGGGACCGCATGGGCCCGCTGGGCGTGGCCTCGCTGTACCTGGCCGCCGCGGCCGAGGCACGGATCGGCGGGGACCTGTACGCCGCCGCCCGGACGGCCACGGGGACCCGGCTGATCATCGGCGATGTCCGCGGCAAGGGGCTGGAGGCCGTCGGAGACGCCGCGCTCGTCCTCGGCGCCTTCCGGGCCGCCGCCCACCAGGAGGCCGGCCTGCCGGGTCTGGTGGCGTACCTGGAGGCCGCGGTCTCCCCGGACCTGGACGACTCCGGGGACCAGGGCGAGCGCTTCATCACCGCCGCCGTCCTGGAGATCCCCGACGACGAACCGGTACTGCACCTGGTCAGCTGCGGCCACCCGCCGCCGCTGCTGCTGCGCGACGGCCGGGCGCTCCCCCTCGACGTGGACCACCCCTCGCCGCCGCTGGGCCTGGCGGGGCTGGTGGAATCGTCCGTCACCGCGCAGACGTTCGCCTTCGCCGCGGGCGACGTGCTGCTGCTGTACACGGACGGCGTCCTGGAGGCACGCGACGCGGCGGGGACGTTCTACCCCCTCGCGGAGCGCGCGGCCGCCTGGCCGGGCACCCGCCCCCGCGCCCTGCTGGACCGGCTGTGCGCCGACCTGCTGTCCCACGCGGCCGGCAGCACCCTCGATGACGACGCCGCGATGGTGGCGATCGAGCGGCTCCCGCGCTGAAGCTCTCTTTGCCACAATCCGATCATGCTGAGCATCGGAACGATCGTGATGGGCGCCGAAGACGTAGGCAGGGCGGCGGAATTCTGGGGCCGGGCGCTCGGGTACGTCCCGCGCGACGGCGAGGTGGCGGACGACTGGACCGTCCTGGTCCCGGCCGACGGCGCCGGCCCGGGCCTGGCCCTGGGCCGCAGCGCCTCCCCCGTACAGCAGCACCCCCGGGTGCACCTCGACCTGTACGCCGCGGACGCGGCGGAACAGGAGGCCGAGGTGGCCCGCCTGGTGTCCCTGGGAGCCCGGCACGTCGCCTGGGACTCCTACCCCGAGGACCCCGATTTCGTGGTCCTGGCCGACCCGGAGGGCAACCGCTTCTGCGTCATCGACACCAGCCGCGCCTGAGACTTAACCCCTGCCGATCGCTTCCTTAAGCGGAACCTAAGACTCTGCCCGGCCGCCCCCGAACGGACGAATGTCCGTTTCGGGGCGGCTAGCGTGCTGCCGCACCCCAACTCCCCAGTAACACAGAGGCAGGCACGCGATGAGCAGGACAGTCGGGCACCGGCGCAAGGCGAGTCGTACGGCGAAGGCCACGGGCGCGGTCGTGGCGGCGGTGGTGATCGGGGGCGCGGCCTTCGCGTTCACCGGGACCGCGCAGGCCGGCTCCGTCGGGGCCGTGTACACGAAGTCCAGCTCGTGGGGCGGCGGTTACACCGGGCAGTACGTCATCACGAACGACTCCGGGCAGAGCCGGGCGGACTGGACGCTCCAGTTCGACCTGCCGGCGGGCGTGCGGATCGACTCGCTGTGGAACGGCGTCCACACGGTCGACGGGCAGCGCGTGACGGTGAAGCCCGCCTCCTGGAACCGGCAGCTGGCGGCGGGGGCCTCCGTCACCGTCGGTTTCGTGACGAGCGGACCGGGCGCCCCGGGTAACCCCACCGGCTGCCGCATCGACGGGCAGAAGTGCTCGGTGGACCAGGGCGCGACGGCCGGCCCGAGCGGACGCCCCACCGTCCGCCCCAGCTCCGCACCGACGGCGGCGCCCACGGCCACGGCCACCGCGGCCCCGACCGCGACCTCCGCCCAGCCCACCCGGCCCACGACGCCCGACCCCACCGGGACCGGCCCGGCCGCCGCCGGCGCGCGCTTCGCCCCGTACGTGGACACCTCGCTGTACCCCGCGTACGACCTGCTCGACACCGCGGCCAGGACCGGGGTGAAGGAGTTCCACCTGGCCTTCATCACCTCCGGCGGCGGCTGCGCACCGCTGTGGGGCGGCGTCTCGGACCTCGCGAGCGACAAGGTGGCCGCCCAGATAGGCGCCCTGCGAGCCGAGGGCGGGGACGTCCGGGTGTCCTTCGGCGGGGCCGCCGGGCACGAACTGGCGCTGAACTGCGCCACCGTGGACGACCTGGCCGCCGCCTACGGGAAGGTCGTCGACCACTACCGGCTCACCAAGGTCGACTTCGACATCGAGGGCGCGGCCCTGCCGGACACCGCGGCCAACGCCCGCCGCGCCCAGGCCATCGCCCGGCTGCAGAAGTCGCACCCGGGCCTGGACGTGGCGTTCACCCTGCCCGTGATGCCGGAGGGCCTGACCCAGCCGGGCGTGGCGCTGCTGGCCGACGCCAAGAAGCACGGCGTGCGGATCGACGCGGTCAACATCATGGCGATGGACTACGGGCCCGCCTACAGCGGGGACATGGGCCAGTACGCCGTCCAGGCCGCGACGGCCACCCAGGCCCAGCTCAAGGGTGTGCTCGGGCTCTCCGACGCGGCGGCCTGGAAGGCTGTCGCCGTCACGCCGATGATCGGCGTGAACGACGTCACCAGCGAGATCTTCACCGTGGCCGACGCCACGCAGCTCGTGGACTTCGCGGCGTCGAAGGGGATCGGCCGGCTGGCCATGTGGTCCTCGACGCGCGACAAGCAGTGCGCGGCCGGGGCCGTCAACCACGCCGACGCCACGTGCAGTTCGATCCTCCAGGAGCCGCTGGCCTTCACCAAGGCGTTCGCGGCGTTCAAGTAGCCGTACGGGCTCTACGCGAGGATGCCCGCGCGCGCGGCCAGGGCGAGTGCCACGTCGGGCCGCGGCGCGGGCCCCTGTACGGCTTGGGCCGGTGCCAGCAGCGCCGCCACGGCGGCCTCGTCGGCCTTGCGTTCCCGCGCCGACGCCACGAACCGCTCGACGGCCTCGGCCAGGATCCCGCGCCGCGCGTACGGCACGTCGCGGGAGTCCAGGGCCAGTTGGAGGAACTCCTCGTGCGAGCCGGCCCAGGGCGCGGCGCCGTCCAGGCCGTCCTCGGGCAGCTCGTCGGGGTACGGGATCCGGTGCCACGCGCCGTCCTGCCACCAGTAGACGAAGCCGAGGAGGTTGCCGTCGGCGTCCTCGCGCAGGAGGTCCCAGGGCAGCCAGTCGGGGCCGCCCTCGAGGAAGTCGACCTGTCGGCCGCCGACATGGGTGTGGCTGCCGTCCGGGTCCTGGCCGCACAGGACGGCGCGCGGCCCGTCGAGCAGGGTCAGGCGCCACCAGCCGCCGGCGCCGGTGGTGTGGCACCACACGCCGTCGTCGTCGACGGCGAACTCGGTCCGGTCGCCGCAGGCGGCGTCGAGCACGGCCAGGGTCACCGCCCTGGCCCAGAGCAGTTCGGGACGGTCGAGGTCCTCGGGCCGGCTCGGCTGGTGCATGGTGGGGGTCCCCTTCGGTCATACGGCCGGACCGTGCGCCGGTCCGGTGTGCCGGACAAGCCTCGCACGGGCAGTTCGGCCGAATCGAGCTGGTGGTCGAGGTCTACGACACCCCAGCAGCGCCCGCCCCGTGCGAGGCGCTTGCCGGACGGGGGCGGCCCGGCCCTCAGCGGCTCGGCGCCCGGCTGACCTGGGCCAGGACCAGGACCGTGTCGTCCGCCGGAGTGGTGGGGAGCAGGTTCGCCAGGATGCGGTCGGCCGCCTCCTCCATCGTGCCCCGCGCCCGGCGCAGCTGGTCGCGCAGTGCCTCCATGCCCGCGTCGATGTCCCGGCCCCTGGCCTCGATGAGGCCGTCGGTGTACAGGGCGAGGGTGGCCCCCTCCGGCAGGTCCAGCTCCGTCGTGGCGAAGGGGAACCCGCCCACGCCCAGCGGCACGCCGGTGGCCTGCGCGGCCGTGCCCACGGTGCCGTCCGGGAGGCGGACCAGGAGCGGGGGGTGGCCCGCGTTGGCCACGCGGGCGCGGCCGGTCGCGGGGTCGTAGAGCAGGTAGAGGCAGGTGGCGAGCTCGATGCCGGCCTCCCGGGCGCAGGCGTCGAGTTCGGTGAGCAGCTCGCCGGGGTGGGCGTGGTGCCGGGCCAGGGCCTTCGCGGTGATGCGCAGCCTGCCCATGGCGGCGGCCGCCTGGACTCCGTGCCCCATCACGTCGCCGACCACGAGGGCCACCCGGTCGCCGGGCAGGCTGATCACGTCGTACCAGTCCCCGCCGACCTCGGTCGCATGGCCGGCGGGCAGGTACCGGTGGGCGACGCGCACGTACGGCCCGGCGCCGGTGGCGCTGGGCAGCAGGGCCCGCTGCAGGGTGAGCGCGATGTCCCGGACCCTGCCGTACAGCCGTGCGTTGTCCAGGCACAGGGCGGCCCGGGAGGCCAGCTCCCCGGCCAGCCCGAGGTCTTCCTCGGTGAACGCCGGCCGGCCCGCGGCCCGGCCGAACATGGTGATGCCCTGGACCGTTCCCCTGGCGATGAGCGGGGCGATCAGGATGTCCCCCAGGCCGCTGTCGAGCAGCAGCCGGGCGCGCTCCTGGTGGACGACGGTGCGGGTGGCGAACTCCTCGTTGACGGGGAGGGACACGGGGCGTCCGGTGCGCAGTGCGGCGTGGATGCTGGAGCCCGCCGGGTAGGTGATGTACTCCAGTCCGCCGACGAGCTCGTCGGCGGGCGGGGGCAGCACGGTCCCGGCGGCGATGCGGCGGGTGACCAGCGGCAGCGCCGGGTCGAACACCTCGGGATCGTCGGGCGCCCGGTCGACGAGTTCCACGACGGCGCCGTCGCAGAAGCCGGGGACCGCGGTCTCGACCAGCTCCCGTGCGGTGACGTGCAGGTCCAGGGTGGTGCCGATGCGTGCCGCGGCCCGGTCCAGCAGCGCGAGGCGGCCGCGGGCCGCCGTCGCCTCCAGGATGGCGTGCTCCCGGTCGGTCACGTCCACCAGCAGCCCGCCCACGCCCGGTCGGGTGTCGCCGGCCCCGCTGAGTGCGAAGAGGCTCACGGAGCGGACCTGGTCGCGGTGCGGGTGGCCGGGGGTGCGCAGGCCCACCAGGGCGCCGACCACGGGGCGTCCCTCATCGGCCACGGCCCGTAGCGTGCGCTCGTACTCGCCCCCGTCGGAGGTGAGCATGACCTCGGTCATGGGGCGTCCGAGGTGCTCCGCGATGGACATGCCGTCCATGTCGGCCAGCGCCTGGTTGAGGTGGACGTAGCGCAGCCGTTCGTCGAGCATGACCAGCCCGATGGGGCAGGTCTCGAAGAGGGCGTCGAGGAACGCCAGGTTCGTCTTCACCCGGTCGAGGTCCGCGCCCCGGCTGGCCAGGCCCATGACCACGGAGCTGCCGTCGGGACCGGTGACGGGGAAGACGCGGAAGCCGCAGTCGAAGACCGTCCCGTCGCGGTGCGCGGCGGGCATGCGGACCCGCCAGTAGCCGAGGGCGCGGCCGCGTTCCGCGAGCTGCGCGGCGGCGCCGGGGCGGCCCGTGGGCGGGGCCGGGAACAGGACGTCGGCCGGTCCGCGGAGCACTGCTTGGGGCGGGTATCCGAAGAGTTCCTCGGCGCCGGGCCCCCAGTAGCGGATGCGGCCCCCGCCGTCGAGGCCGAACACCGCCACTGCCACGTGTTCCAGCAGCGTGCCGGGCTCCGACCTCAGGAGGCCACGGGACTGCTCGCGCTCGCCCCCCGGCGGATCCGTCGGCACCAGACGCCCCCTTTCGGGCTTCCCGGCTTTCCCGTCAATTCTGCCCCCACCCCGTCCCCCGGACCCACTCGCGCCAGTTGAGCGGTCGGGCGCGCCCGTCGACGGCCGCGCGCCCGCCCACTTGCCGACCGAGTCGAGGAACGACATGCTCCTGCCCCTGAACCGACGGCTGGCCCTCGGTGCCGCCCTGCTCGCCGTGCTGGCCGGCGTGGCACCGGCCACCGCCTCCGCCGCCCCCGCCGAGGCGCCCGCCGACCTCCAGGCGCTGGTCCGGGCCCTGCGCCAGACGACCGACGCCGGAGCGCCCGGGGCCATGGCTCGGATCTCGGGCCCCGGCGGCGTCCAGTCCAAGGCGGTGGGCGTACGCGACCGGGCCACGGGCGCGGCCATGGACGCCCGCTCCCGCTTCCGGGTCGGCAGCGTCACGAGACGTTCTCGGCCGTGGTGCTGCTCCAGCTCGTGGCCGAGAAGAAGGTCCGCCTGGACACCTCGGTCAACCGCTTCCTGCCCGGTCTGCTGCCCGACGACCGGATCACCGTGCGCCACCTGCTGAGCCACCGCAGCGGGCTGGCCGACTACACGGACACCATGTTCGCCCGGACCGTGCCGGGCTTCGAGGCCGTGCGCACGAAGGTGTTCGGCTACCGGGAGCTCGTCGGCCTGTCGCTGAAGGAGCCGAGGACGACCGAACCCGGAGCGGCGTACGCGTACTCCAACACCAATTTCGTCGTCGTCGGCATGCTCGTCGAGAAGGTGACCGGGAACCGGGTGGGCGAGGAGTACGAGCGGCGCGTGATCAGGCCGCTGGGTCTGCGCAACACGTCGTACGTGCACCCCGGGACGCGGATCCAGGGGCAGCACGCGCGCGGCTACCTCCACCCCGACGAGGCGGGCGCGCCGCTGGTCGACTCCACCGAGCAGACCGTCTCCTGGGCGCAGTCCGCCGGGGCGGTGATCTCCGACCCGGCCGATCTGAACACCTTCACCTCGGCCCTGCTCGGCGGCCGGCTGCTGGACGCGCGGATGCTGGACGCCATGCTGCGGATGACTCCGACCGACGCCGCCGGCACCCGCTTCTACGGGCTGGGCCTGCGCCGCTACGACCTGTCGTGCGGCAGGTCGGTGTACGGCCACACGGGCACCGTCCAGGGCTTCTACACCTACGCGTTCGCGACCCGCGACGGCCGCCGCAGCCTCACCGCCATGGCGAACACCTCCAACCGGGGCGCCGCGAACACCGCGCTGGGCGGGACCCTCGAAGCCGCCTTCTGCGGCAAGCGGTCGGCCGCGGCCACGGCGCGCGGCTTCGCCGTCGCCCCGGCGGAGGTGGACCTGCCGGAGCGCCACGCCCGCTGAGTGCGTGCCCCGGTGCCCCGTTCGGGGCGGCCCCCGGACGGGGCAGCGGGGATCATGGATCGGGCGGATGGGCAGGGCCGAGGTGGCCGTCCGCTACGGCATGGCGGAGCCCTCGCCCGCGGCGCGCGCAAGGGCGAGAGGCGCGAGGCGCGAGGCGGCGGCCCGCCTGCTGGACCTTCCGTCCGACAGGCATGGAGGGCCGCCGCTCCCGCCGCGGTGGAACAGGCGGTGGATCCGGCCGGGATCCGGCCGGGATCCGGCCGTGGATCAGTTCTTGCCGAGGAGCTCCTTCATCGTGGCGATCTCGGCGCTCTGGGAGCTGATGATGGCCTCCGCCATCGTCTTGGCCTCGGGGTGGGCGCCCTGGGTGCGCTCCGTCTCGGCCATCGCGACGGCCCCCTCGTGGTGCTTGATCATGAGCTCCATGAAGGCGGTGTCGAAGGCCTTGCCGGAAGCCTTGCCCAGCCGGTCCATCTCCTCGGCGGTCATCATCCCGCCGCCGGCCCCGTGGGCGGAGTGGTCCCCCGCACCGGTGGCGGGCACCTGCTCGCCCCAGGCGGTCAGCCACCCGGACAGGGTCCTGATCTCCGGGTCCTGGGCCTTCTTGATCGCCTCGGCGAGCTGCTTCACCTCGGCCGAACCGGCCCGGGTGGGGGCCAGGTCGGCCATCTCCACGGCCTGGCGGTGGTGGGGGATCATCATCTGCGCGAAGGCGACGTCGGCGGCGTTGTGCTGCCCCCGCGCGGCGGACGGCGAGGCCGTCGGCGACAGGGACTGGGGCCGGGAGGACGGGGCGGTGTGGCCGCCGTGCCCGGCGGTGGCTCCCCCGTCGGCCCCGCCGCAGGCGGCGAGGACGAGCGAGGCCGCGACGGCGGCCGCTACGGCGGTGGTACGGCGGATCAGGGAACGGTTCTCGCTCATGGTGGTGCGACTCCTTGACGCGTGAAGGGCAGGGCTGAGCGCGGCGGCCCCGCTGCGGGGGCGCCGTGCGGGCCGCTCTGGTGCTGTGGCCGGGAAGGTTTGCCGGGTCGCGGCGTCCGGTGCGGTGCATCGCAAGGCGGAGGGCCACGGCTCGTACCGGACGTACTCGAGTGGCCCGGCAACGCGGCGAGGTGCCGTGCCGGGGGCCGCGACCCGGTGAACCTTTCCGGTCACAGCACTAGATGCGCAGGAGTTGCAGTTCCGCGAGGTCGGGCGGGGCGCGGCCGCCGGTGGCCGGCGCCGTCGCGCGGGTGGCGAACACCGCCGGCGCGGACGCGCCCGGCAGGGCGGGCGCGAGCGCGGGCGGCGCGTAAGGGGTGGAGATCCCGGTCGCGGCGCAGGTGGCGTCCGCGTGGTGCACCTGGCCCTGGCCGCCGGCGTCGTGCGAGCAGTCCTCGGCCGTCCCGTGGTGGCCGGCCCCTTGCGCCGGCCCGTGCCCGGCGGCGTGGGCCGCGTGCGCCCGTACGGGCGCAAGGCCCGTTGCTCCGGCCCCCAGTCCGTGCATGGCCAGCACACCGGCCAGGACGGCGAGCACCAGCAGCAGACGGCCGGGCCCGGCGGGGCGGCGGCGCGGCGGCTGCGGGGCGGCGATCATGCGGTCATCCTACGATCCCGCTCCGCCCGCGCCCCGCCAGAAGCGCCCCACGGCGCGTCCCCCGGGCCCGGTGCGGCCCTGGACGCAGCCCTGGCACCCGGCCCGCACGTGACGTCCGGGCCTACCGCCACGCCATCTCGGGGCTGAGGTCCGGCGTGGTGGCCGCCGCCAGGTCGTCCACCACCGCGTGCAGGCTGCCCCTGCGCCGGTACACCGCGCGTTGGCGCTCCGCGCCCGTGCCCCGCCCGCACAGCTCGCCGAGGAGCCACTGGGCCTCCGCGAGGTCGCCCGTCGCCGCCAGACCGGGCTCGGCCCGGCGCAGGAGCGCGGTGGTCAGGGTGTGGGCGGGCACCGTGTCGCCGGTGAGCGGGTCGATCCCGTCGCCGCGGTGGCCGTAGCGGGCCGCGAAGCGGTGGGCGGCCCGCAGTCGGCCCTCCGGGACCTCGGGCGGCGGACTGCCGTCCGCCTCGGCCGTCATCGTGGTGCACAGGCCGCGGATCAGCAGGGCCAGCAGCACGGTGGTGTCCACGTCGGCGCTGACGTCCGCGATCCGGATCTCGAGCGTGGGCACGTGCTCGGACGGGCGGGCGTACCAGTAGATCATTCCCCGGTCGAGGATGACGCCCGAGCTCACCAGGGCGTCCGCGGTGGACTCGTAGCCTGCGGGGTCCAGCAGCGGCGCGGGTCCCACCGTCGGCCAGCGGCCGAACTCCACCGAGCGCCAGCCTGCCCAGCCGCTCTCCAGCCCGCCGGTGAACGGCGAGTTCACCGCGAGGGCCTGGAGCGCCGGAAGGTACGGGCGCACGCGGTTGGCCAGGTCCAGGGCCCTGGGGTGATCGAGGGTGCCGATGTGGACGTGGCAGCCGCAGACCGCCCCGAGGCGGCCGTCGACGTTCGCGCGGTAGGCGTCGGCCATGCGCCGGTAGCGCGGGCCTTCGGTCACCCGTATCGGCTCGTCCGGCGGGACCACGGCCGTGCCCGTGCCCACCAGCAGGCATCCCGCCTCGCGCGCGGCGCGGCCCGCCGCGGTCCGCAGGGCGGCCAGCTGGTCGCGCAGCTCGGCGCCGGTGCCGACGGGCCGGGTACAGACCTCGAGCTGGGACGTGTAGAACTCGGCCTGGGCCTGGTCTCCGAGATCCGGGACGAGGGCCCTGAGTACCTGCGGTGCCCGAGGCACCGGCGCCCGCGTGCGGACGTCCACGAGGAAGAACTCCTCCTCGACTCCCATGGTGAGCACGGCTACCCGCTTCCGTCGAAGGACAAGCGACCGGATCGCACCCCGCCCGTCCGGCTACCGAGCCTTCGTCGCCCGGCCGCCGTCGTGGGAGGCGTATGACCCCTTCAGTCTGCTCCATGCACGCCCGGGGGGCGCTCCCGAGCTCCTGACCTGTAGAAGATGACGCAGGGTAGCCGTCCGGACGCACTGCACCATCACCCCTCTCCGCAGGAGCCGTTCGGCGGTTCGAGTAGCGTTCGGTGGATGAGCACGCCACCGCCGCAGCAGCCTCCCGGCCCGTACGGGCCGCCTCAGTACCAGCAGCCGTACCAGCAGCCGCAGCAGTACCCGCAGCCCCATCCTCAGCAGTATCCGTACCCGTACCCGGGCCAGCCGCCCTACCCTCCGCCGCGCAAGAACCGGACCGGCCTGGTGGTCGGGATCATCGCGGCCTCGCTGGCCGGGCTGGGCATCCTCGCCTTCGCGGTGAGCCGGATAGCGGGGGGCGGGGCCCTGTCGGGCGGCTTCCCCGAGGCCGAGTACCGGCTCACCGTGCCGCAGACCCTGCTGGACGGCGAGTACGAGCTGGTCCAGGATCTGTCGCAGTCCGAGGGCGCGGCAGCCCTCAAGGGCACCTACGACCCCAAGATCCGCAACCCCGAGCCGGCGGTCGGCCAGTACACCGCCGAGTCCCGCAAGGGCGTCCGCGCCCTCGTCTTCTCGGGGATGTACGGCCAGTTCAAGGATCCGTCGGCCGCCCGCGGGAAGATGCTGTCCGGCGCCGCGGACGCCAAGGGCGCGACCCTGGCGGTGCCCGCCCGCGAGATCACCCCGGCCGGATCCGGGATCACCGTCTCCTGCCAGGTGCTGACGATGACCCAGGACGGGGCCCGGAGCACCCTGCCGATGTGCGCCTGGGCGGACGAGAACACCGGCGCGTCGGTCGGCGTCGTCGCTCCGGAGACCGTGCAGCAGGACCCGAAGGCCGTGGACCTGGCCAAGATCGCCGAGACCACTCTGAAGGTGCGCACGGAGACGAGGCAGCCGATCGGCTGATCCCGGTCGGCCGAAGGGCGCGGGCCGGGGCGTCTTGTCGCGGTGATCCGCGAGCACTAGCCTCGCGCCCGGACGTCGCCTACGTACGGAAAGCGGGACGGATGCCCGTCGCAGTCACTCTTGCCGTCGTCGGTGCCGGGGACCGCGGAGCCGCTCGCGCGGCCTGGGCGCTGGCCCACCCGGAGCGGGCCGCGGTGGTCGCGGTGGCCGAGCCGCGGACGGTGCGGCGGGAGCGGATCGCTGCCGCGCACGGTCTGGACGCGGGGGCGGTGGTGGGCGACTGGCGGGCGCTGGCGGCCCGTGGCCGGGTGGCGGACGCGGTGCTGATCTGCACGCTGGACCGCGACCACCTGGAGCCGGTCCTGGCGTTCGCCGCACTCGGCTACCACATCATGCTCGAGAAGCCGATGGCGCTGACCGAGGAGGAGTGCCGGCGGATCGTGGCAGCCGTCGAGGAGGCCGGGGTGATCCTCTGCGTCGGGCACGTCCTGCGCTACACCCCGTACACGCGGGCGCTCAAGCGCGTCCTCGACTCCGGGCGGATCGGGGACGTCGTCAGCGTCCAGCACCTGGAGCCGGTGGGCTTCTGGCACCAGGCCCACTCCTTCGTGCGCGGCAACTGGCGCCGTGAGGACGAGGCCACCTCCATGCTGATGGCGAAGTCCTGCCACGACCTGGACTGGCTGCAGTACGTGCTCGGCCGGCCGCCCGTACGCGTCTCCAGCTTCGGCCGGCTCTCCCATTTCCGGCCCGAGCGCAAACCGTCGGGCGCCGCGGACCGGTGTCTGGACTGCGCCGTGGAGGAGGCTTGCCCCTACTCCGCCGCCCGGGACTACGGCGACCGGCTCGCCGCGGGACGGCACGGCTGGCCGCTGAGCGTGGTGGTCGACGAGTTCACCCCCCGGGCCCTGGAGACCGCGCTGCGCGAAGGCCCGTACGGGCGCTGCGTGTACGCCTGCGACAACGACGTGGTGGACCACCAGGTCGTCGCGATGGAGTTCGACTCCGGGGCCACGGCCACGTTCACCATGACCGCCTTCACCGAACACGCGGACCGCCAGACCCGGATCTTCGGCACGCGCGGCGAACTGAGGGGGAACGGCCGGCAGTTGCGGCTCTACGACTTCCTGACGCGCGGCGAGGAGGTCATCGGGCTCGGCCCCGGAGGGGCGATGGACGCCGCCGGCGGCCACGGAGGCGGCGACGCGGGCCTCATGGACGCCTTCGTCTCGGCCGTCGCCACCGGGGATCCCGGGCTGGTGGAGTCCGGGCCGCGGGAGTCCCTCACCAGCCATCTGACCGTGCTGGCCGCCGAACGTGCCCGGCGTGAAGGCACCGTGGTGGACATCAGGACGTGAGCGCCCGGTTCCAGGCGGAGTCGCGCAGCAGGCGCAGGCCGTTGAGGCCGACGATGACGGTCGATCCCTCGTGTCCCAGCACGCCCAGCGGCAGCGGCAGGTGGCCGGCCAGGTCCCAGACGACCAGGACGGAGATGAACACCCCGGCGACGACGAGGTTCTGCACCACCAGGCGGCGCGCGGCGCGGGACAGTGCGATCACGGCCGGTACGGCGGCCAGTTCGTCGCGGACGACGACGGCGTCGGCGGTTTCCAGGGCCAGGTCGGATCCGGCCCGGCCCATGGCGACGCCCGTGTGCGCGGCGGCCAGTGCGGGGGCGTCGTTGACGCCGTCGCCGACCACCAGCACCCGGCGTCCGGCCGCCTCCTGCTCCCGGACCGCGGCGACCTTGTCCTGAGGCAGCAGGCCGGCGCGGACGTCGGTGATGCCGATCTCCGCGGCGAGGCGGCCGGCGGCGCGCGGGTTGTCACCGGTCAGCAGGACCGGCGCGGTGCCGGTCAGCGCGCGCAGGGCCGTGACGGCGGCGGCCGCGCCGGGGCGCAGCCGGTCGGCGAGTCCCAGCACGCCGACGGGGACCCCGTCGCGCCGGACGAGCACGGCGGTACGGCCGCCGCTCTCCAGCGCGCCCGCGACCTCGGCGGCTAGTGCCGCGGCGGCGCAGTGCGGGGAGCCGTCCAGCAGCCGGGCCGGGGCTCCGGCCTCGATGACGTGGCCGCCCACGGTGGCCGTCACGCCCGATCCGGGGACGGAGCCGAAGTCCGTGGCGGCGGCCGGGCGCAAGCGCCGTTCGCGGGCGGCGGCGGTGATGGCGCGGGCGAGGGGGTGCTCGCTGGGGCGTTCGGCGGCTGCCGCAAGGGCCAGGAGGGCGTCCTCGGTCAGTCCGGCGCCGGGCAGCGGCCGGATGTCGGTGACGCGGGGGGTGCCTTCGGTGAGGGTGCCGGTCTTGTCGAGGGCGACGGCGTCGACCTGTCCGAGGCGTTCCATCACCACGGCGGACTTGACCAGGACGCCGTGGCGCCCGGCGTTGGCGATGGCCGACAGCAGCGGCGGCATGGTGGCCAGCACCACGGCGCAGGGCGAGGCGACGATCATGAAGGTCATGGCCCGCAGCAGGGAGCCGGTGAGGTCGGCGCCGAAGGCGAGCGGGACCAGGAAGACGGCCAGGGTGGCGGCGACCATGCCGATCGAATAGCGCTGTTCGATCTTCTCGATGAACAACTGGGTGGGCGCCTTGGTCTCGGAGGCTTCGCCGACCATCGCGACGATCCGGGCGATCACCGAGTCGGAGGCGTCGCGTTCGACCGCCACGCGCAGGGCTCCGGTCCCGTTGAGGGTGCCGGCGAACACCTCGTCGCCGGTCTCCTTCAGGGCCGGCAGCGGTTCTCCGGTGATGGTGGCCTGGTCGACCTCGCTCGCCCCTTCCAGGACCCGGCCGTCGGCCCCGATCCGCTCCCCCGGCCGGATCAGGACGATGTCGCCGATCCCGAGGTCCGCGGTGGCGACCGTCTCCTCTCGGCCGTCGCCCCTCAGCCGGGTGGCGGTGGGCGGTGCGAGGTCGAGCAGGCCGCGCACCGCGTCCTGGGTGCGGGCGGTGGCCAGAGCCTCCAGGGCCCCGGAGGTGGCGAAGATGACGATCAGCAGCGCGCCGTCCATCACCTGACCGATCGACGCCGCACCGAGCGCGGCGACGATCATCAGCAGGTCCACGTCCAGGGTCTTGTCCCGCAGCGCCCGGAGCCCGGCCCGGGCCGGCTCCCACCCGCCGGCGGCGTACGCGGCGGCGTACAGCGGGCCCCACGCCCAGGCCGGGGCGCCGGTCAGCTGGAGCGGCAGTGCGGCCAGGAAGAGCAGCAGCGCGGCCGCGGCCCAGCGGGCCTCCGCCAGGGCGAGCACCCGGGTACGGCGCCGCGGGGCCGCCGGGGCCGCGGCCGAGGGAGCTCGCCGGGGGCGCTGGAGCAGGACTGGAGGCATGACGGATCAACCCTTCGCGGGCAGGGAGACGGCTGCCTCCTCACCGTACAGGAACATCTGAAGAGGTCTTCATATAACGCCGGTAAGATGGCCGCCATGGGCCACGCAACGGACGCCGAGAACACCGCCACGACGCGCGAACGCCTGGACGCCGTGGGGACCGCGGACGTGGCGGCGACCCTCCAGGCCCTGGCCACCCCCTCGCGGCTGTACATCCTCGCCCGCCTCCAGGAGGGCCCCTGCGCGGTGGGCGACCTCGCCGAAGCGGTGGGCATGGAGCCCTCGGCCTGCTCCCACCAGCTGCGCCTGCTGCGCAACCTCGGCCTGGTCGCCGGCGAGCGGCGGGGCCGCTCCATCGTCTACTCGCTGTACGACCACCACGTCGCCGAACTCCTCGACCAGGCCCTCTTCCACGTGGAGCACCTGCGCCTGGGCCTGCACGACAGGGTGCCCACGGAAGCGCACTGAGCCCGCGGGCCGCCAGGCACACCACGCCGGGAGCGACGGCCCGGCGGCCCGCATCCCGCCGGAGACGCGGGTCGTCGCGCCGTCGCCCGGAGCCCGGTCCTACCAGGACGACTTGGTGACTCCGGGAAGGAGGCCGGCGTGCGCCTGCTCGCGCATCCGGATCCGGGAGAGCCCGAACTTCCGCAGGTGGCCGCGGGGCCGCCCGTCCACGCTGTCCCGGTTGCGCACCCGCGTCGCACTGGCGTCGCGCGGCTGCCCGCGCAACTCGACCAGTGCGGCGCGGCGTTCGGCGTCGGTCGAGGAGGGCCGGCGCAGGACCTCCTTCAGCTCCGCGCGCCGGGCGGCGTAGCGCTCGACGGTCGCCTTGCGCCTCTCGTTCCGCGCGACCTTGCTCTTCTTCGCCATCAGACCTTCCCCCCTCGGGCCCGGATCCGGGCCACCGCGGCCTCGACGCCGATCACGTCGACGGTCTTGACCGCCTTCGCACTGAGGGTGAGGCGCACGTGCCGCCCCTCGCTCGGCAGCCAGTAGCGCTTGCGCTGGATGTTGGGGTCGAAGCGGCGCGGGGTGCGCCGGTGGGAGTGGGAGATGCGGTTGCCGAAGCCCGGCTGGGCTCCGGTCAGCTGGCAGTGGGCGGACACGGTGTCACCTGGCCCTCTCTGAAGCGGACACGTTATTGGAAATGATTTCCATTCCCGTATAGTAGCGGCATGGCACGCAACGAAGTACGCCCGATCGTCAAGCTCCGCTCCACCGCGGGCACCGGCTACACCTACGTCACCCGCAAGAACCGGCGGAACGACCCGGACCGCATGGTGCTGCGCAAGTTCGACCCGGTGGTCCGCCGGCACGTCGACTTCCGCGAAGAGCGCTGAACCCGACCCCACAGCCCAGAAGGACACCGCCATGAAGCCCGGAATCCACCCCGCCTACGGCCCCGTCGTCTTCCGCGACAAGGCCGCCGACTTCGCCTTCCTCACCCGCTCCACCGCCACCAGCGAGAAGACGGTGGAGTGGGAGGACGGCAACACCTACCCCGTCATCGACGTGGAGATCTCCTCGCAGAGCCACCCCTTCTACACGGGCACCGCCCGCGTCCTGGACACCGCCGGACGCGTCGAGCGCTTCCAGCGGCGGTACGGGAGCACGGCGTGACCCTGCCCGTCGTCATCGTCGGCGGGCTGCACTCCGATGCCCGCCGCACCACCGTGGAGCGGCTGCTCGCCGCCGTCCCCGGCAGCGTCGCCCTGCACCACGACCTGTCCACGGCGCCCCAGGGCACCGTCCTGCGCACCGTGCGCGACAGCTCCGGCGTGCTCGGGTCCGGTGAGGCGCCGCTCGTCAACGACTGCGCCTGCTGCGCCCTGCGCGAGGACCTGGTCCCCGAGCTGTGGCGGCTCGCCGACGGCGGGCTGACCCGGCTCGCCGTCGTCGAGTTGTGGGATTCCGTCGAACCGCGGGCGATGGCCGAGGTCGTCGCCGCGCACGGCGGCGGGCGGCTGGACCTCACCAACGTGATCACCGCCGTCGATCCCGCCCTCGTCCTGCCGTACCTGTCCAACGGGGACGACCTCGCGGAGGCCGGGCTCGCGGCGGCGGCCTCCGACCGGCGGACGATCGGCGACACCTGGGCCCGGCAGCTCGAGTACGCGCCCGTACTGGCCCTCGCCGGCGGCGCCGACGCGGACGAGGAGGACCGGGCCCTCCTGGAGCAGCTCCACCCGACCGCCCGCCGGGTGGAGAGCGGCTCCGGCGACCTGCCGCGGCTCGCCTTCGCCGGGTTCGACACCGAGGCCGCCGCCGCGGCGCAGCACCCGGCCTGTGCGCTGCTGCCGCAGGAGGCCGACGAAGCCGGGGTCGCCACCCTCGTCTGGCACCGTCACCGGCCGTTCCACCCGGAGCGGTTGTACGAGGCGCTGGAGGACCTGGCCTGCGCGGCCGCCCGCAGCCGTGGCCGGTTCTGGCTCGCCGACCGCCCCGACACCCTGCTCGCCTGGGACGCCGCGGGCGGCGCGCTCTGCGTGGAGGACAGCGGGCCCTGGCTGGCCTCCCTCCCGGACGCCGCCTGGGAGATGGTGCCGCCGGTGCGCCGGGCGGCCGCCGCGCTGGGCTGGCACCCCGAGCACGGCGACTGCTGCCAGCACCTGGTCTTCACCTCGCCCGGGCTCGACCGCGAGGGGCTGGAGCGGCTCCTCGACTCCTGCCTGCTGACGGACGCCGAGTACACCGCGGGACGCGAGGCGTGGAAGCGCCTGCCCGCCGCCTTCGACGCCCTCCTCGCCCCCGTCGCGTAGGACGCCGGCGCCTCCCCACCACACCCGGTCGACACGACGCGGTTCCCTCTCACAGTTCAGGACTCCCCATGGCCCGACGCATCACGCCCCGCAAGTCCCTCGCCTCCCGCCCCAACCCGCTGGACGCGGCGAAGATCACCTATATCGACTACAAGGACACCGACCTGCTGCGGAAGTTCATCTCCGACCGCGGGAAGATCCGCAGCCGCCGTGTCACCCGCGTCACGGCCCGGCAGCAGCGCCGGCTCGCCGCGGCGGTCAAGAACGCCCGCGAGATGGCCCTGCTCCCCTACGCCGCCAGGTAGCCGGAGCGGGGCACCACCCGCCGGGCCCGGGGCGGAACCGGAGCGGCCGCGGGCCCGGCGGCGGCCTCGACCGTCCTGATTCGGCCGTCCGGCGTCGCGAAGCAGTCCCTCCCCCGCCGGGCCGGGCCCAAAGGGGCCGGGGCGGGTTACGGTCTTATGACCGTTTGCCGAACCGGTACGTATTCCTCGTCGGGGAGGAACAGCTGGGATGAGCAACGCACCTCTGTACCTGGAACCACGGCTGTCACCGCGGCTGACGTCCTTGCTGGACGCGGCCCCCTTCCTGCACGGGCTCGTGGACGGGCTCGGATCACCGCTGAACCTCGTGCTCCCGCAGCAGTTCGCCGAGAACGTGGCGCGATTCGGCTCCGTCCTGCGCCGCCACCGCCTCGGGGGCCGGGTCTGCTTCGCGCACAAGGCCAGCCGCTCCAGCGCCCTGGTCCGGCACCTCGCCACGACCGGCGCCGCCCTCGACTCCGCCTCGCTCGGCGAGTTGAGGCACGCACTGGGCTCGGGTTTCACCGGGGACCGCATCGTGGTGACCGGCCCCAAGGACCCCGAGACGCTCTGGCTCGCCGCGCGCAGCGGCGCCGTGGTCAACGCCGACGGCGTCGCGGAGCTGGAGGAAGCGGCCCGGATCACCGGCGCGTTCGGCCTGCCCCGCCTGCGCGTGATCCTGCGGCTGTCCGAGTTCGAGACCTCCGGCACCCGGGTGCTGTCCCGCCGCAGCCGGTTCGGCACCGCCGTGAAATCGCTCAGCGACCTGCTCGACGTACTGGAACGCCACCAGGACGCGCTGGAGCCGATCGGGGTGGGCTACCACCTCGACACCACGAGCCTGGACGAGAAGGCGACGGCGCTCGAAGGGTGCCTGCGGGCGATGGAGGAGCTGCAGATCCGCGGATTCGCGCCGCGCGTGGTCGACGTGGGCGGCGGCTTCGGCGTGAACTACCTGACCCACGCCGAGCAGTGGGACCGCTACACCACCGAGCTCACGCACGCCGTCATGGGCCGGCGCCCGCCCCTCACCTGGGGCGGCCACGGTTACGGCCTGCGCGCGGAGAACGGCACCCTGCGTGGATCCCTCGGCCTGTATCCGGCGCACCGCCCCGTCGCCGGCGCCGCCTACCTCGACGAGCTCCTGTCCCGGCCCGCCCCGGGCCTCGGCCGCCCGTTCGGCACCCTGCTCCTGGAGAGCATGTACGACCTGTACGCCGAGCCCGGCCGGGCGCTGGCGGACCAGTGCGGGCTCACGCTCGGGAGGGTGCGGGAGGTGCGGGCGGGCGGGGCCGGGGAGCACCTCGTACGGCTCGCCCTCAACGCCGGGGACGTGGGGCTGGAGGACCACGGCGTCCTGATGGACCCCGTGCTGGTCCCCCGCGACGAGCCGCCCGGACGGGTTGGCGGACCGGTGGGCGTGTACCTCATGGGCAACCTCTGCCTCGAAGCGGACCTGATCACCCGCCGGATGGTGTTCCTGCCCCGGCTGCCGCGGCCCGGCGATCTGCTCGCCTTCGCCAACACCGCGGGCTACTGCATGGACTTCACCGCGACCCGGGCCCAACAGCAGCCCGTGGCCCGCAAGGTGGCCGTCCGCCAGGAGGGGGCCGGGGAGGGGGGAGGGGCCTGGAGTTGGTGCCTCGACGAGGAGTACTGGCCGGTCACAGCCACGGGGGGACGGCGGACATGAGGTACGACAGCATCACCGAGGCCATCGGCAACACCCCGCTGGTCCGAATCGACCCGGCCGTGCACGGCCTGCGCCACATCGACCTCTACGCCAAGCTGGAGATGCTCAACCCCTTCGGCTCGCTGAAGGACCGGGCGGCCTGGCACATGGTCCGCCCCGCGCTGGACGAGGCGCGGGCCGGGGCCGCGACGGTCGTCGAGCTGTCCAGCGGGAACACCGCCAAGGCCCTGGCCCTGATCGCGGGGATGCACGGGCTGCCCTTCAAGAGCGTCACCAACAGGATGCGCCTGCCCGAGGTCAAGGACCTGCTCCTGCTGCTGGGCGCCGAGATCGAGGAGCTGCCGGGGCAGAGCGAATGCCTCGACCCGACCGACACCGAAGACCCGCTGACCCGGTTCCACCAGCGCCTCAGCCGGCCCGACAGCGCCCTCCTCCACACCGACCAGTACTTCAACCCCCTGAACGCGCAGGCGCACGCGCAGGGCACCGGACCGGAGATCGTCGCCGATCTCGACGGCCGGGCCCCGGACTGGTTCGTCGCGTGCGTGGGCACGGCCGGTTCGTCCACCGGGGTCGCCCGCGCCCTGCGCGCCCACGACCCGGCCGTGCGGGTCGTCGGACTGGTCGGGCAGAAGTCCGACTTCATCCCCGGCATCCGCACCCTCGACGAGGTGCAGCAGGTCGGCCTCTTCGACCCCGCCGCCTACGACGCGATCGAGGCGGTGAGCTCGGACGAGGCCATCGACGGGATGGTGACGCTGATCCGCCGCTGCGGACTGCTCGCCGGTCCCACCGGCGGGGCCGCGTACCTCGGGGCGGTACGCCATCTCCGGCCGCTGGACACCCCGTCGGACGGCGGGCGCAGGACGGCCGTGTTCATCGTGTGCGACCGGGCGGAGAGCTACCTCGGCTACGTGCGCCGGCGCCGTCCCGACCTGCTCGGCAGGCCTCCGGCGAAGAACTCGGTGAGCACGCTGACCGCGGCCGAGGTGCGCGCGGCGGCCGTCGTCGAGGTCGCCGAGGCCCAGAAGTGGATCGAGGACCGGCGCCCGCTGGTGGTCGACCTCCGCGGCCCGTTCGCCTACGCGGCCCTGCACATCGACGGCGCGGTCAACATCGTCGACGAGCTCTTCGAGGAACTCCTGCTCGGCGGCCTGCCCTTCGGCACCCGGCAGCCGGTGCTGCTGACCTGCCCGGTCGGCGAGAAGTCCGCCCGGTACGCGGCGCTGCTGACGCGCATGGGCCACCCGGACGTACGCAGCCTCGCCGGCGGGATCGTGGCCTGGCGGGACGCCGGCGCACCCCTGGTGCGTGACTGACGTGGCGGCCGGCCCCGCCGGGGAGATCGAGGAACTGGCCTCGTGGCAGCGCGGGCTGCGCGCCCAGTTCCCGATCATCACCGGCCACCCCCACCTGGCTTATCTGGACAGCGCGGCCACCGCGCAGAAGCCGCGGGCCGTCCTGGACGCCGTGCACGGCTACCTGACGACCTCGAACGCCAACGCGGGCCGGGGTTCGTACCCGTGGGCCAATGCGACCACCGCCCTGGTGGAGCGCGCCCGCGACCGGGTCAAGGAGTTCCTCGGCGACCCCCGGCCGGACCGGTCCTCGGTGCACTTCACCACCGGGGCCACGGACGGACTGCGCACCGTCGCCCGGGAGTGGCTGCCCGGCCTGCTGGCGGACGGCGACGAGATCGTCGTCCCGTTCGCCGACCACGAGGCGAACCTTTCGCCGTGGCTGGAGGCGCGGGAGCTGCTGGCCCGCCAGGGGGTGCGGATCGAGGTACGGGAACTGCCCTGCCAGGCGGGCTCCGGGGACTACGACCCGGCGGCCCTCGCCGCGATGGCCGGCCCGCGCACCCGCTTCGTGGCCGCCACGCACGTGCACCACGTGTACGGGGCCGACATGAACGTGCACCGCATCCGCGAGGCGGTCGGCCCCGAGGTGCCCATCTGCCTGGACGCCGCCCAGAGCATCGGCCACCTGCCGGTCTCGGTCGCCGGGCTCGACGTGGACTTCGTGGTCTTCTCCGGACACAAGGCGCTCGCGCTGCCCGGTACGGGCGCGGTGTGGGCGCGCGAGCGGCGCGGGCCGGCCTTCCGGCCCGGCGGATGGCGCGGCACCCCCAACACGGTGGGCATCGCCTCGCTGGCGGCGGCCCTGGACTGGCTGGACGCCGCCGGGACCGACCGCATCGAGCGCTGGACCGTGGCGCTGACCTCCCTGTTGACCGACGGGCTCGGGCGGCTGCCCGCGTACGAGGTGCTCGGCTGCCGTTCGAGCCTGGACTCCGCGTCCGAGGTGCAGCGGCGGCGGAGCATCGTCACCTTCCGGCACCGTGGGATAGGCGCCCAGGACCTCGGCTTCATCCTGTTCAGCCACGGCTTCATGGTGCGCTCCGACGGCCACTGCCAGGCGGGCGGCGACCGGGAGTCCTCGGTTCGGGTGAGCCTGCACGTGCACAACACGCGTGCGGAGGTGGAAGGGTTGCTCACCACCCTGGCTACTCTGCAATGATTTCCATTATGGAGATGAGTACGATGACGGCCCGTACGGCGGCGCGCTGGGTGGAGCGCTGGGAGAGCCAGCAACAGCGGTACGCCGTCGACCGCGAGGAGCGGTTCACGGTCATCACCGACGTGGTCGAACAGGTGACGGCCGGCCGGGCCGCTCCCCTGGTCCTCGACCTGGGGAGCGGCCCGGGAGCCCTGGCCGCGCGGCTGGCCGGCCGCCTCCCGGAGGCCGAGGTGCTGGCCGTGGACGCCGACCCCCTGCTCCTCGAACTCGGCAGATCCCACTACGGACCGGCCCTGCGGCACGTCGAGGCCGTGATCGGGAGCCCCGGCTGGCTGGACGCGCTCGCCCTGGACCGCCCGGTGGACGCGGTGGTCTCGGCGACGGCCCTGCACTACCTAGGGGAGTCCACGCTGCGGCAGGTCTACGGGGAGCTCGCCGAACGGCTGCGCCCCGGCGGCGTCCTCGTCAACGGCGACCACATCCGCCCCGACGCGCCGCGCATCGCCGAACTCGCCCTCCACGTGGGCGAACGCCACTCCGAGCGGTACCTGGACACCACCGAGGACTGGGAGTCCTGGTGGACGGAGGCGGCCGCCGACCCCGAGCTGGCACCACGGCTCGCCGACTGCGGGCCCGACCGGCACCCGCACTGCGAGGGCAACGCCCTGACCCTCTCCGGGCATGTCGCCCTGCTGCGCGAGGCCGGGTTCCACCAGACCGGCACGGTGTGGCAGTTCGGCCACAGCCATGTGGTGGTCGCCGTCCGCTGAGCGGCCGCGGGGCCGGGGGCGCGTCTCGTGCGGCCCCCTCCCGTGCGGGGAGGCCGGGGCCGCACCGCTGACGGCCCGGCCCGTCAAGGGCGGCGCTGTCCGGAGCGGGGGCCGTGGACGACCGCGCCCGCCCGCCGCCGGGTTTGGGCCTTGCCGGCTCGCCGGGGCGCGGTCGCGAGGGCGACGGCGATGGCGAGCGCGGCGAGGATCAGGCCCGCCGCCACGGCGAAGGTGATCCGCATGCCGGCGGCGACGGCCTCGGGTCCCGCGGTGGTCACGTCGGCCGTCGCCGACGCACCGGCGAAGACGGCGCCCATGACGGACGCCCCGGTGACGAGGCCGAGATTGCGCGACAGGTTGAGCAGGCCGGAGACGACGCCCCGCCGGTTCGCGGGGACGTCGGCCATGACGGCGGTGTTGTTGGCCGTCTGGAACACCGCGTACCCGGCCGTGACGACCACCATGGGGGCCAGGTAGCCGGTGACGCCGGAGCTCGCCGGCAGCATCGACAGGGCGCCGGCACCGGCGGCCATGGCGGCGAGCCCGGCGACGGTCGTACGGGGCCCGCCGAAGCGGTCCGCGAGCCGGCCCGCCGGTACGCCGGTCAGGGCGGCGGCCAGGGGACCGGCCGACATGACGAGTCCCACGAGCGCCTCGTGGAGCCCGAGGCCGCGTGCCAGGTGGAACGGCCCGACCACCAGCGTGGCCATCATCACCGTGGAGACGAGGACGCTCATCGCGAGGCTGCCGCCGAGCCCCGGATCGCGGAGCGCCCGCGGCCGGATCAGCGGGGACGCGACTCTCGCCTCGGCGCGTACGAAGAGGACGGCTCCACAGGCCGCGGCCGCGAGCAGGCCCGCGCCCAGTGGACCGGAACCGCCGCGCCCCAGGGTCATGGCGAGCGCGTACGCCGCGAGCGTCGACGCGAGCAGCAGCGTGCCGACATGGTCGAAGCGGGCGCCGCCGGCCGGACGCCCGGGCAGGTCGGCGGGCAGGTGGCGGTGGGCGAGCAGCAGGGTGAGGATGCCCAGCGGGAGGTTGACGAGGAAGATCGCCCGCCAGCCGAATCCGGAGATCAGTACGCCGCCCAGCGAGGGGCCGAGCGCGGTGCCGACGGCGGACATGGTGCCGAGCAGGCCCATGGCGCTGCCGGTTCTCGCCTTCGGGACGGTCCCGCCGACCAACGCCATGGTGAGGGCCATCATCACGGCCGCTCCGACGCCTTGCGCCGCGCGGGCGGCGATCAGCAGCCAGAGGCTGGGCGCGGCGCCGCACAGGACGGAGGCGACCGTGAACAGGAGGATGCCGGCCAGGAGCAGCCGGCGGCGGCCGATGAGGTCCCCGAGCCGTCCGGCGCTGACGACCAGTGTGGTGAGGGCGAGGAGATAGGCGAGGACGATCCACTGCACTTGCTGGAAGGAGGCGTCGAAGGCCTGGGCCAGCGTCGGCAGTCCGACGTTGGCGATGCTGGTGCCGAGCGAGGACAGCAGCGCGGAGAGCGAGAGGGCGGCGAGCGCCCTGCGTTCGTCGGGCGTCCGCTGGGACGCGCGGGCCTGCGGGGCGGGTTCAGGGTGTGGGCTCATGCGCGTGAGCCTGAGCGCGCGCGTATCGCCACGGCAAAGATTTTTGCCGTTTTGGAAAACCGCTGGCCGGCCGGGGCGGGAGGCCCGCGTCAGGCGACCGCCGTCCGGCCCGGGTCCGCTCCGACGAGGGGCGGTAACCGGGCGGGCGGAGGAGAATGGGAGGCCGCTCACGGAGGGTCATGTCTGCCGTTGTCCGATGGTCCGGCCGATCGCTGGCCGCAGTGCTTCTGAGCGCGGCGGTGGCGTGGGGACCACCCGTCGCCGCACCCCCCGCCCAGGCCCGGGCACCGGCCTCGGTCGTCCTCACCCCGGACACGGGCCCGCCGGGAACCCCGGTCGCCGTCAGCGGGTCCTGCGAGACGGACCCGGAGACCAACACGGCCGTGGGAAGCACCAGCAGGGTCGACCTGCACTGGGACGGCAGCCCCGTCGGGAGCGCCGACCTCACGGACGACGGCGCGTTCGAGCTCGCCTTCTCCGTACCAGACGACGCCGGGCCCGGCCCCCATCCCGTGACCGCCGACTGCCGGTACGGCGCCGTACGGTCCACCGCGACCGCAACGTTCACCGTGGCGCTCCCCGCCCCGGAGCCGGTGGTGACCCTCGCTCCGGACGAAGGAGAGGCCGGTACGGCGCAACCCGTCCTCTCGGGTTCGGGGTTCGACTGTCCGGTGGTGGAACTGCTGTGGGACGGCGCGGTGGTGGGCACCTCGGCGGTCTCTGCGGAGGCCGCGTTCCAGGCCGTGGTCGAGATCCCGGCCGGTGAGACGACGGGCGAGCACGCCCTGTTGGTGCAGTGCGCCGGGGACCCCGGCCGGTCGGCCGAGGCCGCGTTCACCGTGACGGCTCCGGAGCCCTCCCCGGAGCCGTCCCCGACCGACACCGGCCTCGTGCCCAGCCCGGGCCCGCCGACCCCCGACCCGCTGACCCCCGACCCGCTGACCCCTGACCCGCTGACCCCCGACCCGCTGACCCCTGACCCGCTGACCCCCGACCCGCCGACGCCGCTCCCGCCGCCGCCGAACCCGAACTCCGGGGGCGGCGGTGCGGCCCCCGTCGGCTGGGTGGTCGGCTCCGGGCTCCTCGGCGCGGGTCTGCTGGCTGCCGCGGGAGCCGCGTTCCTGGCCCAACGTCAGCGGGGGCCGCGCTGGGTGCGCGAGCACGTCAGCACCCGGCTGCGCCCCTCCCCCGGGACCACCCAGGTCACCGGGCCGCCCGGTCACTGCGTACGGCTGGAGCCGCGTGCGGATCCCGGAGAGCAGACCGTGCAGGAGGAAGACCGATGCCCACCGCCCCTGTCGCCCCTCCCCTGACCGTGCGGTCCTTCCTGCTGGGCGCGGACGAGGACCGGGCCGCCGCCGGGCTCGCCGCGGCGCTGCACGACCAGCACACCGGCACGGGCCTCCTCCCCGGCCCGCGCGGCCTGACCGACGCGGCGGACCGGGCCGTCGAGGCGCGGCTGGGCTCCGTCATCGCCGGGTTCCTCGACCTCGATCTCATCGCGCTGGTCGCGGGCGGCTGGGCCAAGCACACCGCCCTCAGGGACGCCGCCCGCCGGACCCGCCAGTACCCGGGCAGCGAAGAGGTGGTCGCCCTGGCCACGCACGGCATCACTTCCGCCCACCACCCCGCGGTGGACGTCCTGGTGGACGGGGCTCAGGTCGCCACGGTGGACGTGGGGCTCACCGTCGTCTTCCGGATCACCGCACTGGTCGCCGCGGTCCGCGACGCCCGCCTGATCGCCGTACGGGCCGGAGACTGCGCGGTCGAGGCGAAGCTCTCCGTCCGGCAGATCGCCGTCGCGTCGCGGGAGGGCCGCCTGGACCTGCCCGCGGAGCTGCGCCTGCGCTCCCCCGTCGAGCTGCTCCCTCCCCTGTACCGGGGGTCTACGCAGACCTACCTGCAGGCCGGTGCCCTCGGCGGGTCCCGCGGGTCCCCCGGGTCCGGATAGGGAACCGTCACGCCTGGTTCGGGTCGAAGGGGATGCCCGCCGGTTTGGCTTCCGCCAGGTGGGAGGCGAAGGAGCCGTCCTTCAGGCCGAAGTGCGCGCTGCCGAAATCGGCCTGGCTGAGCTTGTCCCGCAGGGTCGCGGGGTAGCCCGACCAGCCGACCAGTGCGGGGAACTGCCAGGCGCGGCGGTGGTTCTCGGGCGGTTCGTCGTTGGTGTTCGCCGCGCGGAAGCAGTGGGTGCCGACACCGTCCTTGTGATAGACGATCTTGGGGTGGGTACCGTCCCAGCGGATCTGGTCGCGCGTGTGGATGTCGAAGTCGCCATGGGCGGAGGTCGCGACGTACTTGGCCTCGTTGCCCTGGATCCAGACCACGACGTGCTCCCAGTCGTGGCGGTGGCCGCCGAGCTCGATGCCGGGGACGGCCTGGTCCTTCTCGAAGTACAGCGCGTACACCACGGCGCACCAGCCGTTGTTGCAGGCCCAGCGGGAGTAGCCGTTGGTGTTGGCGAGGTCCGAGGCGTCCCGGCAGTTGCCGTTGAGGGCGCCGGTGGGTTTGAGTCCGCCGTTCAGAACTCCGGTGGGACCTATGGCGGGTGTCGGGTAGCAGCCGTCGGTGTCGTAGTCGTAGGCCGGCTGGAAGGCCTGCTCGATCGCCTCGGCCTGGGCGGGCAGGGCCGGGGGCGGTGCCGCGAAAGCCGCGTGGGGTAGGCCGACGACCAGCGCGAGTGCGGCGCCGACGACCACTGACGATCTCTGGATGTGACGGTTCGTCCGCACACCGGGCCTCCTGGCCGGTCGGGTTGGGGGGGCGGGCGCACCGCAACCACCGTCGTCCGACGCGCCCGGAGCATCATTCGCGAACCGGTGCGACACGGCAAGGGTCCGGGCAGGCTGTCTTCCTCGTACGGCGAGGCGCACGGACAGCCGCTGCGGACAGGGTAATTGAGTGATCGTCAGGAAAAACGGGCCGCGAGGCGGACGTGTGAGGCGGCGCCGGTCGGCGTCCGGAGGCACCCCCAGGAGGCGAGGGGCAGGGCGGGAAGCGGCCTCGTCGGCTCCAAGCGCGCGGCGCGACGCGGCGCGGGGGTACGGGCGGGGTGTGCGCCGTGGGCCATCACAGGTCGGGGGCGCCGTCGGCCGTCACACGGCCGGGCGCGCCATGGGCCGTCACACGGTGGAGTGGGTGCCGACGAGCGTCATGCGGGCGGGTGCGCCGAACGGCGTCACACGGTCATCGTCCGAGCGCGTTCATCAGGATGATGGCCGAGAGGTTGAGGAGGATGACCGCGACGACGCCGCCGATCATGATCCAGGCCCTGCGTGATTCGTCCATGAGTACGAGCCGCCTCCCGAATCGGACGTGCCGCCCTGCGCGGGTACGGCGGGCCCGGGAAGGCCACGGCGCCCTCTGGCCATCATGGCCCGGTTCTCCGCGGAGCACAGGTCGGGCGCCGGGTCAGCGGGCGCGGCCCTCGTCGGTGAGGGTCGCCGCGGCCGCGAAGAGGCGGGCGCAGCGCCGCGTCATGGCCGCCGGCGTCTGTTCCGGGTGCTTGACCCACCAGCGGACGAGGGTGGCGACCAGGTCCCGCCACACGTACTTGAGCGCGTCGGCGTCCAGCGGGTCGGTGGATCCGGCCGCGCGCAGCAGTTCGGCGGTGCCGCCGGCGGCGAGCGCGTCGATGGCCGACCAGTAGGCGGAGGCCCGGCGCGCGGCCTCGCCGCCGGGCGGCAGGGAGGTGTCGTACAGGACGAACCACGCCTCCCGGCGCCCCTCCAGCGCGGTGAAGATGCCGTCGAGTACGCGCAGCGGCGTGTGCGGCGCGGTCCCGTCGGGGCCCATCGCCGTACGGATGGCCTCCAGCAACCGGTCGCCGACGGGGACCAGGCAGGCGATGTACAGGTCCTCCTTGGTCCCGAAGTACTGGTGCAGCAGCGTCTTGGTGACGCCGACGCGCGCGGCGATCGCGGGGAGCGAGGCGGCCGCGAAGCCGTGGGCGCCGAACTCCTCCGTGGCGGCCTCCAGCATCTGCCGCCGGCGGTGGTGCCGCGGGACACCCTTGGTGCCGGCCTTCGAAGAGGAGGTCCGCGGGGCTGGTGGGGTTGCCATGCACCGATATTATCAGTAGGTAATTTACCTCTGGGTAAATTACCTCGACCCCTGGAGTGCCCCATGGCCGCCGCCACCCCGCAACCGACCTCCCGCACCCGCTCCTGGTGGGGCTGGGGCTGGGCGGACGCCCACCCCGACGACGCGCAATGCGCCGCGATGGGCGCCCTGCTCCCCGGCACCCTCAGCCGCCCCCTCCCCGTCCCCCGCGTCCGCGACCTCGGCATCGGGCGCCCCGCCCTGGAACCCCCGGCGAGCCTCGCCGGCCTGGTCGCCTCCGACCCCGCCGACCGCGCCGCCCACGCCATGGGAAAGGCGTACCGGGACGTCGTACGGGCGCTGCGCGGGCGCCCGGGCCGCATCCCCGACCTCGTCGCCCGGCCGGCCGACGAGCAGGACGTCGCCGACCTGCTGCACTGGGCCGGTGACCGGCAGGTGGCGGTGGTCCCGTACGGCGGCGGCTCCTCGGTCACCGGGGGCGTGGAGTACCGCGGCGACGCACACCGGGCGGTGCTGTCCCTGGACCTGACGGCCATGGGCCGGGTCCTGGAGGTCGACGCAGAGGGCCGGGCCGCGCGCATCCAGGCCGGCACCCTGGGGCCGAGCCTGGAGGACCAGTTGCGGCCCCACGGCCTCACCCTGCGGCACTTCCCGCAGAGCTTCGAGTTCTCCACCCTCGGGGGCTGGCTCGCCACCCGGGCCGGCGGCCACTACGCCACCGGCCGCACGCACATCGACGACTTCGTCCAGGCCATGCGCGTGGTCACCCCGGCCGGTACGAGCGCGTCATGGCGGCTGCCCGCCTCCGGGGCGGGCCCCTCCCCCGACCGCCTGTTCCTGGGCTCCGAAGGGGCCCTCGGCGTCATCACCGAGGCCTGGGTCCGCCTGCGGGAACGCCCCCGCCACAAGTCCTCCGCCGCGGTCGCCTTCGCCGATTTCCACGCCGCGCTCCGGGCGGTGCGCGCCCTCGCGCAGTCCGACCTGTCCCCCGCCAACTGCCGTCTGCTGGATGCCGGTGAGGCGGCGCTGTCGGGCGCGGCGCGGGACGGCTGCGCCGTGCTGGTGCTGGGGTTCGAGTCCGCGGACGAGCCGGTGGCCGCCCGGCTGGAGCGGGCCGTCGGCCTGGCCCGCTCGTACGGCGGCCGGTACGAGGGGACCGACGGCTCGGGAGGGGCCGCGGCCGGGGCGCCGGACGGCGGCGCGGCCGTGAGCGCCTGGCGTTCGGCCTTCCTGCGGATGCCGTACCTGCGGGACGGCCTGGCCAGGATGGGCGCCGTCGCGGAGACCTTCGAGACGGCGGCCACCTGGGACCGGATCCCCGGCCTGATCGACGCGGTGCGCACCGAGGTCGGCGCGGCGGCACTCAAGGCGACCGGGCACCCGGCGACCGTCAACTGCCGCCTGACGCACGTCTATCCGGACGGGGCCGCGCCCTACTTCACCGTTCTGGCCGCGGGGCGCGCCGGGGACGAGGTCGCGCTCTGGGACGACCTCAAGGCCGTCGCGGGCGAGGTCCTGCACCGCCACCGGGCCACCATCACCCACCACCATGCCGTCGGCCGCGACCACCGCCCGGGCTACGACCGCCAGCGCCCGGAACCCTTCGCCCTCGCGCTGCGGGCCGCGAAGGGGGCGCTCGACCCCCGGGGCATCCTCAACCCCGGCGTTCTCGTGGACTGACTGCCTCCGGGAGGCGTGAGCGGGCGGGCCGAGCACCGCGGTCTCCGTGCCGCAGGCGGCCACGAGCCGCCCGTCCGGTCCGCCGTCCAGCAGGCGGTGGGCCCTGCGGGCAGGCCGGGCACGTGTTCGGGTTCTCGGACGTGCCCAGAGGCTGAGCGGCCCCTTGGCACCGGGGGCGGGGCCGGTGCGCCGCCGGATCAGCGGGCGCGCGGGGCGAGTTCCCGCAGGACGGCCTGTCCGGCCGCGCGGTGCTCTGCGGCCGCGGCCGGATCCGTCCCGTCGAGCAGGGCCGCGATCCCCTCGTGGGCCTGGGCTTCCTCGTTGCGGTAGCCGAGCCTCGGGGCCAGTTCCAGTGCCTGCCGGTGCAGCCGCAGGGCTTCCTCGGGCAGGCCCGCGAGCCGGCAGGTCTCGGCATAACCGCCCAGGAAGCGGATCTTCCAGTGCTCCTCGAACAGCTCGTCCAGCAGCGCGAACGCCTCGCGGTGGCTGGCCAGGGCCTCCTCGTAGCGGCCCATCTGCCGCAGGGCGACGCCCAGGCAGTTGAGGCACCACGCCTCGTTGTTCATGTGCCCGTCCTCGCGGGCCAGCGCCAGCGCACGGTGCAGGTGCTCCGCCGCCTCCTCGGGCTCCTCGCCCGCGATGGCCATGCCGAGGGTGATCCGGGCGGTCAGCGTCGGCGGCCATGCGGGGTCGGCGTGGGGAATGGCCAGCACCTCGCGGGCCCGCCGCGCCGCCTGGTCCCGCTGTCCCAGCTGCAGCATCGCCCAGGCCTCCGAGGCGGCCGCGTGGGCCGCTCCGGCCGGGCAGTCCGCCCGCTCGTACAACTTGCCCGCCAGCCCGAAGAGTTCCAGCGGTCCTTCGGCGTCGCCCTCGTCCCAGCGCAGATAGCCGCGGCGCATGGCCAGTTCGGCCTCGGAGCGCACGTCCCCCGTCTCCGACACCCGCAGTCCGGCGGCCTCGTACGCCGCCGCGGCGTCCGCCATCCGGCCCGCGTTGTAGCGGGCGAAACCCAGGTCGCTGTACGTCTCGGCCAGTTGCCGCGGATCGCCCAGGCGCTCCGCCGCGGCCAGGGACCGCTCGAAGAGGTGGTTGAGGTGCGTGGTACCGCAGCGCCGCGCGAAGTAGCCGCGCAGGAAGCGCGGCAGCTCGCACACGTGCAGGTCGGCCCCGACGGCGGCCGCCGTCTCGAAGGCGGCGATCATCGATTCGTACTCCGCGCTGAGCCAGGCGAAGGCCGTGTGCTTGTCCGTGAACCGCGGCAGCGCGGCCGGGGGCCGGCCCGCGGAGGGCGACCGGCCCGGCGTCAGGACCGGCATCGCGGCGTCCGCCGCGGCCGCCGCGTGCACGTAGTAGTCGAGGAAGCGGCCCAGCGCCCGTTCCCGCTCGGCGGGCGGGTCCTGCTCGGCGCAGGCCCGGCGGGCGTGCTGGTGCACCAGGTCGTGCAGCCGGTAGCGGCCGGCCGTCGGCTGCTGGACGAGGTGCGCGTCGACCAGGTCCTCGAGCATCGCCTGGGCGCTGTGCAGCGGTACGTCCGCCAGCGAGGCCGCGAGGTACTCGTCGAAGGACCCGCCGGGAAGCAGGCCCAGCAGGCGGAACAGGCGGGCGTGGGCCCGGTCCAGCTGTCTGACGGACATGGCGAACGCGGTGTCGAACTCGCTCGCGCCCTGCCCCATGCGCTCGACGAGGATGCCCACCGTCCAGCCCGGCCGGTGCCGCAGCCGGGCCGCGGCCAGCCGCAGGGCCAGCGGCAGGTGGCCGCACAGCCTCAGCACCTCGGCGGCGGACTCCGGTTCGCGGGCCAGCCGGCCCTCGGGGCCGCGCGGGTCGCCGCTGGCCCGGGCCAGCAGCTCCGCACTCTCCCCCGGGCTCAGCACGTCCAGTGACACCGGGGGCACCTCGTCCAGGCCCAGCAGCCGGTTGCGGCTCGTGATCAGGACGACGGAGGGGCCCGCGCCGGGCAGCAGCGGGCGGACCTGGTCCGCGTCGGCCGCGTTGTCGAGGACCACGACGGCCCGCCGCCCGGCCAGTTCGGCCCGCCAGCAGGCGGCCAGCTGCTCGACGCCCTCCTGCGGGACCCGCTCGGACGGCACGTCGAGCGCGCCGAGGAGCATCCGCAGTGCCGAGTCGGGGTCGAGGGGCGACCGGCCCTCGGTGAAGCCGTGCAGGTCCACGTAGAGCTGGGCGTCGGGGTAGGCGTCGGCGAGCCGGTGCGCGGCGTGCACGGCCAGGCAGGTCTTGCCGACGCCGGCCATGCCGTCGACGGCGACCGCCCGGTGGCTGTCCACCGCGGCGAGCACGGCGGCGAGCCCGGCCTCGCGTCCGGTGAAGTCGGGCACGTCGCGCGGCAGGTCGTTGCGGGGCCTCGGATGGACCTGCCGGCTGGCCTTCGGAGGTGCCGGCAGCGGGTTCGAGGACCGTTCCCACAGCGGGCGCAGCGGGCGCGGGTCGCGTTTGACGAGGCGGCAGAGGGCCACCACCGCGGGCCAGGGCGGCACCGTCTGGCCGCTGAGGTACCGCGACAGCGAGGAGGAGCTGAGGCCGGTGTCCCGTGCGAGGGCCCGGACGCCGAGCCCGGACAGCTCCTGGATCAGGCGCAATCGTGCGGACAGTTCGTCCTGCGGGTCGTCCTCGGCCGTCCGCTGTTCCATCTCCACCGTTCCCCCGCCTCCGTGTCCCGCCCCGGCAGGAGTATTCCGGGCCAAGTCAGCGCTGGTCAAGGCTGGTTCGGCTGTCCCAGGGCGTCCCACCGGCGTCGTCGCGGGAGCGCGGAACGGCTGTCATGGGGTCACGCCCCGGGAGAACGGGGCGACGTTCCGGAAGAAAGAAGAGTCCCGTGCAGTCTCGTATGCAGAACCCCGCCCTCGTCCTGTCCGACGCGATGCGGCCCATCCAGGAGCTCTTCAAGGCCGTGCACTCCGGCGGCGTGGACGGGCAGACGCTGGAGCTGGTGCACCTGCGCGTCAGCCAGATCAACGGCTGCAGCGCCTGCGTCGACGGCGGCGCCCGGACGGCCCGGGCGGCCGGAGTGGGCGACGAGCGCCTGGCCACGATCGCCGCCTGGCGCGAGGCCCCGTACTTCAGCGACGAGGAGCGGGCGGCCCTCGCGCTGGCCGAGGCGGCGACGCGGCTGGCCGACCGTCCCGACGCGGTGGGCGACGAGGTGTGGGACACGGCCGCCACCTACTTCGACGAGAAGCAGCTGGCCGCGATCGTCCTGATGATCGGCGTCACCAACCTCTTCAACCGGCTCAACGCCACGACCCGCCAGATCGCCGGCGCGTGGGGATGACCGGCTGACCGGCCCCCGGCATGACCACCCAACCCGTTCAGCTGTACAACAGGAGGAAAGCAGCCATGCAGGACACCCGGACGCCCGCCAAGCCCGCCAAGCCCGCCACCGCGACCGCCCGGACCTCCGAGAGGTTCACGGACGAGGAGCGCGGCGCGATGAAGGAGCGCGCCCAGGAGCTGAAGGCGGCCGCGCGCCGCGGCTCGCGGGCCGCCAAGGCCGCCGAGGAGGAAGCCGCCGTGCTCGCGAAGATCGCCGAGATGTCCGACGGGGACCGGACCTTGGCGGAACGGCTGCACGCGATCGCCAAGGCCGAAGCACCGGGGCTCGCCCCCAAGCTCTGGTACGGGATGCCCTCGTACGCCAAGGACGGCAAGGTCGTCTGCTTCTTCCAGAGCGCGCAGAAGTTCAACACCCGGTACGCGACGCTCGGCTTCAGCGACAAGGCGAAGCTCGACGGAGGATCGATGTGGGCGACCTCCTACGCGCTGACGGAGCTGACCGCCGACGACGAGGCGCGGATCGGCGCGCTCGTGAAGCAAGCGGCGAACTGAGTTCCGAGCCGCGGGTCTCGACCCTGTCGGCCGCGCCATCTCGGGGCCGCGGCGAGGCTTCACGGGGAGCCGAGCCGGGCCAGCGCCGCCCGGGTCAGGGCCCGGACGCCCGCCGGCAGGGCGGTGCGGACGTCGGGGGCGAAGTCCGGGGCGTGGTTGGCGGGCAGGGCGGCCAGTTTCTCGGCCGCCGTGGTGCCGGGGGCCCGGGACCAGGCGGCCGGGCCGGCCGTGCCCAGCATCCAGTAGCCGAGCCGGATGCCCCGCTCGCCGTGCACGTCCAGGCCGGCGTCGCCGAACAGGGCGAAGTCCTCCGTGGCGAGCGAGGGCGGCCACATCGCCACCCGCTCGGAGCCGAACTCGGCGGCGTGCGCCTCCCGCACCGCCGCGGTCAGCGCCGGGTCGGGGTGGGTGACGGGGGAGGCGGAGAGGCGGACGATCTCCGGTTCCCGGGGGCAGGCCGCGGCGGCGCACTCGGCGCGCACGATCCGTTCCACGGCCGCGGCGGCCCGGGCCAGCGAGGCCTCGCCCACCGCCCGTACGGTCAGGGCCAGTTCGGCGCGTTCCGGGATGACGTTCGCCCGGTCCCCGGCTCGGAACGAACCGACCGTCACCGCCACCTGCTCCGCGGGGGCGGCCTCCCGCGCCACCACCGTCTGGAGCCGGGTCACCACGTGCGCCGCGGCCACCACGGGGTCCACGGCCAGGTGCGGGGCGCCCGCGTGCCCGCCCCGGCCGTGCACCACCACCCGGAAGGTGACGCTGCCGGCCGTCATGGGTCCGTACCCGTGCGCGACCATCCCGGACGGCAGCGGCGCGGCGTGTTGCGCCAGTACGTCGTCCGGGCGGCCGCAGCGCCGGTAGAGGCCGTCGGCCAGCATCGCCCGGGCGCCCTCCAGCGTCTCCTCGGCCGGCTGCCCGGCCACCACGAGGGTGCCGCGCCAGGACTGCGGCGATCCGGCCAGCAGTGCGGCGGCGCCCGCCGCGGCGGCCAGGTGCAGATCGTGCCCGCAGGCGTGCGCCGCCTCCCCGTCGGCCGCGTACGGCAGCCCGCTCGTCTCCCGTACCGGCAGGGCGTCGAGTTCGGCCCGCAGCAGGACGGTCGGCCCGTCGCCGTTGCTCAGCACCCCGGCCACTCCGTGTCCGCCGATGCCGCGCGTGGTCGCGTACCCCGCCGACTCCAGCCGGCCGGCGAAGCGGTCCGCCGTGCGCCGTTCAGCTCCCGACAGCTCGGGATCCCGGTGCAGTTCCAGGTAGAACGTCGTCAGGTCGCGCAGGTGCGCGCCCAGCCGGGCGAGCGGTGCGGAGGCGTGGCCGGTCATGGCGCCATGATCCGCCGGGCGGCCGGAGCGGGCACGGCAGGGTGCTGTCACGTCGTGTCAGCGGAGTGACAGCGGCTCGCGGGGTCCGGTGACGGCGCGACCGGTTCTGATGGGTGCAGGCACAGCACAGCCCGGTGCCGGTCCCGCCCCAGAAGGAGTCATCATGGAGAAGTCGCCTCTCGCCTCGCTCGCGGACGAGATCCTGGAGCTCGAGTCGGAGACCTTCGAGATCTCCGACTACTCGGACGCCAGCGAGGTCGTGCTCGCCGGTTCCACGAGCTGCAGCTCCACCTCGACCTGTTCCTCGACCACCAGCACCACCTCCTGCTCCGCCTGATCCGTCAGGCCGCGGACGCGGCGGTGCCCCGCTCCTCGCGTGTGCGAGGGGCGGGGCACCGTCGCGTCCGGTCACAGCACTAGGGGAACGGGTGCGGCACCCGGCGGATGTCGGCGGCGGTGAGGTCGGTCTCGCGCAGCCCGGCCCGCCTCGGCGCGGTCCGCAGCCGGGGCATGGCCGGGGCCCGCTGCCGGGTCCAGCCGAAGTCGATCGGCAGCAGCCCCGGCACCACCGCGCAGACCGTGCGCAGCCCGATCCGCCGCTGCTCCGGCGTGGTCTGGTCGACGACGATCACGTCGTGCCCGGCCCGTACCAACTCGTCCACGCAGCACAGCAGGTCGTCGCGCAGATCCCCGGTGCGCGGCCGCCCGTGCTCCGTCCAGGACCGGTAGACGTCGTCCATCGCGCGCACGGCCACCGGCTCCCGGTAGGGCCGTACGTGCTCCGCCATCGCCGGCAGCCCGTACAGCTGGGCGTGGTCCTTCAGGTGCCGTACGCGGCTGAAGTCGGCTGCCATCGCCTCCAGTTCGCCGCGCCTCTCCTCAACCTGGCGGGGCAGGTGGGGTATGTAGGTGAGAACCTCCGACAGCGCCGCCTCCACCGCCCGCGCCGGGTCGAGCGCGGCCCCGGCGCCGAAGGAGAACAGGCCCGGGCCGCCGTCGCGGCGCACCGCGAGCCCGGTCACCACCGGCACCGCCAGGTCGATGCGGTTGTCGAAGGCGTGCACGTCGTACCCCTGGAGCGCGGCCCGGTCGGCCATCGTGCGCACGGCCGTTCCCGGGACGGTCGACAAGTCGATCTCGGTGAGCGGAAGTCCGGCGTACCAGCCGATCAGGAACGCGTCCCGCTCCACGAGTTCGAGCAGCGCGCCGAGCAGCGCCTCCTCCAGGCAGCCGCCGATGGCGCAGCCGTTGGAGCACTCGAAGACGAAGTTGTCGGCGGCGAGGCCCGCGCTGTAGTAGGCCAGCCGGGCCGGGACCAGGACGGGGCGGTCGTCGCGCAGTGAGTGCCCGTACACCCACGGGATCGGCCGGTCCGGGTCGAACGGGGAGACGAGCGGGTCGTCGCGGTAGGTCTCGGGGGCGTAGAACCCGCACGCTGCGGGGTCGAGCGCCCGCTCGCCCAGTTCGGTGTAGGAGGCGGTGAGCGGGGTGTTGCCGGTGCGGCGGTGGGTTCCGGCGTACCGTTCCAGCCCCTCCAGGTGGGCGAGGTCGCGGCTGGCGGTGTAGCTGTTGGCCTGCCCGCTCCACGTGACGTCCGTCAGTCCCGCGTACCCGCGCATGAAGACGCTCCCGGCGACCGGGGCGGTGGTCGGCGAGGTGACGTTGAGCCAGGTCCCGCCCCCGAGCACCCCCGTCACCGGGTTGGCCAGCGCCGTGTACGGCATCGGGTACGAGGACGCCGCCCGCAGCCGCTGGGCTCCGGGGTCCGGCTTGGGCCGGGACACGGGCGCGAACGGCTCCGGCGCACCGGTGCCCCGCGGACCGCAGTCCGGGCAGAGCGGGTCGGCCAGCAGCGGATACGTCCGGATGCGCAGTGTCTCCAGGTCCAGCCGGGACACCTGCGGCAGCGCCCGGTCGGCCGCCGTCCCGGCGGGTGCGGTGACCCGGCCGGCGTGGACGGCCTCGTACAGCGCGTACACCGCGTCGTGGGCGTAGGGGGACAGCCGCGGCCATTCGGGACCGGCGGGCGTGCCCGGTCCGCTGCCGGTCTCCAGCGCGTCGCGCTCGCTGCGGCTGCGCAGCCGCTGTCGGCGCATGGCCAGGCACTGGCCGCAGGCCGGGGCGGTGCCGTCGCCGCCCCACGGGCCGACGAGCACCTCCCGGGCCGTGAGGTGCACGCGCGCGCCCGGCCGGACCGCCGCGAACGGGTCGGCGGCGCGCGGTCCCAGGGCGTCGTGCACGCCCAGGGTCACCACGACGGCGCCGAGCGGCTCCAGCCCCTCGGCGAGGCCGCGCCGGGCGGCTTCCAGTGGCGTCCCGTCGGGGGCGAGCGGACGGACGGGGGTCGTCGTCATGTCCGGTTGCTCCAGCGGAAGGTCTTCAGCCCGATCGCGCCGAAGAGGAGGGCGAAGCCGAGCAGCGCCGCGCAGCCGGTCCAGATGGCGGCGAGAGATCCGGTGCCGGTGAGGGCGCCTGTCGCGGCGTCGTTCAGGTAGCGCAGCGGCAGGACGCGGGAGACCGACTGGAGCCAGGACGGCATCATGTCCAGGGGCAGGAACGATCCGGACAGGAACGCCATGGGCACCATCAGGCAGTTGGCGATGGCGGCGACGGCTTCCGGCGTGTTCGCGTAGGTGCCGACGATCACGCCGATGGCGAGGAACGCGGTGATCCCGAGCACCAGGGCGGGCAGCACCAGCGGCCAGCGGCCGTCCAGGACCAGGCCGAAACCGGGCACCATCGCCACCGCGATGAACACCGCCGCCTGCACCACGCCCACGGCCAGCGCGAGCACGTACCGCGAGGCGAGCACGGTGGTCAGCGGGGTCGGCGTCAGCCGGATCAGCCGCAGCAGGTCGTCGCGCCGCCACTGCATCAGCGTGAACGCGATGCCGAAGACGGCCGCGTTGGCGACGCCCCAGGACATCACCCCGGGCGCGATGTACGAGATGTAGGGGCGGCCGGTCTCCTCCACGTCCTGCCCGCTGAAGATCAGGCCGAAGACGACCAGGAAGAGCAGCGGGAAGGCGAAGGTGAAGAAGAGGGTGGCCTTGTCCCGGACCTGCGCCCGGTAGCCGGCGGCGGTCAGGGCCGTGTATGCGCTCATGCCTGGTACTCCGTCTGCGTGGTGTGGCCGACCCGGGGGCCGGGCTGTGCGGCGCCGGTGAGTTCGAGGTAGACGTCCTCCAGCGTGGCCGTCCGGGTCATCACCCCGTCCAGTCCGGTGAGCGCGTCCACGGCCTGGAGCACCTTGCCGGGGGCCGAGGTCTCCAGCACCAGCGAGCCGCCCTGGAGGGTGGCCCGCTCCACGCCGGGCAGCGCCGCGGCCTCTTCGACGCCGAGCCGGCCCGCCGGCAGCAGCAGGCGCGAGGGCGCACCGGCCGCGGTGACCAGCCGGTGCGGCGAGTCGAGGGCGGCGACCTTGCCGCCGACGAGGATCGCGACGCGGTCGCAGAGCGCCTCGGCCTCGTCGAGGTGGTGGGTCGTGTAGACGATCGTGCGGCCCTCGCTCTTGAGGGCGCGCAGCACCTCCCACAGGTCGCGGCGGGCCTGCGGGTCCAGGGCGGCCGTCGGCTCGTCCAGGAAGATCAGCTCCGGGCTGTGGACGAGGGCGGAGGCGATGGCCAGGCGCTGGCGCTGGCCGCCGGAGAGGTTCTCGACCAGCACGTCGCGCTGCTCGGTGAGTCCGACGCTCTCCAGCGTGCGGTCCGCGTCCGCCGGGTCGCAGCGGTACAGGCCCGCGACCGTGACGAGGTGCTCGCGCGCGCTCTGCCGTACGAAGAAGGCCGAGGCCTGGGTCTGCACGCCCATCCGGGGCAGCAGTGCGGTGTTGCGCGGCCAGGGGCTCTGGCCGAGGACGCGGACGGTGCCGCCGTCGGCCTGCCGCAGCCCCTCCATGATCTCGATGAGGGTGGTCTTGCCCGCCCCGTTGGGGCCGAGCAGTCCGAAGAACTCGCCGCGGCGCACGTCGAGGGACACCCCGTCCACCGCCCGGCGCTCGCCGTAGCGTTTGTGTACGTCCTGGACGGCGATGGCCGGGGAGTCGGGCGGCTGGGTGCTGTCAGTTGTCATGGGTGGTGCGTCCCTCTGTGTCTGTCGTGCCTGTCTTCGGACGGGGCGTCGCGCCGGTCCTGGGGGTGGTGCGGTCGCGGGATGGTGCGGGTCGTGGGGTCAGGTGGTCAGGTGGTCAGGTGGTCAGGTGGTCACGGCGTACCAGACGGCTCCGGCGAGGCCGGCCGCCAGCAGCAGGACGACCGCGGCGGAGCCGATGCCGTAGCCGAGGTAGAGCCGGCGGGCCCGCGGCGGGTACGCGGCGGCCGCCGCCCGGTCGCGCATCCGCAGGCGCAGGTACCCCGAACTGGCGGGCGCCAGCCGGGTGACGCGCAGGCCGTGGCCGAGCATCGTGTAGCCGTCCAGCGGGGGCAGCGGGAGCAGGTTGACGAGTGCCTGCGCGCTGCCGAGGAGCAGGAGCGCGGCGAGCACCCGCCGGGTGGGGTCCTCCTCGGGCAGCGCCGCCCACCAGCCGAAGAACGGCAGCAGGAACAGTAGGTTGGCGAAGGCGCCCGCGGCGGCGACCGCCAGCTGGTGCCGACGCCGCGCCAGGAAGCGGTAGTTCTCCACGGTGCAGTACATGAGGGCGACGGGCAGCCGCCACCGCAGCCCGATCTCCCCTACGGTGCCGCCGACATGGCGTGCCGCGATGCCGTGCGCGAACTCGTGCAGGGCGGTGCTCAGCCACATCAGGGTGGCCACCGCCATCAGGGGGGCCGGCTGGAGCAGCAGCCATCCGAAGGCGTGGGCGAGTTCGCCCAGCGACACGGCGAGCACGGCCTCCATGGCCAGGCAGCCGAGCAGCAGGGCCGCGAGCACCGCGGGGTGCAGCAGCGGGCGCAGGGCGCGGTGCAGCCGGGCCGTGGTGGCGTCGGCGTCCGCGACCAGGCGCAGCGTGCCGCGGGCCAGGGTGCCCTCCAGCGGTCTGCCGCGCGGCGCGGGTGCGGGCGGCGGCGGGCCGCCTGTGAGGAGCCGCCGGCTGCCGAGCAGGGCCAGCAGCTGCTGCCAGTTGCCCTCGCCGAGCCGTTTGCCGAAGGCGTGCGCGTACTCGGTGCCGATGTCCGCGAGGCTGCGGGAGCCGTCCAGTCGCGAGACGAGGAAGAACTCCTTGGGCCCGATCTCGAACGACGCTCCGGACACCGGGTCCTTGACCAGGTGGACGGTCGCCGGCCCGTCGAGCAGCGGCGCGGACAGCAGGACCTCGGGCCGCAGGGCGGGCCGGTGGCCGAGCAGACCCGCCGGGCCCGGCGCGGTCGGGGAGCCGGTCACGGGGCGACCGCCGCGCCTTCGGCCGGGACCCCGCCCTCGCGCAGCACCCGGCCGAGCAGATGGGCCAGGTAGGCCTCGTCGCGGATGGTGACGTGGAGCCGGTTGTTGGTCATGTGCATGTACGGGGAGAGCAGCAGGGGCAGGGCCTGGGCGGGGTCCGTCACCCGTTCGTCGCGGGTGCCGTCCCAGGAGCGGAAGACCAGGTCCCCGGCGACGGCGAGCGCCTCGGCGCGCTCGCGCAGCTCCCGGCAGTGCTCCGCCCACCCGGCGAGGAAGGCCGGGAGCCGGCCGGTCTCCCCGGAGGCGAGGGCCTCGCGGACGGCGGCGAAGCGGCGGCCGAGCCCCGGCGCGGTCTGCGCGTAGGTCCGGTCGTACTCCTCGGATCCGATGAACCCGGTGCCGGGAAAGGCCTGGTGCCAGAAGTCGTAGTACCGGTCGAGATATCCGGTGAGTTCCTCCCGCTCGGGCAGGAAGACGCCCGCCATGACCATCATCAGCTGGGCGGAGGTGCCCAGCAGAACGGTCCGCAGGTGCAGGTTCATGCGGTGCAGGGCGTCGATGACCAGATCGCTGGAGCGGGCGAAATGCCATTCGGCGAGTTCGACGCCGGCGGGGCCGCCGTACTTTCCGTATTCGGGTTCGTACGGTTCCCGGGAATACGAATTGTTCGGCCGCAGGTTCATCCGGCCGTCGGGGCCCATGAACGCGCCCCGGTCGCCGTCGGGGAACTCCATGTCGAAGAGCGTGTTGTAGAACTCGTTGAGGAATCCCGAATCGACCTCGTACAGGGCCGGGCGGGCCCGGAGGAACGCGGCGACGGCCTCCTCGGCGCGGCGCCGCACCTCGGGTCCGGCCTCGGGCGTGGCCGGGCGCAGCCGCAGCCGCACGTGCGGGCCCTCCAGCCAGTAGTTGATGAAGAAGTGCCCGGCGAGCAGCCCGTCGGCCGTGAGCCCGGCGATCAGCGGCCGGACGCACTGCACCAGCAGGGGCTGCGGGTTGGCGGCGTAGAAGATGTGCAGGGCCTGCCAGTCGCCGCGGGGCCGGGCCTGTGCGCCGGTCGAGTGGGTCAGCTCGGACATCGGGTGCCGCCTTCCTGGTCTTCCCGGTTTCCCTGGTCTGCCGGGGATTGCGCGGGTTCCGGGGATTTTGGCTGCCGCCGGTCCCGGACGGTCGTGGTGAAGGTCTCGACGGCCAGCTCGGCCACGTGGGCGCCGCGCGCCGAGTGCACGTGCAGGCCGTCGGGGTCGGGGAGCATCTCGCGGAAGACCACCCGGTGGGCCGGGTCCCGCAGCAGGGTCTCGAAGGCGGCGAGCGAGAGGAGGCTCGCGAAGTCGACGTACTGCGGTTTGGCCCCCGCGGCCGAGGGGCCGGCCGAGACGGTCGCGAACACCTGCTCCGGCAGGCCGTGGACGCGCCGCCAGCGCTGCCAGTCGAGGAAGTGCCCGGCCTCCTGGGCCCCTTGGACGGGCAGGCGGCCCGCCGTGGTGGTCCAGCTGCTTCGGCTGAGCACCAGGTCGCCGTGGACCACCCGGGGCCGCGTGGTGACGTGGTCGCGCGCCTCGCCCTCGGGAACGCCCGCCCACACGTCGAGCGGTGACATCGACGAAGGCGACAGCAGCAGGAGGGTGCGCGGGATGGCGGGCAGCGCGAGCGGCACCAGGTAGCCGAGGTAGACGGGGATCACCTGGCGGCCCAGCCGGCGCGAGCGCAGCACCACCCGACCGGTCTGCGGAACGTGTTCGGCGTACAGGTCGTCCAGGTGCAGCCGGCGGTCGGGCGGGAGCGTGCCGCTCTCGCCGGGGCAGACGATCTCGTAGTCGGTCAGTTGCCCGTGCAGGTTGAGATTGGTGGTGACCGGGCCGCCGGTGACCTCGGCGAAGACCGCGTCCGGTGGGCTCACCCGGCCCGCCGTGGCCCGCAGTTCCGCGGAGAAGCCGGCGTCCGTCCCGTCGTACGCGTGCGTGAACCGGCTGAAGGGGAAGGACAGTCCGCCGTACGAGCGGTTCAGCACGGTCAGCGGGCTGCCGTCGGCCGGGTCGCGGGCGAGCTGGAGGTGGTGGCAGCGCGGTGCGAAGTCCGGTGTCACCGGGCCGAGTTCGGCCGCGACCGCCGCCAGGTCCGGCTCGTCCAGGCGCAGGACGGCCGGGCCCTGGTCCGTCGCCCGCGCGTCCTCGTACGCCGTCCAGGCCTGCCGCATCCGCCCGATGAAGGCCCGGCGTGCGGCGTCCACGGACCGGATGCCGGGCAGGCCCAGCCAGTTCTCCTCGGGCACGTACGCGCCGTGCTCGTCGAAGGGCCTGCGGCGGGCGGTGAAGGACAGGTACTGGTCGAAGAAGTCCTCGTGGAAGTCGTGCACCAGCCCCAGCAGGTCCTCGCAACGGCCGCCGGCGCCGTACCGCGCGGTGAAGAACCCCTCGAAGGTGACGCGCTGGGTCAAGGTGAGGTCGAAGGCCGGCAGGATCCGCTCGACCGAGCGCAGCGCGGCCCAGTCCCGGGGCGGGCAGGGCAGCTCGCGGCCCGCGCTCACGTCCTCGTACAGCAGGGTCTGCGGCAGGGCCGCGTCGGGTGCGCCGAGTTCCTCCTGGGCCCGGTGCAGTCCGGAGCGCAGCGCCCGCAGCAGCCCGGCCCGTTCCGTGTGCCCGGCCGCCGGGTAGTCGGCCAGGGCCGCGGCGGGTGCGTCGAGCAGGGCGGCGAGCCGGTCGGCCCAGGGGCGTTCCAGGGAGGCCAGCGACTGCTGGAAGGACCGCAGCGGGTCGGTGCTGTGCACGTCGGTGTCCAGGCAGGGCACGCGCACCATGCCGAGCTGGAGGAGCGCGCGGACGTACGCCTCGCAGTCGGCGGGATCGGCGCCGTGCTCGGCGGCCAGCCAGTCGGCGAGTTCCTGGTGGCGCAGCTCGGGCCGCTCGGCGAACAGGCCGAGGAGGCGGTCGAGGGTGCCGCTGCGGCGCAGGAAGAACAGCCGGTCCTTGACCGCGTCGAAGGTGACGGCGGCCGCGTCGTCGCCCGCGGTGACCGAGCGCCGCACGTAGCGGATCCGGTCCTCCTCGCGGCCCCAGCCCGACGCCGGGCGCAGCGGCAGGTCCCGGCGGCGCACGGGGTCGGCCAGGATCAGCTCGGCGAGGCGGGCGAGGACCACGACGTTGAGCCGTACGTGGCTGCTCCAGGCGTCGGCCACCCGTATCCCGCCCGCTGCGGCGTCCTCGGTGAAGCGGCCGGTCGCGACGCCGGTGAAGGTGCTGAACGGGCTCGTCTTGCAGGCCGTGCGGTACACGTACGACAGCACCGAGCGCTCGGCCTTGCGGGCCCGCCCGTTCGGTATGCCCGCGGTGCGCGCGTAGCCGTCGAGCTGCGCTTCGAGCACCGGGGAGGCCAGCAGCAGGCCGAGCCGCAGCCGGTCGTCGGCCACCAGCTCCCGCAGGGCGGCCCGGTTGCGGGCCAGGTCCGCCGTGAGCAGCGGCGGGCCCTCGGCCAGCAGTTTGTCCAGCAGCCGGCGCCGGTGCAGCCAGCCGGCCAGTTGATCGGCGGCGTCCTCGTCCACGGCGGCGACGGCCTCGACGGCGGTCTCGGTCGACGCGTCGGGCCGGGACGGCAGCCGGCCGTTGTGGATCTGGCGGCGCAGCCGCAGCAGGGCGCGGCGCTGGGCCGCGCCCGGGCCTTCCGGTGCCGGGTCGGTGGCCCCGACGGCCGCGTGCAGCACGTCGCCCATCCGCTCGGCGCCCTCGTGCAGTCCCGCCTCGGCGGTGAGGACGTCCTGGGCCCAGCGGCGGGTGCCCGCGGCGCGCAGGTCCTCGACGGCGGACAGCGGGAGCCCCGCGACCCGCAGCATGAAGCGGTCGCCCGCGTGCCACTCGGTGGTGTTCATCGTCCGCTCCCTTCAGGCGATTTCGTGGCGGAAGTCGGCCGGCCGCGGGCGCTCCCGGCCCAGCAGCATGATCAGCAGGGGTGCTTCGCCGGTCCCGGTCAGCCCGAGCTCCTCGACGTACGCGATGTTGTCGAAGCCGAGGGCCACGCCGGCGCCCAGGCCGAAGGCCGCGGCGGTGGTGTAGAAGGTCTGCGCGACGGCGCCGACGGTGCCGCCGACGAGGCGGTAGCCGCGGTCGCCCACGGCGTCCAGCACGGCGGTGGTGCGGACGGTCGGGACGAGTACCGCGCCGGCCTGTTCCAGGTTGTAGTTGGAGAGGAAGTAGGTGCGCTGGAGGAAGGGGCCGGGCGGGCCCGGTTTCACCAGGCGCAGGGCGTGCGCGGCCGGATCGTATGCGTAGGCGCCGGGGGCGACGCCCTCGACGTGGTTGACGAAGGCGTAGAGCGAGGTCAGCGGCGGTCCGCCGGGGCGCTCGACCTCCGTGCCGTAAGCGGTGGCGGCGCTGTCGGCCAGTGCGGCGGCGAGCTCCTCGGCCGTGACCGGGCGGGAGGCGTCGAAGCGGCCGAAGCTGCTGCGGCGTTCGCGCAGGGCCCGTCCCGTGGCGGACGGCGGCGGAGGGGGCGCCGGGAGCGGCAGCGGATCGGCGCCCCGCGGCGGGAACGCGGCTGCCCGGTCCAGCGCGCCCGGTGCGGGGCGGTCGGCGGCCCGCCCGGCGGTGGCCTCGTGGATGCGCAGCAGCGTCTCGAACACGAGGACCCGGCGGGAGCGTTCGACGTCGCGGTGCCGGACCGCGGCGTCCTCGGTGCCGCCGTCCCCGGGCGCCGGAGCGCCTTCGCGGGAGGCCGGAGCGCCCTTCCGGGAGGCCGGGGTGCCGTTCCCGGGGGCCGGAGCGCCCTCCCGGGGCGCTCGGGCGGCGTCCTGCCAGGTCAGCGGGACGACCGCGAAGATCCCCTCCTCCTCGGACGCCACGCCCAGCAGCCGGGCCAGGCGGTCCTCGTCGAACCAGAGCACCGGGTCGATCCGCAGCCCGTACTGCGCCGCCCACAGGCGCCAGGTCTGCACCAGGGCGCCCACGTCCATGCTCACGGCGTGGAAGGAGAAGCTGTTGTACTTGAACGCGTTCTGCCAGTACTTGACGCTGAGGACGAGGTACTGCGTCGCCTCCGCGGCCGGGCCCGCCCCAGGGCCGAGGGCCTCGCGCACCTGCCCGGTGACGTCGCCCGTGAGCAGGCGCCGCAGGCCGTGCTGGTGCGGCGCGTAGTGGTAGAGCCCCGGGGTCAGGGGCCCGCCCGGCCCGGCCGCCCAGTGGATGCCCACCGGGTAGAGCCCGCCGCCCGAGGCGGTGCCCCGCGACCAGTTGGCGTGCGTGTAGTGCGGCAGCGCGGCCAGGTCGGTGTTCGCCTGGACCGCGAGACGCCGTCCGGTCAGCCCGTACGAGTCCCGCAGCATCCCGGCCAGCAGCGGCAGGGTGAATCCCGCCGCGGGCTGCCCCGGCCGGGCGTGCGGCGCCGCCGTCGGCAGCGGGAAGGTCTCGGCGCCGGGGTGGTACTTCGCCTTGCGGGGCCGGTCGGCCCAGTCGGGCACGAAGTCGACGGGCTCCATCGGCACCCGGCCGCGGTGCATGATCTCGTGGGCGTAGACATGGGCGTAGCCCATGGGTCCTCCTGCGTTCGGGTGGGACGCCGGTGGCGGCGGGGGGTCAGGGAAAGGGATGGGGGGCCGGGTTCAGGTCGCCGGGCTCCAGCTCGCGCTCGCGCAGCCCGGCGGCGAACAGGGCCGTCCGCATCCGCGGCATGCCGAGGGCCCGTTGCCGGGTCCACCCGAAGTCGATGGGGAGCAGCCCGGGGACGAGCACGCTGACCGTGTGCAGGCCGAGCGCCCGCTGCTCGGGCATCGTCTGGTCCACGACCACGACGTCGAAGCCCTCGTCCGTCACCGCCGCCACGCACCGCTCCAGATCGGTGCGCACGTCCTCGGAGACGGCCGAGCCGCGCGCGTCGGGCCACCGCAACTCGGCCACGGTGCGCGGGCGCTCGTGGCCGGGCCGGCGCAGCAGGAAGTCCGCGTGCCGGCCCATCTCCGGGATCCCGTACACGAGCGGGTGGTCGTGCAGCGCCGTCACCAGCCCGAAGTCGGCTGCCATGGCCCGCAGCCGGGCTTCGTCGCGCTCGGTGCGCCCGGGCAGGTTGACGGCGTCCGTGGCGATCTCGCAGAGCGCCGAGTCCAGGGCGGACTCCGGGTCGAGGCCGGCTCCCGCGCCGAAGCACATCCGGCCGGGGCCGCCGTCGAAGCGCTCGGCCACCGCCGTCACGACGGGGATCGGGAAGGTGATCCGGGTGTCGAAGAAGCGGGCCCGGTAGCCGTACATCGCCAGCCGGTCGACCATCGCGCGGGTCGACGGCCGGGTGCTGCTCGCCGGGTCGATCTCGGGCAGCGGCTGGCGCCCGTACCACGTGAGCAGGAAGGCGTCGCGTTCCACGACCTCCATCAGGGCGAAGTAGACGGCCTCGGCCTGACTGCCGCCAGAGGCGCAGCCGTTGGAGCTCTCCTGCACGAATCGGTGCTCGAGGCCGGGCGCGTGATAGTACGTCAAGATCTCCGGTACCAGGCGGGGCGTCCGGTCGCGCAGCGACCAGCCCCAGACCCAGGCGATCTCCCGGTCCGGGTCGAAGGGCCGCACGCGCGGGTTCTCCCGGTGGAAGGCCTCGCTGTACAGGCCGACCTCCCTCGGGTCCACGGCGTCTGCGCCGAACCGCTTCAGCGAACCCGTGACGCTGGTGGTCCGCGCCCGTGCCCGCATCCCGGCGTAGCGTTCCAGCCCCTCCAGCACCCCCACCCGCGCGCTGCGCGCGAAGGAGTCCGTGTGGCCGCCCCAGAACGTCTCGCGCAGGTACTCGCCCGAACGCATCGAGAAGCAGCCGATGGTCGCGGAGGTGGAGGTGGAGGAGACGTCCTGGACGAGGGAGGGCCCCAGCGCCCCGCACAGCGGGTTCGCGAAGGCCGCCACGTCGATCGCGTACGACTCGACGGGACGGGTGCGGAAGACGCCGGGCCGGTACTTCGGTGCGGGCGGCAGCTCCAGCACGGCGCCCTCCGCGGTGTCCCGGCCCGGGGTTCCGCACACCGGGCACTCGGGATCCGGGACGAGCGGATATCGGCGGACGGATCCGTTCCGCAGGTCGAGCGAGCGGACCTCGGGAAACCCGCCACCGGGCACCGGGGCGGCGGGGCGGGGCTCCCGGGCGGCCGCGATCAGGGCGGCCAGCGCCCCCGCGGCGAAGGCGTGCGCGTACGGCCAGTCGCCCGCGGCCCGCGTGCCGCCGCCGAGTTCCAGGGCGTCCCGGAGGGCGACCGACCGCACCGCCTGCCAACGGCGTTCCAGACACCGGGCGCAGCCGCCGGGTGGCCCCACCACCGCCAGGTGGCCGTACAGGTGAACGGGCACGGCCGCACCGTCGCCGTCGCCGTGGCCGTGGCCGTCGCCGGTCTCGGGGGCGGGGCGGGTGAAGGCGTCCGCGCACCCGAGGGCCGACAGCGTCACCCGGGGACCGCCGAGCGTCCCCAGGGCGCACTCCAGCAGCGCGGTGAAGCGGGCGGCCGCGTCCGGACCGAGGGCGGCCGCGACCTCGGGGCCGGCCGTCAGGGCACCGGTGTCAGTGGTCATCGCCCGGCTCCTGGTCGGTGGTGAGGAGCACTCTGGCGGTGTACAGGCCGGCCGAGGCCAGGTCGGCGGACCCGGTCGGGACGAGGTAGGCGTCCCGGCCCGCCGCCCGCAGCCGCTCCAGCACCTCGGACCAGCCGGCGGCGGCCGGGCCGGCGTCCTGCGGGCCCGGGTCCGCGGGCGGGGCGCCGGCGGACACCGTCAGCGTGCGGGCGTCGAGGTCCGGCAGCAGGGGATCGCCGATGTCGGCCGGTCCGCCGGTGGCGGCTGCGTCCTGCTCGTACTGCACGGCGCCCAGCAGGTCGCGCAGCGCGGCCACCGTGGCCGTCTGCCGGTCCAGTGCGGCGCCCACGGCCCAGCGCTCCCCCGCCCGGGCGAGCAGCACCTGGACTCCGGACCGCGCGCCCTCGCCGAGGTCGAGCAGTTCGACGGCGAGCCCGAGACGCTCCGCCGACCGCACGAGGAAGGCGAGTTCGGCATCGGGCGTCCGGTCCGTCAGGTGTACGCGTGCGGCCGCGGTCCCGCGTACGGCCCGCAGCAGGGCGTCGTGGGCCAGGGCGGACAGCAGGCCCGCGGCGGCGGCGTCGGCGGGCGAGGGTCCGGCGCCGGAGCCCGCGCGGGTGCGCTCGAAGAGCCGGTCGCCGTTGTACGGGCCGAAGGGGCGGACCGCGCCCGCGGGAACCAGCGCGGGCTCCTTCGTGACGATTGAGACGGCCTGCTGCCAGGCGGCGGCCGTCCCCGGCAGGCCGGAGGCGACGGTCAGGGAGCTCTCCGCGACCGACTCCCCGGTCCGGTCCGACACTCCTCGTACGGGGACCACGTGCTCGGCGTAGACCAGGGCCGCGGCGTCCAGGGCCCGCATCCGCGCGCCGGCGACGTGGTGGACGTCGAAGGCGGCGATCGCGCGGGGGCCGGCGTGGCCGGCGCCGAACTCGACCACGCTCAGCTTGAGCGGGAGCTGGGTGAGCGGCTCGTCCGCGTAGCGGGTGAAGACGCCGGTGAGCGGACGGACGAGCGCGGAGCGCCGGTTCAACTCCTCGACGAGGGCGTCCGCTTCGCGCGCCGTCTCCAGGGTGGGCAGCGCGGGCGCCCCGCAGGTGCCCGCCGCGGAGAGGTCCACCGGCGCCACCTGCTCCCGTGCCGCTTCCTCGACCGGGGCGCAGAACGGGCACCGCGGGTGCGCGAGGAGGGGCTCCGCCGTGACGTCCAGCGAGGCCGTGTCCTGCACGATCACCTGGCCCGCGGTCTCGGCGGGCAGGGCTCCCGAGGTGGCGCGGAAGACCTCGTACCCGAGGAGGTTGCCGATCATCGCGGCCAGCGGCCGCCCCGGCTCGGGGCCGGCCGGCGCGGGGCTGCCGGGCAGGGCCAGCGCGCTCCACAGCTCGGCCGCGGCGGCGGTGTCCCGGCCGGCGGCCGCGCCGAGCCGGAGCGCGGCGCAGGCCCAGCAGCCGGGGGTGCCGGGCGTCATCAGGGGGCCGATCACGGCGTCGGCGCCGTACGTCCAGGCCGGCAGCAGGGTGCGGCCGGCGGGGATCCCCGCGCGCAGCAGCGGCAGCAGCCGGGCGGGCGCGCTCCGGCCGCCGGTGACGACCACGAGGTCGTAGTCGGCCAGGTCGGACCAGGAGGGCTCCTGCCCGGGGGCCGACGGCAGGGTGCGCAGCTCGACCGGACAGCCGTCGGCGACGGCTTCGGCCGCCTCCGCGTCGAGCTCCGGGGTGCCGGGGCCGGGTATCACACCGACGGTCGCGCAGCCGTTGCGTATCAGGCTCGACGCGCACCAGCGGGCCACGTCGTCCTCGCCGAGCACGGCCACCCGGGTCTCCCGGAAGCGCAGGAACCGGGCCTCGGCGTCGTCGGAGTAGTGATCCGCGTAGGCGATCTGCGGGGCGTAGCGGCGGGCCACGTCCGGGGTGGGCTCCGGCTGCCCGGCGGCGGGTCCGCCGGGGGTGGTGACGGGCCGGGCGAAGTCCCGCTCGTACAGGGTGCGGACGAGTTCGCCGACCATGGTCCGCTGCGGTTCGCCGAGGCCGCGGCACAGGTCGGCGACCGTGTGCTCGCCGGTGAGGTGGGGGACGATCACCGTGGCGAAGCGGTACGCGGACTTGGCCGTGAGGCGGAAGCCGCCGTCCGCGTTGTGGAACAGCACGCCGTCCGGCGTCTCGGTGAACAGCACGTCCCTGCGGATCCGGGGACGGGTCGCGGCAACGGCTTGATAACTGGCGTGGGCCATGGGAAACACCCCTGGGTGCGGTCTGGGCGGGATCGGGGAGGAAGCCTGGAACGGTGAGGGGAGGAGGGGAAGAGGGGAAGAGGGACGTGAGGGCCTGGTGACGGCGGGTGGGATGGGTGGGACGGGTCAGTGCAGCGCGGCCGCGGCGGCCGTCGCGTGCGTGCGGACGTGCCAACGCGCGTAGATGCGGAGGAAGTCGTGGAGGCGGTAGGGACCGGGCGGCCCGTCCTCCAGCAGCCCCGCTTCCACGAGCTGTTCGAGTACGGACTCGCTCTCCCGCGCCGACACGTCCTCGTCAGCGGCGTGTGCGCCCAGCCGCAGGAACGCCTCCCTCAGCTCCGGGGGTAGCGCGTCGAGCGCCTGCCCCAGTACGTCGGGCACCGAGAGCCGGGCCTCCTCCGCGAGGGCGAGGCGCGCGGGGGGATCCTCCGCGAGCCAGGCCGCACAGTCCGCGACCGACAGGCCGGGCCGGGTCAGCAGCCGTCCGGCGGCGATCCGCAGGGCGAGCGGGAAGTGGCCGCACACGCGGGCCAGTTCCCGGGCCGCGGCGGGCTCGGCCGCGATCCGCTCGGTGCCCACGAGCCCGGCGAGCAGCGCGTACGCCTCGGCCGACCGCAGTACGTCGAGCCGGTGCACGGCGCCGCCGTGCGTGGCGACCACCGCCGCCAGGCCGCGCCTGCTGGTGACGAGGACGGAGGCGTCCTCCACGGCGGGCAGCAGCGCCAGTACCTGCCAGGCGCCGACCGCGCCGTCCAGGACGATGAGCCGTCGGTCGGGGCCGGGCTCCGGCAGCAGCCCGGCCGCCTCCTCGACGGCGACCGCGGACCCGTCCGGCCGGGCCAGCTGGAGGGCGAACACCCCGCCGGGGAAGGACTCCCGCACCTCGTGGGCGGTCTGGCGGGCCAGCGCCGACTTTCCGATGCCCGGCGCCCCCGAGACGACGACCAGGCGCGGTCCGTCGGCGGCGGTGAGCCGTGCGGCCATGGCCCTGCGGTCGCTCTCGCGCCCGGCGAAGGCGGGGACGGGCAGCACCGCCCGGGCCGCCCCGGCCGGCCGGGCCGCCCGGGCGGGGGCGGCCGCGCCGGCGGGCAGCGCGGGGACCTTGCCCGGGGTCGCCGCCCGCGCGGCTCCGGGCGGGGCGGGCGCGAGGTCCTCGGCGCGCAGGATGGCGAGTTCCAGACGGCGCAGGCCCGGGCCCGGGTCGATGCCGAGCTCGTCGCGCAGCCGGTCGCGGACGGTGCGGTACTCGGCGAGTGCCTCGGTCTGCCGTCCGGTGCGGTAGAGCGCCTCGATGAGCTGCTCGGTGAAGCGTTCGCGCACCGGGTGCCGGCGGGCGCTCTCGTACAGGTCGACCAGGACCTGGTGGCAGTTCCCGGCGGCCAGTTCGAGGTCGCAGACGCGCTCCAGCACCCGCAGCCGCTCCTGTTCGAGCGCGGGCACCGCGTCCTGCTGGAGCATGCGCGAGGCCACGTTGGCGAGGGGCTGCCCCTGCCAGAGCGACAGCGCCTCCCGGAGCCGGTAGAGCTCCTCCCCGGGGCCGGCCGCCGCCCCGGCCTGGGCCGTGAGCGTCCGGAACAGCACGAGGTCGAGGGTCTCGGTGTCGTTGTGCATCCGGTAACCGCCCGGAACTGCCTCGATGGTGGTCGCGGATATGCCGTACTTGGCGAAAAGCCGTCGCAGCCTGAGGACACACGTCTGCAGTGCGGCCCGGGCCGTGGCGGGCGGTTCTTCGTCCCATACGGCGCGCATCAGGTAGGCGGTGGACACCACCGTGCCGGGATGCAGCAGAAGTGCGGCGAGAAGACTGGTCGGCTTGGACGGTTTGAGAACAACGGTTTCAGGGCCGTGCGCAATGCTCAAGGGCCCCAGAAGCTGGAACCGGATGACTGATCCCCCGTGTCGGGACACCCATTCCCCCTATAGGGAGCGTGGCGGGGGCGGTGGTCTCCGGGTTCCGCGGGGCTCGTCACACGCCCGAAATAGTCCGGACCAAGCCCGCATTGCCGTCCGCCCCCCGTTGGGCGGTGAATAGCTGGAACACTACATAACGGATCTTGCGGAAGTCGAGCCAGAGGATGTCCGATTTAACGTCCGTTGGTTTTTTCTCGCTTCTCCGTAACCTGAACGCTTCGAGGAGTTACCGTCGGTCCGTCAAAACCGTTCAGCCGTAAACGAATTACGGCGCGGCGCCATCCAAGCACGATGTCGTGATCCAATTAAGGTGCATATTCCGCCACTGATATGGCCGATCCTCGCCCCCGGCCGACTCACCCCGGCCGACGGGCCTCGACCGCGGGGCGCAATCCCTCCCCACCTGACGGACTATTAGGTTAGGCTTACCTAATAATGGGGGTGTGGGGATGCAGAAGAACGCACGACACCAAGCACCGCAGGACGAGTGGGCCGACGGCGTACTGGCCTGGATGGGTTCCCAGGAGGAGGTCGACCGGGCCCTGCGCGACGCGTTGCGCCGCTCGCCCAGCCAGCGCGAGGAGACGCTCGCCCGGATGGCGGACGCGCTCCGCGGGGCCGCCCAGGGACTGACCATCCCGGGGTGCGCGGCCGCGGCGGGCGTGCCCGAGCGCACCCTGCGCGGATGGCTGGACATCGACGCCGGCTTCGCCCGCGCGCTGAGCGCCGCGCACGCACTGGCCGAGGCGCACGGGCTGAGACCGGGGGCGGCGCCGCCCCCCGCCGCACTGCAACTGGTCCTGAACGCGATCCGCAAGGGGGCGACCGGGCCTGCGGCGGCGGGCCTCGTCGGGATCTCCGTCCGCGGGTTCAACCGCCTGCGCGCCGAGGCTCCGCCCCTGGCGGCCCTGGCCTCGGCGGCCCAGCGCGCCCGCACGGCGCACGCGAGCGCGGGTCGGCGGCGCAGGCGCCTCGGCGCCCCGAGCGGTCGCCCCGAGTACCGCATCGTGCAGCTCGACGATCCCATCCTGTCCCCGTCCAACCAGCCGGACGCCTCCACAGGCGGGTTGAGCGAGAAGCCCGCACAACAGGGCCTCGGGGCCGAGTCGGAAAACGGCGGGCCGGACGGCCCGCTGCGGGAAATGGACCTTCCCCGCTGAACACCTGGACCCAATGACCCTCACCTGCGCGGCGGTTGATTGTCCATCAGGCGACTCGGCGGCCACCTTGACAGCCTCCGAGCTGTCGGAGATCTTAGGCAAGCCTTACCTAATAAAAAAGGGTAGGACCGAGGAAGGATGGGCATGTCCGCACCGCACGCGAGCTCCACACCCGGGGACGCTCTCCCGGACAGCAGGGATCTGGTGGGAATCGGCTTCGGGCCGGCCAATCTCGCCCTGGCGATAGCGATCCGGGAGCACAACGGCCGACGAGCCTCCGGCGAGGAGATCCGGGCCTCCTTCATCGAGCGCCAGGAGGACTTCGGCTGGCACCAGGGCATGCTCCTCGAAGGAGCCACCATGCAGGTGTCCTTCCTCAAGGACCTGGTGACGATGCGCAATCCGGGAAGCCCCTTCAGCTTCCTGCACTACCTGCAGGAACGGGACCGGCTGGCCGATTTCATCAACCAGAAGACCTTCTTCCCCACCCGCCTCGAGTTCCACGACTACTTCCGCTGGTGCGCCTCCTCCTTCGCCGGGCAGGTCGACTACGGCACCGAGGCCGTCGAGGTGCGACCGGCCGGGTCCGCGGACGCCGCGGACCACCTGGACGTCATCACCCGGCCGGCCTCCGGGACGGGGCATCGGCGCACCACCCGCACCCGCAACCTCGTCCTCGGAACCGGGCTGCGCCCCCACGTCCCGGACGGCATCAGCACCGGCCCCCGCATCTGGCACAACCGCGACCTGCTGCACCGCGCGCCAGGACTGACCGTCCGGCCGCACCGCCGCTTCGTCGTCGTCGGCGCCGGCCAGTCGGCCGCGGAGACCGCCGACCACCTGCACCGCACGTTCCCCGACGCCGAGGTCTGCGCGGTGTTCACCCGCTACGGGTACAGCCCCGCCGACGACAGCCCGTTCGCCAACCGGATCTTCGACCCGGCCGCCGTGGACGAGTTCTTCCAGGCCCCGGAGGAGGTCAAGCAGCAGCTGATCGGCTACCACGCCAACACCAACTACGCGGTGGTGGACGGCGATCTGATCGAGCACCTGTACCGGACCGTCTACCAGGAGAAGGTGGCGGGCACCGAGCGGCTGCGCGTCCTCAACACCACCACCCTCGCCTCCGTGGAGGAACTCCCCGACGGGGCACGGGCGGTGGTGCGCTCCCTCACCACGGGCGAGACGCTCACCCTCGACTGCGACGCGGTGGTCCTGGCCACCGGGTACCGGCCCACCGATCCGGCGGACCTGCTCGGCGACCTGGCCGGGGAGTGCCTCACGGACGGGCAGGGACGGCTGCGCGTCGGCCGCGACCACCGGGTCGAGACCACCGACCGCATCCGGGCCGGCATCTACGTCCAGGGCGCCGCCGTCGAGCACACCCACGGCATCACCGCCTCCCTGCTGTCCACGCTGGCCGTACGCTCCGGGGAGATCTGCGACTCCCTGCTGCTGCGCGTCGCCGAGCGCGAGGTGCAGAACGCCATGGCGGCCAGGGCGGCGGCCGCCGACGGTGTGCCCGCACACCACTGACCCGGGTTGGGCCGTGGTGCACGGCGAGGACCTAGCCGCGGGGCTGGTCCACGAGCGCGTAGGCCGCTCCGCCGTACATGTAGCCGTGCGCGGACGGGGCGGGGAGGGCGGTGTCGCGGATGCCCGGAAGTGAGGTTCCGGCGAGGCCGAGCGGGGTGAACAGCCGGTCCTGGAACCGCCGGGCCAGCGGTCGTCCGCCCGCCTTCTCGGCGACGAGGCCGAGCAGCGCGTAGTCGGTGTTGCTGTACTCGTAGGACGCGTCGGGCGCTCCTTCGCCCCGCCGACGGCTCGGGGCCGCTCGGCCTACGCGGCCGGCTTTCCGCTCTCGCGGCCGTCGACGTACGTGGCCGCCACCTCGATGCCGCCGATGCGCGAGACCTCGACGCTCCGCGGGTCGTCGCCGAGCACGACCAGGTCGGCCCGCTTGCCGGGGGTGAGGCTGCCCGCGCTGTCCTCCCAGTGGCACGCGTAGGCCCCGGCGACGGTGTAGGCGTACAGGGCCTCGTCGACGGTGATGCCCTCGTCCGGGCCGATCAGCCGGCCGGACTCGGAGGCCCGCTCCACCATGAACTGGACGGCCCGCAGCGGCGAGCCGTCCGTCACCGGCCGGTCTGAGCTGCCGACCAGGGTGACGCCGTGGTCGAGGAACGCCCGGCCGCGGTACAGCCACGGCGCCCGCTCCGCGCCCATGACCGTCGCGTAGTCGTCGCCGAAGTAGCGCAGGAAGTTGGGCTGGACGACCGCGCTGACGCCCAGCCGGGCGATGCGCGGCAGCTGGTCGGGGCGGATCAGGCCGGCGTGCTCGATGCGGTGCCGGGCGCCCGGACGGGGTCGCAGGCGCTGGGCCCGTTCCAGGGCGTCCAGGGCCACGTCGGCGGCGCGGTCGCCGATGGCGTGCACGGCGAGCTGCCAGCCGGCGAGGTGGCCGTCCACGATCGACCGCGCGAGCACCTCGGGGTCGTCCTGCAACCGGCCGCCGTGGTCGAGTCCCTCGTACGGGGCGCTGAGGGCCGCGGTACGGGCCATCATGCCGCCGTCGGTGAAGATCTTCAGCGCCCCGACGGAGAGCCGGTCGTCGCCGAAGCCGGTGCGCAGGCCGAGGTCGAGGGCCTTGGGGATGCCATCGGACTCGTGGGCCTCGACCGTACGCAGCCGGTCCGCGGAGACCATGAGCTGCACCCGCAGCGGCAGCAGGCCTTTCTCGCGGGCGTGTTGGTAGGCGCCCAGCTCGACCGGGCTGTGGCCGAAGAGGGCGCCCCCGATGCCCGCCTCGGCGCAGGCGGTGACGCCCTCGGCCAGGCAGGTCCGGGCGGCGCGGCCGATCGCCTCGGTCAGCTCCTCCTGGGAGTAGGGCAGTCGCAGGGCGCGGGCGGCGCCCATCGCGCCCTCGGCGAGGAAGCCGTTCTCGTGCGGCACGTCGGCGGGGAGCAGATCGAGGACGGCGGTGTTGACGACGCAGCCGTGCCCGGAGTCGTGCAGGACGTACAGCTTGTGCCCCTGGCTCACGCTGTCCAGGTCGGCGGCGGTGAGGTGGCGGCCCAGCGCCCGCTGGTCGTAGCCGACGATGTTCACCCAGGCGCCGGGCGTGTTCTTGCGGGCGACGGCCCGCGCCACGGCGGCGAGCGCGTCGTCGATCCGCGTGCGGCCCGCGATGCTGGCGGTGTTCTGCTTGAAGCCGGTCCAGGGCAGGTGCACGTGGGCGTCGATGAAGCCGGGCAGCACGGTGGCGCCCTGGAGGTCGATCACCTCGCGGGCGGGCAGGGCGGCAACGGCCTCGTCGAGGCCGACGATTCGGCCCTGCCAGATGCCCAGTTGGCGGGCGACCGGATGGTCCGGATCCATGGTGAGGAAGCGGGCGTTGGTCAGCTTGGTGCAGAGCATCGGCTGTGTCCTCCCCCGGGGCGTCGGCGGGGCGGGGGTCAGGCGTCCGTCGACCGGGCGAGGGAACGGGGCCGCAGGTCGGTCCAGTTGGCCTCGACGAAGTCCAGGCACGCCTCTCGGGTGTTCTCGTCGAAGACGACCGTCCACCCTCCGGGCACCGCGGCGAAGGACGGCCAGAGGGAGTGCTGCCCCTCCTCGTTCGCGAGGACGAGGAAGCGGCCTTCGGGGTCGTCGAACGGGTTGGTGGTCACGGTCGGTGCCTCCCGGGAACGTCAAGATTAGGTTAGCCTCGCCTAATTGGCACGAGCTTAGTCTTTCCCCTTGCCGCTCACAAGGAGATCCCGATGCGCCTGACCGACCCCGTCTCCGGCCGCGGAGCCGGTACGGAGCACGCCTTCGCCGCATACGGACTGCCCGGCGCACCCGGCACCGAAGCCTTCTGGGCGGCAGCCCGGACCCCGGTGTCGGTTCCCGCCGACGGCGGGGGCTGGTCGACCCTGTTCCTGTGGCGCGGCGCGGCGGCGAGCATCGGCTTCGAGAGCTGGTCCGGGCCGGTGCCCCTGCGCCGGTGGGGCGGCACGGACTGCTGGTACGCCGAGGTCCGCATGCCCGCGCGGCTGCGCGTGAGCTACCAGCTCCTCGTCGAAGGGGCCGCGCACGCCGACCCGTTCAACCCGGCCGGGGCGGGCGGCGACCGGTCCATCGCAGCGACCCCGGACGCGCCGGCCCAGCCGCACTGGCCCGTCATCGGCGCCGCGGACGTGCTGCCCCTCCCCCGGGCCCGGGTCCGCTGGAGCAGCGAGCGGCTCGGCGGGCGGCGCACCGTACGGGTCCACCCCGCGGGCGGCGGCGGACCGGTGGTCCTGCTGCTGGACGGGGACGACTGGCTGTACCTGCACCCGGCCATGACCGCGTTCGACTCGGCCGTCGCCGGCGGCGAGATGCCGCCCGTCACCCTCGTCTTCCTGCCGGTCCGCGACCGGGAGGCCGAGTTCGGGTGCCGGCCCGCGCTGTGGGAGGCGGTACGGGACGAACTGCTGCCGCTGGTGGCACGGACCGGCCTGCCGGCGGACGGGGACCGGCTGGTCGTCGCCGGGCAGAGCCTCGGGGGGCTCAGCGCCCTGTACGCGGCGCTGGAGTTCCCCGGCCTGGTGTCCCGGGTGGCCTGCCAGTCGGGCTCGTTCTGGTGGGCCCCCGGGGCATCGGACCGTGCGGACCCCCCCGGCGGCCCGGCCGGCGGCGCCCTCGCCGCGCGGCTGCGGGAGCGCCCCGCCCCGTCCGGCCTGCGGATCGCCTTCGACGTGGGGGAACACGAGACCCGGATGCTCCCCCACTGCGAACAGGTCGAGACCCTGACCGCGCAGGCCGGCGCGACCGTCCGGGTCTCCCGCTCCCCCTCGGGCCACGACCGGGCGGGCTGGCGCCACGCCCTGCTCCGCGACGTGGCCTGGGCACTCGGCTAGGCCGCAGCGGCTCAGCGGGCCACGGACCGGCAGTAGGCCTCGTCCGTCGCGAGGAGGTTGCGGTGGGTGTCCTCGGCGGTGACGACGCCGTCGTCCAGGACGAGGACGCGGTCGGCCGCGTCCAGCAGGGCCGGGCTGCTGGTGATCACGAGGGTGGTGCGGCCCCGGCGCAGTGCGGCGATGTTGCGCGCGATGAGCTGCTCGGTGACCGCGTCCACCGCCGTCGTCGGATCGTGCAGGACGAGGACGTCGGTGTCGGCGGCCAGGGCGCGGGCCAGGGAAAGCCGCTGGCGCTGCCCGCCGGAGAGGTTCGCGCCGCGGTCGCGGACCGCGTGGTCCAGTCCCTCGCGGTGCAGGGCGACGACATCGGTCAGCATGGAGGCCTCGACGGCCTCGTCCACCGATCCGCTGGTGCCCGACGGGTCGATGTTCGTGCGGAGGGTGCCCGCGAAGATCTCCGCGTCGTACGGGTTGACCAGCATGTGCGCGCGGACCGCCTCGACCGACAGCTCGGCGATCTCCTGCCCGCTGATCCGCACCGCGCCCTCGTACGCCTCGGGCGGCACCTTCAAGGACAGGACCGCGGCGAGGTCCGCCGCCGCACGCGGCTGGTAGGCGGCGACCGCCACGAACTCGCCGCCGGCCACCTGGAACTTCAGCGCGCGCAGGGTTCCGTACCGGACGCAGTCGAGCTCGAGGTCCCCGCCCTCGGCCGGACGCTCCGGGCCGGGGGTCGTGGCGGGCGGCGCGACCAGCACCAGGGCCATCCGCTCGGCCGAGGCGCGCGCCATCATCACGTACTTGGGCATGTCCGAGAACATCCTGAGCGGTTCCATGATGAACTGCGCCAGCCCGACGGCCATGACGAGTTCCCCGATGGTGATCCTGCCGTCGAAGGCCAGCCATCCCGCCGTCAGGGTCACGGCGGCGGCGAGGGCGGCGTTGAGGGCCATGGCGGTGCCCGCGTACGCACCGTTCGCCACCGCCACCGTGACGGCCTGCCGCTTCGCCTCGGTGCTGACCTTCCGATAGGAGCGGAAGGCCGCGTGGTTGCCGCCGAAGCCGTGCAGCGGGCGCAGGCCGGTGATCAGGTCGGCGACCTTCGCGCCCGCCCGGGCCACCCTGGCCTGCTGTTCGCGGGTGCTGGAGCCGATCCGCCTGGACATCACGCTCAGGACCGACAGGATCAGGGCGGTTCCCACGATCACGAGCAGGCCGAGCCGGAGGTCGGCCAGCCCGAGCGCGACCGCCGCGACCAGTACCGCGACCAGCGAACTGACCAGCAGCGGCACCACCTCGATGATGTCGGCCGTCTGGTCGGCGTCCTCGGTGGCGATGGTCAGGACCTCGCCGGACTTGAGGTCGACGTCCCTGGCCACCGGCTGGAGCCCGCAGTCCGCGACCTTGACCCGCCAGCGGTGCGCCTCGGTGGTGTTGGCCTTCTGCAGGATGCGCATGCCGAACCGCCACGACAGGGAGACCGTCGTGATGATCACGGCCAGGGCGGCGATCGACAGGGCGAGCGCGCCGAGGCTGCGCTCCCCTCGCATCGTGTGCTCGACGATCAGGCCGAGCGCGATCGGGAAGGCGGTCTCACCGGCCTGGTAGAGGCCCATGAGGACGGTGCCCCCGGCCATGGCGCCGATGTTGCGGCGCAGGGCGGTGCGCAGGATGTCGGACCCTCCCCCGGCTGCCGCCGGGGGTGCCCCCAGAGGGGGCCGCTTCGCGTCAGGAGTTTTCATCGAGGTGACGGGCAATCGCTTCCGGGGTTCGCAGCATGAACAGATCACGGATCGTGATCACAGGACCGTACTCGCGGCGGAGCAGCCCGATCAGCCGCACCGCCAGCATGGAGTGTCCGCCGAGGGACACGAAATCGCTCACCGCGCTCACCTCGTCGTCGTCCAGGTCCAGTGCCTCCGCGAAGAACTCGCACACCGCCTGCTCGGTCTCCGTCTGCGGGCCGCGCTCCCCCGCGGTGGTCAGCGCGCCGAGCGGCCTGGCCTCCGGCAGCGCCTTCGTGTCAGCCTTCCCGTTCACCGTGAGCGGGATGGCGTCGACCCGGGCGTAGTGCGTCGGACGCAGGAAGTCCGGCAGCGCGGCCCCCACGGCGCCGGCGACCTCCGCGAGTTCGGCGCCGTCCAGTACGAGGTAGGCCGCCAGCCGGTGGGCACCGTCCACCTGCGGGTCGGGCTGGGCGACCGCGGCGACGAACCGCACCGCCGGGTGCGCGGCGAACGCGGCCTCGACCTCGCCCGGTTCGACGCGGTGGCCGCGGATCTTGACCTGCTGGTCGGTGCGGCCCAGGTACACCAGGTTCCCGTCGGGCCGCCGGGCCACCAGGTCCCCGGTGCGGTACATCCGCTCGCCGGGCACGCCGAACGGGCAGGCGACGAACCGGTCCGCCGTCTGGGCGGGCTGCCCCAGGTAGCCGCGCGCGATGCCGATGCCCGCCACGTACAGCTCGCCCGGGACCCCGTCCGGCAGCGGGCGCAGCCATGGGTCCAGCACGTACACGTCCGTGTTGTCGATGGCCACGCCCACCACCGGGTCCTCGCACTCGAAGGTGCCGACGCCGAGGGTGTTGATGGTGTATTCGGTGGGCCCGTACAAGTTGTAGCCGACCGTGCCCTCGGTCTCGGCGAGCCGCTGCCACAGCGTGGGGGTGACCGCCTCGCCGCCCAGCAGGACGAGGGCGGGGCGCCGTGCGGGATCGTCCAGGAGGCCTTCGGCCACCAGCTGCTGTGCGTAGGTCGGGGTCACGTTGATGACGTCGATCCCGTGCTCGACGCAGTACGCGACCAGCCGGGGGGCGTCGCGGCGCAGTTCCTCGTCGCAGATGTGCACCTCGTGGCCGTCGGCGAGCCACAGGAGCTCCTCCCAGGACATGTCGAAGGCGAACGACACGGTGTGCGCGATGCGGAAGCCGCGGTGGCCGTGCTCGGCCAGCACCGGTTCGAAGATCCGGCGCTGGTGGTTGACGAGCATGTTGGTGAGTCCGGCGTACTCGGTCACCACGCCCTTGGGCCGCCCGGTGGATCCGGACGTGTAGATCGTGTAGGCGGGGTGCCGCAGGCGGTCCGGGTCGTCGGGGGCGTAGGTGGTGAACGGCTCGGCCTCGGGCAGCGGCCGGTCCAGCTCGATCAGTTCGCCGGACAGCCGGGGCGACACCTCGCTCACGGTGAGGATGACGTCGGGGCGGGCGTCCGCGACGATCGCGGCGATCCGCTCGTCCGGGTGGTCCAGTTCCAGCGGCACGTAGGCGGCGCCGGTGCGCAGGACCGCGAACAGCGCCACGATCGAGTCGAGGGAGCGCGGGATCGCGAGGGCCACGGTCTTCTCGGGGCCGATGCCGCGCCGGGCCAGCACACCCGCCACCGCGCGGCTGCGGTCCCTGAGCAGGCCGAAGGTCATGGTCCGGCCGTGGGCGACGAGCGCGACCCGCCGCGGGTCCCGGTCGGCCGCCCGGTCGAACCGGTCGACGACGGTGTCCGTTCCGATGTCCGTGCGCCCGGCGGATCCGGGCCGCGGGGCCAGGCCCGGCAGCGCGCCCACCGGGCCGGTGGAGCGGGCCAGGCCGTCGAGCACGCGCAGGTAGTCGTCCAGGAGCCGCCGGGCGGCCGCGGTGTCGTGGTCGCGGTACTCCAGCTTGACGGTGAGACGCTCTCCGGGGGTGACGACCCAGGTGAACGGGTAGTGCGTGGAGTCGTCGGCGCGCACCGCGGTGATGCCGTGGCGGGCGTTCATCGCGGCGAAGGCGTCCATGTCCAGGAAGTTCTGGAGCACGAACAGGTTGTCGAAGAGGGTGTCGTGGCCGCTGGCACGCTGGATCTCGCCGAGCCCCAGGTGCTCGTGCTCCATCGCCGCGACCCTGGCGTCCTGCACGGCCGAGAGGTAGTCGCGGACCGTGTCGTCCGGCCTGGGCCGCGTCCACAAGGGCACGGTGTTGAGCAGCACTCCGACGATGTCGGACAGGCCCTCGCCCTCGCGGCCCGAGACGGTGACGCCGAACACGGCGTCGGCGCGGCCCGTGCGCGCGCCGAGGAGCAGGCCGAACGCGCCGGTCAGCACCGAGTTCAGGGTGACGCCGTGCGCCCTGGCCGTGTCCCGGAGCAGGTCCGACTGCTCGGCGGGGAGCGTGTGCACGAGCGTGCGCGGCAGGTCGTCGACGAGGAGCGGCGCAGGTCCGGCGAGCAGGGTGGGGCCCGCGAGGCCGGCCAGGTGCTCCGCCCAGAAGCGCTCCGAGGCGGCGGAGTCCTTGGCGTCGAGTGCGCGGGCGTAGTCCTCGAAGCCGGGGGTGGCCGCGGCCGTCGGCGCCAACTCGCCGGCCAGCGCGGCCTGGTAGGCGTCGAACAGGTCCCGCAGCACGATCTCGCGGGACCAGCCGTCCCACAGCAGCAGGTGGTAGCTGAGCAGCAGGCCGTCGCGGTCGCCGGGCAGGCGCACCACGGTCAGCCGGATCAGCGGCGGCCGGTCCGGGTCGAATCCCGTGTCGCGGTCGCGGGCGAGCAGGTCGTCGACCTCTTCCCGCGTCCGCAGGGTGAGCGTGCGGACGCCGACCCGCCGGCCGGCCGCGAGGACCTGGACCGCGTTGCCGTCGTCGTCGGTGGTGAAGCCGGCGCCGACGACCGGGTGCCGCGCGATCACCCACGCCATCGCGTCGGCCAGCGCCTCGGTGTCCAGGCGCCGGTCGAAGGTGAACCAGCTCTGCGCGACGTAGTGTCCGGCTGGGCCCGCCATCTGGGCCTGGAAGAACAGGCCGCGCTGGAGCGGGGTGACCGGAGCCGTCCGTTCGGCCGTCGTGGCGGCGTCGGCGAGGCGTTCCAGTGCGCCGCGCCAGTGGTCGGTGATCTCGTCGGGGACGCCCTCGGCGAGGGTGAAGGCCGCGTGCAGGCTGCCGGTGGCCGCTTCGGTCCACGCGTTGACCTCTACGGCGTACGGGCTGCCGGGGTCGCCGCCGGTGATGTGCGGCACCTGCGACTCGCCGCCCCGGCCCAGGTAGTTGAACAGCACCTGCGGCCGGGCGCCGAGCAGCGGGGCCGTCTGCGGGTTGAGGTACCGGAGCCGACCGTAGCCGACGTGTGCGTGCTCGTCGGGCTGGCGTGCGGCGACCTCGCGGGCGGCCGCGACGGGATCGGTGTGCGCCGTGAGCCGCACGGGTGCGATGGAGGTGAACCAGCCGACCGTGCGGCTGTAGTCGTGGTGGGGCAGTGCCGGGACCCGGCCGTGCCGCTCCAGGTCGATCGCCAGGTCGCCGGGCGTGGCCTGGATGCCGGTCAGGGCCGTGCGCAGCGCGCCGCACAGCAGCTCGGTGAGGCCGACGCCGAGTGCGGCGGGCGCGGTGCGCGTCACCAGGTCGCTCGCGGCCGGCGGGAGTACGACCGTGGTCTCGCGCAGTTCCTCCAGGGCGCGGGTGAGCGGGGGTGCCTGGAGCGTGTCGGCCCAGTGGCCGAGGTCGGCGAGGGTGTGGGCGGACGGGTCGGCCAGGGCCGCCGCGTACTCGGCGTAGGAGGTGGTGGGCGGCGGCAGGGTGCTCCCGCGCAGGGCGGCGGCCAGGTCGTCGAGCAGGATCAGCCAGGACACCGAGTCCACGGCGAGGTGGTGCACGGTGACGACGAGGGTGCGGCTCTCCTCCAGCCACGAGAAGGCGATGACCTCGCCCGCCTCGGGGTCGAGCCGTCCGGCGGCCTCGTTCGCCGCGGCCGTCGCGTCGGCCGCGTCGGTCCGCACGACGGCGGCCTCGCGGTCGGGTTCGGTGCTCAGGGCCCACGCCCCGTGTTCGACGCGCAGCCGCAGCCGCAGCACCGGGTGGGCGGCGAGGACGGCGTCCGCGGCGCGCCGGACGTCGGCGAAGGTGGCGCCCTCGGGTGCCACCAAGGTCCTGGCCTGGGCGAACCGGTGGAGACAGCCGCCCAGTTCGCGCCGGCGCAGGATGATCGGGGTCGGTGTCAGCGGGCCGTCATCGCGGGGGGCCGGTGCGGCGGCGGCGGGCCGCGGTGTGCTCGTCGCCAGGTGCTCGGCGAGCGCGCGCGGGGTCTTGAGCAGGAACACGTCCCGCGGGGCGATGGGGAGGCCGAGCGCCCTGGCCCGGTTCACCAGGGCGATGGCGAGGATGCTGTCGCCCCCGGCCCGGAAGAAGTCGCAGTCACCGTCCACGGCGGCGCCGGGCAGGGTCTGCGTGAAGACGTCCACCAGCACGGCGATCGCGGAGCCGGTCGCCGCGACGGCCTCCCCGTGCTCCTCGGGGAGCCGCTCCTGGGGAAGCGCGCCGGCCCGTTCGGCCAGCGCCTCGCGGTCCAGTTTCCCGTTGACCGTCAGCGGCAGGGCCTGCGCCTCCAGCACCCGGCCGGGCACCATGTGCGCGGGCAGCTTCGCCGACAGCGGGCCGGCGAGGTCCGCGGGCGCCCGGCCCACGACGTGCGCGACCAGGTGGTCGCCGCTGTCCGCCACGGTCACGGCCGCGTCGACCACGCCGTCGAGCTCCCTGATCGCGGACTCCACCTCGCCGAGCTCGACCCGGAAGCCCTTGAGCTGCACCTGGTCGTCGGCGCGGCCGACGAACTCCAGCCCGCCGTCGAGCGTCCGGCGGGCGAGGTCGCCGCTGTGGTACATCCGGGAGCCGTCGGCCGCGAACGGGTCCGCCACGAACCGGCCCGCGGTCAGGGCCGGCCGGCCCAGGTAGCCGAGCGACACCTGGTCGCCGGCGACGTAGATGGCACCGACCCGGCCGGGCGGCACGGGCCGCAGCCGCTCGTCGAGCAGGTAGGCGGCGAGCCCGGGGATCGGCCCGCCGATCGGGCTGACGTCGTCGCCGGCGGCGAAGTCCTCTTCGGTCAGGACCCGGTGGGTGACGTGGACGGTGGTCTCGGTGATGCCGTACATGTTGACCAGCTCGGGCGCGGCGGCGCCGTGCCGCCCGACCCAGTCGCGCAGCCGTCCGAGGTCGAGCGCCTCGCCCCCGAAGACGATGCGCCGCAGGGCGGGCAGCGGCTCGCCCGCCTGCCGGTCGGCTTCGGCGAACTGGTAGAAGGCGGAGGGGGTCTGGTTGAGCACGGTGACCCCGCGCTCGCGCACCAGCCGGTGGAAGTCCACCGGGGAGCGGGTCAGCCCGTACTCCGGCACCAGCAGCTCACCGCCGTGCGCCAGTGCGCCCCACAGCTCCCAGACCGCGAAGTCGAAGGAGTACGAGTGGAACTGGACCCACACGTCCCGCGGACCGAAGTCCATGGCGGGCCGGGTGTTCGCGAGCAGCGACACCACGCTGGAGTGCGGGACGACCACGCCCTTGGGCCTGCCGGTCGAGCCGGAGGTGTAGATCACGTAGGCGGGATCGTGCCAGTCGGTCGCGGCGGGGCTGTCGTCCCGGGGCAGCTCGTCGCCCCGCACGACTACCCGGGCCGGCACCCCCGCCCGGTCCAGCAGGCGGGTGAAGCGGTCCCGGTGCTCGCGCTCGACGAGCACGACCCGCGGCGCGGAGTCGGCGAGGACGTACTCCAGCCGGTCGTCCGGGTAGGCGAGGTCCAGCGGGACGTACGCTCCGCCCGCGCTCACGGTCGCGACCAGGGCGACGACCTGCTCGACGCAGCGGGGCACGGCGACGGCGACCCGTTCGCCCGGGCCGACGCCGGCCGCGCGCAGGACGGCGGCCAGCTCGTCCTTGGCCGCGGCCAGTTCACCGTAGGTCAGGGACCGGGTGGCGCCGTCGAGGGCGCACTGGGTGACCGCGGTCCTGGCCGGGTCCCGGCGGGCGGCGGCGTCGAAGAGGGCGCCCAGGGTCACCGGGGCGGTGTGCGCGGGCCGGGCGGCGCCCCGCGCCAGGTCCTCGACGAGGGCGTCCGGCCGGGTGAGCAGGCCGGTGAGGGTGCGGGTGAAGGTCTCCAGGAGTGCGCGGGCGCCCGCCTCCCGTATCAGCGCGCCGTCGTAGATCAGGTTGAAGCGGGGGCGGCCGTCGGCCGCGCGCTCCACCACGAGCGTCAGCGGGTAGTGCGGGGCGCCCTCGTTCTCGATGCCGGTGACGGCGAGCGTGTGGCCGGGCCGGCGCAGGCCGGCCACATCGGTCGCGACGTCGAAGACGACCAGCGTGTCGAAGAGCGGTCCGGCCCCGACGTGCCGGCCGATGCGCGCCAGCGAGACGTGCTGGTGCGCCAGGACCGCGCTCTGGTGTCCGCGCACGGCGGCGAGCAGGTCCCGGGCGGTGGTGGTCCCGCTCCACCGGGCGCGCACGGGGATCGTGTTGATGAACAGGCCCACCATGTCCTCGATGCCGGGGACGTCCACGTCCCGCCCGGACACCGTGGAGCCGAACACGAGGTCCCTGCCCTGCAGGACGCCGCCCAGCGTCACCGCCCAGGCACTGTGCACGGCCACGCTCAGCGGAACTCCCGCCGACCGGGCGGCCGCGTCGATGTCGTCGGCCGGCTCCACGGCGGTGTCGGCGAAGCGGTCGGAGGGGGTGTGCCCCTCGGCGACCAGCGAGGGGCCCGGCAGGCCGGCGAGCTCCTCGCGCCAGACGCGGTCGCTCTCGTCCTCGTCACGTCCGGCGAGCCGGCGGACGTAGTCGGCGAAGCCGCCGAGCGGGTGGCCGGAGCCCGGCGCGTGGTACTCGGCCAGCAGGGCCCGCAGCATCGGCGGCACCGACCAGCCGTCGGCGATGATGTGGTGGACGGTCTGCACCAGGACGGTGCGCCCCGAGCCCGCGCGGATGAGCGTGTACCGCATCAGCGGGCCGGTGGCCAGGTCGAAGCCGGCGCGGCGGTCGCGCTCGGCGAGCTCGCGGATCTCCTCGTCGGTGATACCGGGGCGCTCCAGCGTGGTGAAGGGGGCCCGCACACCGCTTTCCAGTACGGAGACCACCCGCCCGTCGGCGAGTGCGGTGAACCGCGCGGCCAGGTTCGGGAACAGCGTGAGCAGGCGGGTGGCCGCCGCCGCGAGCCGGTCGGCGTCCACCTCCCCGTCCATCGTCAGCAGTTGCTGCTCGACGTAGCTGCCCGCCGAGTCGTCGTCGAACACCGAGTGGAAGTACAGGCCCTCCTGCAGCGGGGTCAGCGGCAGGACGTCCCGCAGCGCCGGGCCGTCGAGGTCGTCGACGTCGGCCTGGGTGAGCGCCGCCAGTGGGAAGTCGCTGGGCGAGTGGCCGCCGCCGTCCAGTGCGGCCAGCCCGGTCAGGGCCTCGCGGAAGTATCCGCAGACGGCCGCGATGTCCTCGTCGGTGAACATCCCGTCGGGCCAGGAGACGGTGGTGACCAGTTCGTACGCGCCGGACGCGTCGGGTTCGGCGATAGCGTTGAACTCCAGGGCGCGCGGCAGCCGCATCCTCGGATCGCGCTTCTCGCCCAACTGGCCGGTGGTTCCCGCGAGTTCCCACTCGCCTGCGGCTCCGGCGTCGAACCGGCCCAGGTAGTTGAACAGCACCTGGGGCGCGGGCGCGTCGAACGGGACGCCGGTGAGGTAGCGCAGGGCGCCGTAGGACAGGCCGCCCGAGGGCACGCGGGCGAGGTCTTCCTTGACCGCCTTGAGGGCGGCGGCGAGGTATCGCGGGTCGGTGGGGTCGGCCGCCGGGCCGGGGTCCACGGTCACCGGGAAGAGGGTGGTGAACCAGCCCACGGTCCGCGACAGGTCCGGTTCGAAGCCGGCGGAGTCCGCCACGAACCGTGCTTCGCGGCCGTGGCCCTCCAGCTCGACGTGCGCGAACGTCTGGTCCCGCCCGAGGTCGCGGTGCCGGCGGCCGAGGGTGACGGCCAGCGCGGTCAGCAGCACGTCGTTGACGCCCGCGTGGAACTTCGCGGGGATCTCGCCGAGCAGCGCGGCCGTGGTCCCGGGGCCGACGGTGACGGTCGTCGTGCGCTCCCGGGCGACGGTGTCCGCCGCGCTCGGCGCGCGCCGGCCCACGGGTGCGTCCGCACCGGGCAGGGGGCGCAGGTAGTGGGGGCGGTCCGCGTCGAACACGGCGCGCTCCAGCAGCTGCGTCCACCGGCGGAACGACGTGCCCGCCGGGGGCAGTTCGACCGGCGTGCCCGCGGCGTACTGCCGCCACGCCGTGGCGAGGTCCTCCCGCAGGATCCGCCAGGACACGCCGTCGATCACCACGTGGTGGGCGACCAGGACCAGTTGGCGTGCCGTGCGGCGCCAGACGGCGCGCAGCATCTCGCCGCCCGCGGGGTCCAGCCCGGCCGTGGCGAGCGCGACGCAGGCGTCGAGCGGCCCGTCGCTCTCCTGCCACGGCGGGGCGGCCCCGCCCGCCTCCGGGATCTCGAAGCTCCAGCGGTGGCCGCGCACCAGCTTGGCGCGCAGCATGTCGTGCCGTGCGACGAGGGCGGTGAGGATCGCGTCGAGGGCTTCGGCGGTCAGGTCCGCCGGGGTGTTCAGCACCACCGACTGCACGAAGCCCTCGATCGCGTCGGTGGTCTCGCCCAGCCACTGCACGATGGGGGATCCCACGACGGAACCGGTCGCGACGTCGGCGTGGTCCACCGCGGCGGCGCCCTCCCGGCCGGCCACCGCCGCCAGCGCCCCGACGACGCTGTGGGTGAAGATCTGCCGCGCCGTGACGTGCAGGCCGACCTCGCGCAGCGCGCTCAGCAGCGAGATCGCCAGGATGCTGTCTCCGCCGAGCTGGAAGAAGTCCTGGTCGACGCCCACCTCGTCCAGGCGCAGGAGCCCCGCGACGGCGGCGCAGACCAGGCGTTCGTTCTCGGTGGCCGGCGCGACCAGCGTGCCCGTCCCGATCTCGGGTTCCGGCAGCGCGCCGCGGTCGAGCTTCCCGTTCGCGGTGAGCGGGAACTCCTTCATCACGACGATGTGGGCGGGCACCATGTACTCCACCATGTGCCCGGCGGCCCACGCCTTGACCTCGTCCGCCCGCAGGTCCTCGCTGCCAGCGGCCGGGATCACGTACCCCGCCAGGTAAGTGCCGCCGGCGGCGTTCTTCCGCGCGACGACGCAGGTGTGCCGCACGCCGGGGTGTTCCGCGAGACCGGCCTCGACGTCCTCGAGTTCCAGCCGCATGCCGCGGATCTTGATCTGGTTGTCGGCGCGGCCGAGGAAGTCCAGGGATCCGTCCGGGGCGAACCGGGCGAGGTCGCCGGTCCGGTAGAGCCGGGAACCGTCGGCCGCGAAGGGGTTGGCGACGAACCGGGATGCGGTCAGGCCGGGGGCGTTCACGTATCCGCGGCCGAGCAGGAAGCCCCCCACGTACAGCTCTCCGCCGACTCCGACCGGGACCGGGCGCAGTTCCTCGTCCAGCACGTACAGCTGGGTGTTGGGGTTGGCCCTGCCGATCGAGGTGGACATGCGCTCAGCGGCGCCCCGGTAGATGACGTGCGAGACGCCGATCGTCGTCTCGGCCGGCCCGTAGCCGTGGTACATGGGTATGTCGAGGCGGGCGCGGAACCGCTCGTACAGTTCCGGGGTCAGCACCTCGCCGCCGCACCACACGTGCCGCAGGCTGTCCAGCCGCCCGGAGCCGCCCGCCATCTCCAGCAGCACGTCGAGCATGGAGGACACCAGGTAGGTGAAGGTCACCCGCTGCTCGGCGATCACGCTCAGCAGGTGGTGCGGGTCTCGCTCGCCGCCGGGCCGCAGGACCACCAGCCTCGCTCCGGACACCAGCGGCAGGAAGATCTCGTTGATGGAGATGTCGAAGGACAGCGGCGCCTTGAACAGGGAGGCGTCGTCGTGGCCGAAGCCCAGGATCTCGTCGACCTGCCACAGCAGGCGTTCGCTGATCGCCTCGTGGCGGATCATGGCGCCCTTGGGGCGGCCGGTCGAACCGGACGTGAAGATCACGTAGGCGAGGGCGTCGCCGGGGACGGTGATCCCGGTCCCCCCGCCGGGGTAGGAGCCGAACCGCCAGTCGCCGAGGTCCACGGCCACGGCTTCGGGTTCGGCCGGGTCGTGGTCGCCGGAGCCGTTGAGCTGGAGGACGACACGCGCGTCGTCGATGACGACGGATCGGCGCGCGGCCGGCCACTGCGGGTCGAGGGGGACGAAGGCGGCGCCGGCCTGGAGCACGGCGAGCAAGCCGATCACCATGTCGGCGGAGCGGCCCAGCGAGATGCCGACGACCTGTTCCGAGGTGATGCCGCGCTCGATCAGGTGGTGGGCCAACTGGCTGGAGACCTCGGCAGCCTGACCATAGGTCAGTGAGCGGTGTTCGTCGACGACGGCAACGGCGTCCGGCCTGGTCCGGGCCTGCTCGCGGAACAGCTCCACAATGGTCGGGCGAACCCGCTGCGCGTCGGTGGCGTTCCACTCGGCAAGGGTCTCCAGCCTCGCCGCCACGCTGGACGGGCCGATGGTGGCGAGGGACCGGTCCGGGAAGTCGGCCAGGTCGTCGAGGGCGAGCTGCGCGTCGGCCGGTGCGACGCCGTCCGGGACGGTGATGCTCCGGCCGTCCGCACCGACCTCCCATCCGGCCGGGCCGGCGCCTCCGCTGTCGACCCAGCCGAGGACGTCGGCGAACAGGGTGCCGGAGGTGAGGTCCATGCCCTCGGGGCTGCGGCCCGTGGCCCAGTAGGACAGCCCGATGGAGCACGCCCGGGCGATGGTCCTGTCGGAGTAGTCACCTGTCCGGCGCCGCACGCCTGCCAGGCGTGTGGGAGAAAGCCGCACGAGACGAGCGCTCGATTCCGTCATCGAAGACTCAACGCCCTTTCCAGAATCATGAATTGACCATGTGAATGAGCGCGGACCGGCTGGTGCTGTGGCCGGGAAGGTTTGCCGGCCACAGCACTAGCTGCCCTCGCGCCAGGCCCGCCACAGGCGCGCGTACCGGCCGCCCAGGGCCACCAGTTCCTCGTGCGTGCCCTGCTCGACCACGCGTCCCGCGTCCAGCACCGCGATCCGGTCCGCCGCCATCGCCTGTGTCAGCCGGTGGGCCACGAACAGCGTGGTGCGGCCCGCGCAGGCGGCCAGCACGGCCCGCTCCAGCTCGGCCGCGCCCTCGCTGCCCGCTTCGGCCGTCGACTCGTCCAGCACCACCACCGGCGACCGGGCCAGCACCAGCCGGGCCAGGGCGATCTGGGCGACCTTGGTGACGTCCAGGCGCTCACCGCCCTCGCCCACCGGTGTGTTCAGCCCTCCGGGCAGCGCCTCGACCCACGCGCCGGCCCCGACCGTGCGCAGGGCCTCCATCAGCTCGGCATCGGCCGCCTCCGGCGCGGCCAGCCGCAGGTCGTCCGCGAGCGGACCGGAGAACACGTGGGTCTCCTGGGTGAGGATGCTCACCAGGGCGCGTGCGCCGGCTTCGTCCAGGTCCGCGAGGTCGTTCGTGCCGATGCGCACCGACCCGGCCTGCGGGGTGCCGATCCCGGCGATCAGCGCGGCCAGGGTCGACTTGCCCGCGCCCGTGGCCCCGACCAGTGCGAGCGAGCCGCCCGCCGGGATCGTCAGGGCGACGTCCCGCAGGACGGGCTCCTCGGAGTCCGGGTAGCCGAAGGTCAGTCCTTCCACCGCCACCGGGTGGGGCACGTCGGCGGCACGTGCCACGGCCGGCGCGCCGACCAGGCGGTCCTCCGCGTCCTCCCCGAGCACCCCGACCAGCCTGGTCAGGCTCGCGCCGGACTTCTGGGCCTCGTCGAAGGTGAACATGATGGAGCCCAGCGGCGTGAACAGCCGGTGGAACAGCAGCGGGGCCGCCGACACCTCGCCGAGGCTGGCGGCGTCGGCCTCCAGCAGGGCGTACCCCACGACGATGATCAGCACCAGTCCGATGAACTCGGCGCGGTTCTCCCGGCCGACGAAGCGGCCGAAGAGCCGGAACACCTCGATACCGAGATCGCGCACCCGCCACGACTCCTCGGTGACCCTCTGGCGGACGGCGCCTTCGAGCCGGTACGCCCGGACGGTGTCGATGCCGTTCAGTCCGCTGATGAGCGCCTGCGCGCGGTCGGCCTGGACCGCGCGCTGCTTGCGGTAGAGGGGGGCGGACCGGGGCAGGTACCAGCGCAGGGCCAGCGCGTACGCCGGCAGCGCGAAGGCGCCCGCCAGGCCGAGCCGCCAGTCCAGGCCGAACATGCCGAGCGTGGCGATGACCACGAGCACGCCCGCCGAGAACACGGTGGGTACGGCCGTGCGGATGCCCCGGGAGAGCACGGCCACGTCGTCGCCGACGCGGGACAGCACGTCGCCCCGGCCGACCTGCTCGATGCGTGCGCTCGGCAGTCCCAGCACCGCCCGGACGGCGCCTTCGCGCAGCCGCGCGAGCAGGTCCGCGCCCAGCCGCCCGATCAGGTAGGTGGACAGTGCGGTGGCCGCCGCGCCGAACAGCGCGGCGGCGACCATCAGCACGCCCGTCGTGACCAGGACCGAGCGCGCCTCGCCCTGGACCACCGCGTCCACGACGCGGCCGAGCAGGAGCAGGGGCAGTACTTGGAGCGCCGCACCGGCGACCGTGGTGAGCACGGCGGCGGACGTCAGCCACGGGATCTGGCGGCAGTGTGCCGTGACCCAGCGGGTGGCCTCCCGTCCGGTCGTCGTGCGCAGGGTCGACGGGACGGCGGGCGTGTCGGTGACGCTCACACCTGGCCGACCGACTTGACGAGCTCGTCGATCGCGTACGGGAGGGACAGCAGGGTGCCCTGGGACATGGCCGCGCCGACCGCCGGGCCCTCGCTGTCCAGGAGGTAGGACACCTTTCCGTTCTTGACGGCGGGCAGGTTGGCGAACAGTTCGAACTTCTTGAGCGCTTCCGTGTCCGCCTTGTCGTTGATGACGAAGATGCGGTCCACGTCGATCAGGTCCATGCGCTCGGGGGAGAGCGTGGTGTAGAACTTGCCGCCCGCGATCTTGTCGATCTCGGTCTGGTACGTGAAGCCGGTGCCCGTCACCAGGCGCCCGCGGACGTCGGTGGAGGTGAAGGGGGCCGCCGCGTCCTTGTACCAGGAGAGCGCGACGGCCGTCTGGTTCGCGAACTCGGGATGCGCCTTCTTGGCCGCGTCGAGCTTGTCCTCAATGCCCTTCACCAGCTCGGCGCCCTTGGCCTCCTGGCCCAGCGCCTTGGCGATGTGGACGGCGTTGTCCTGCCACGGCGCGCTGAACGGCTCCTTCTCGGCCTTGGTGCGGCCCACCGTCGGGGCGATCTTGGAGAGCTTGTCGTAGGCGGCCTGGTCGATCTCGGAGTAGACCGCGATGATCAGGTCGGGCCGCAGGGCGGCGATCTTCTCGTAGTTCGGGCCGGTGTCGCCGTTGCTCATGACGACCTCGGGGCGGGTGTCGCCCCACTTGTCCTTCACCCAGGGCCACTGCGTGTTGACGTCGGGGCTGGTGCCGGGCGGGTTGGGGTACTGGTCGACCATGCCGACGGGCTTGGTGCCGAGCGCCAGGACGGCCTGGTCGTCGGTGTAGCCGACGGAGACGACCCGACGGGGGGCCTTGGCCACCTTCGTGGACCCGAACGCGTGGTCCACCGTGACCGGGAAGGTACCGGCCGCGGCGGGCGCGGTGCCGTCGCTCTTCCTGTCGGCCTTGTCCGCCGGGTCGGAGCCGCACCCCGCGAGGAGACCGACCCCGAGGGCCGCGGCGGACAGCGCCGCCGCCAACCGCCGCCGCCACCACCGGGAGTTCATACGTGCCGTTTGCTGGAGAAGCATCCGCATTCCCTTGCTGTTGTGCCGGCCATTGCGACTCCGCCCCGAGGGCAGCCAAACCCTACCGCGACCAAGTGAGGCTAGCCTAGCCTTACTTGCATCGCATCTCTGTCTGAGCTAGTCGGACCGCACATGGGTGCGACCGATCGGCACGATGAGCGGCCGGTCCCCCACCGGATCCTCGATCACCTTGGCGCGCAGCCCGAACGCCTCGTGCAGCAGCTCGGCGGTGATCACGTCCCGCGGGTGCCCCTGCGCGAGGATCGAGCCGGCCCGCATGACGACGAGGTTGTCGCTGTAGCGCATGGCCAGGTTGAGGTCGTGCAGCACCATGACCACGGTGCACCCCGACTCGTGCAGGTCGTCCACCAGGTCGAGCACGTCGATCGCGTGCGCCAGGTCCAGATAGGTCGTCGGCTCGTCCAGCAGCAGCAGATCGGTCCCCTGAGCCAGCGTCATCGAGATCCAGACGCGCTGGCGCTGCCCGCCGGACAGCGCGTCGACCGGACGGTCCGCCAGGTCGGCAACCCCGGTCATGGCCAACGCCCGCTCCACGACACCCGCGTCGTCCGAGGACCACTGCCGCAGCCAGCTCTGGTGCGGATGGCGCCCCCGGGCGACGAGGTCGGCCACCGTGAGCCCGTCCGGCGCGACCGGGGCCTGCGGCAGCAGGCCGAGCTTCTTCGCCACGTCCCTGGTCCTGAGGGTGGCGATGTCCTCGCCGTCCAGGACGACGGTCCCGCTGGTCGGCTTGAGCAGCCGCGAGAGGGTCCGCAGCAGGGTGGACTTCCCGCAGCCGTTGGAGCCGATGATCGTGGTGATCACTCCCGGCGGGATCGCCACGTGCAGGTCGTCGATGACGCTCCGGCTGCCGTACCCGACCGTGACGCCCCTGGCTGACAGCCGTGTGGTGGCGTCGGTCCCGTACTCGGTCCCGGCGATGTGCGATACGGCCACAACTCCCCCTGCTCCAGCCCTGTGTGAAGGTAAATCGGTCAACGGACGTTCGCCCGCACCAGGAGATAGACGAGGAAGGGACCGCCGATCACGGCCGTGACCACACCGACCGGCAGCGTGATCGGCAGCGCCGTGCGCGCGACCAGGTCCGCCCCGGTCAGCAACAGGGCCCCCACCATGCCGGAGGCCACCATCGGCGGTGTCGGGCATCTCACCAGCCTCATGGCCACCTGCGGCGCCACCAGGGCCACGAACGGCACCGGGCCCGCGGCGCTGACCGCCACGCCGGCCAGCAGCACCCCGCACAGCAGCAGCACCGCCCGGACCCGGGTGTACCGGACGCCCAGGCCCGCGGCCACCTCGTCCCCGAGGTGCAGCGGTTTGAACTGGAAGGCGGCGCCCGCCACGACGGCCACCAGGACGAGCGTGCACCACAGCGCCACCCGGATGTCGTCCCACGAGCGGTTGTCCAGCGACCCGATCAGCCACGCCTGCGCCCGGGCCACGTCCCTGATGTCGGCCTGGACCAGCAGCCAGGTCGTGATCGCCTCCATCACGGCACTCACCGAGATGCCGATGAGGATGAGCCGGAAGCCGTCGACCCCGCGCCGCCACGCCAGGAAGTACACGAGGAGCCCCGTGCCGAGACCACCCGCGAGAGCGGCCCCGGACAGGCCCACGGAGTTGACGACCGCGGCCGTCGTCCCGCCCGTCACCGTCACCAGGAACACCGCGACCGCGCCGGCGCCACCGGTGATCCCCAGGATGTCCGGGCTGGCCAGCGGATTGCGCGCGACGGACTGGGTGATCGCCCCGGCCACGCCCAGCGCGACGCCCACGACCACCCCGATCAGGGCGCGCGGCATCCGCAGGTCCATGATGACGAACTCGTCGACCTGCTCGCCCCGGCCCAGGATCGTCGCGACCACCTGGGGCAGTCCGATGGGGAAGTCCCCGACGCCGATGGACAGGCAGAACACGAGGAAGGTCGCGGCGCCCAGCAGCAGCGTCACGCACACCATCCACGGCCGCCACACGAACGAGACACGGCCGAACCGCACGCCCGGCGCCAGCGCCACGGGCCGCACGTCGGCCGGCGTCGCGCCGCCTGGTTTCACCTCGGCCCCGTTCATGCGTTCTTGAACTTTCCGCGCCACACCAGGACCGCGAAGAACGGCGCGCCGAGCAGGGCCACGACCACACCCGCGTCCAGCTCGCCCGGCCGCACCAGCAGGCGCCCCGCGATATCGCACACCAGCAGGACGATGGCGCCGAGCAGGCCCGCGTACGGGACCAGCCAGCGGTAGTCCGGACCGGTCAGATGGCGGGCCACGTGCGCCACCATCAGCCCGAGGAAGGCGATGGGGCCGCAGGCCGCCGTCGCCGCTCCCGCCAGCAGGGTGATGGCGACGATGCCGACGGTCCGGCTCACCGCGATGTTCACCCCCAGGCCCCGGGCCACGTCCTCGCCCAGGTTGAGCAGGTTGAGGGCGGGCAGCGTGGCCAGCGCCAGCACCAGGCCGGCCGCGATGAAGGCGGACACCGGCCAGATGACGCCGTAGCCCACCCCCGCCACGGAGCCCGCGTTCCAGAAGCGCAGCGCGTTCAGCGAGGCCTGGTCCGACAGCGCGACCGCCGTCGTCACCGCCGCGAGGAACACCGTGACCCCCTGTCCGGCCAGGGCGAGCGTCAGCGGATTGCCGGCCCCGCGCCCGATGCTCGCCAGGCCGAAGACCACCACCCCGGCGACCGCGGCCCCCAGGAAGGCGAACCACACGTACTGGAAGGGGTCGTCGAACCCGAACACGGCGATCACCGCGACCACGGCGAAGGAGGCCCCGGAGTTCACCCCCAGCAGGCCCGTGTCGGCGATCGGGTTGCGCGTGTACCCCTGGATCAGCGCTCCGCCGACGCCCAGGGCCACCCCCGCCACGACCGCGAGCACCGTGCGGGGCACCCGCACGGTCTGCACGATCAGCCGGATCTCGGTGAGCCGCCGGTCGGTGTCCGGCGGCGCGGTCAGCCCGTGCCACACCTCGGCCGGACCGAGCCCGCGGGCGCCGACGGCCAGCGACACCACCACCGCCGCGAGGAGGGTCAGCAAGAGCGCGAGCGAACCCACAACTCGGCGCCGACGGAGCCCGGTTGTGCCTTTGGGCACCGGGAGCTCGACTGCAATCGTGCCCATGTCGCTGTACGTTATCCCTTCGCTCCACCGGCGAAACCTCGTCGGCGGACCGGCTAGCGTGCGGTGCTGCCCGTCCCGTCGGCGACGGTCCGGACCTCGTCGGCATCGGCCTTGCGGCCCCGGTCGAGCAGCGAGTCCAGGATCTCGCCGACCCGCGTGGCGGTGTTGGAGAGCAGCGAGGACGTGATGCCGTGCGTGTGCTCCGTACCGCCCTGTACATAGATCCCGCAGCGCAGTTCGGGGTCGGTGGCGATGCGGTAGTCACGCTCGACGCGGACCCGGTCCTCGTCGTCGCGCAGGCACCGCTCGGCGACGTCGCCGAGGAGGGCGAGCGGGTCCACGGGGCGGTAGCCGGTGGCGAAGACCACGACGTCCGCCTCCAGGGGGGTCTCCTCCTCGGTGACGAGGGACTGCACGGTCGCGCGGACCGTGTCCGGCCCCTCGCTGACAGCGGTCAGCCGTGAGACGTTCAGGAAGCGCAGGCGCTCGGTGCCGAGGACCTTCTCCCGGTACATCTGCCGGTAGAGGTCGTCGATCAGGTCGACGTCCACCACGGAGTAGTTGGTGTTGCCGTGGTAGTCCATCAGACTGCGCTTGACACCGGGCGGCGCGGCGAAGAACTCGCCCACCGCGTCCGGGTCGAAGATGCGGTTGGCGAAGCTGCTGTCGTCGGCGGGGCTGTAGCCGTACCGGGAGAAGACGGCGCACACCTCGGCCGCCGGGAAACGCCGGTGCAGGTAGGCGACGTTCTCCGCGGCGCTCTGCCCGGCGCCGACGACGATGAACCGGGTCGGGTCGGCGCCGTCGAGGGCGTCGACCTTCGTCAGCAGGTCGGAGGTGTGCCAGATCCGGTCGCTACGCTCCATGCCGTCGGGCATGAGGGGGCGCAGGCCGGTGCCGATGACGAGGTTGCGGGCCCGGTGCAGGGCCAGCCCCTCGCCCGCCCGGACCGTGACGTCGAGGTACTCCACCACTCCGTCGCGGACGACGGGTGTGACCCCGACGACCTCGTGCCCGTAGGAGACCATGCCGTCGACCTGGTCGGCGGCCCACTCGAAGTAGTCGTGGAACTCCACGCGGAGCGGGAAGAGGGTCTTGTGGTTGATGAAGTCGACCAGCCGTCCCCTGCTCTTCAGGTAGCACAGGAAGCTGAACTCGCTGGCCGGGTTCCGGAGCGTCACCAGGTCCTTCAGGAAGCACACTTGCATGGTCGCGTCGTCGATCAGCATGCCGCGGTGCCAGCCGAAGCGCGGCTGCTGTTCGAAGAAGTGGGCGGTGATCGCCTCCTGCCTTCCGACGCGCGCGTTGTGCTCGCTGACCGCGATCGCCATGGCCACGTTGGACGGACCGAAGCCGATGCCAATGAGGTCGTGAATCAACGGGGCGTCGCCAGGACGGACCTGAGCCATGTCACTCCCATCGTGCGGGGGGTGGCCGCCGCGGCGGGCAGGCCGGCAGCCGTCGGGTCGAGCGTCGGGAAAGGCGGAAGGCGAGAAGGGCGGAAGGCGGGCACGTCGACGGAGCCGCGGCCAGAACTTAGGCAAGGCTAAGCTGATTTCGACGAGGCTGTCGATAGACAATTCGGGCGGCGAAAATGAGACAAGGCGTCAACTCGCCTACACCCGCGCCCCGTTGCGTAGTTAGGCAAGCCTTGCTTTACTCGACACCAGCCAACCCCTGCTCCGAGGAGGAACCCCATGCGGGTCGTCATGTTCGGTTACCAGACCTGGGGCCACCGCACCCTGCAAGCCCTCCTGGACTCCGAGCACGACGTGGTGCTGGTCGTGACGCACCCCAAGAGCGAGCACGCCTACGAGAAGATCTGGAGCGACTCCGTCGCCGACCTCGCCGAGGAGCACGGCGTGCCGGTGCTGATCCGCAACCGCCCCGACGACGACGAGCTGTTCGAGCGCCTCAAAGAGGCGGACCCGGACATCATCGTGGCCAACAACTGGCGGACGTGGCTCCCTCCCCGCGTCTTCAACCTCCCCCGCCACGGCACGCTGAACGTGCACGACGCGCTGCTGCCGAAGTACGCCGGCTTCTCCCCGCTGATCTGGGCGCTCATCAACGGCGAGAGCGAAGTGGGCGTCACCGCCCACATGATGAACGACGAGCTCGACGCCGGCGCCATCGTACGGCAGGAAGCGGTGCCGGTGGGACCGCGCGACACCGCCACGGACCTCTTCCACCGGACCGTCGACCTCATCGCCCCGGTCGTCGTGGGCGCGCTGGACAGCATCGCCTCCGGCCAGGCGCGGTTCACCGATCAGGACCGGTCCCAGGCGAGCTTCTTCCACAAGCGGTCCGTCGAGGACAGCCGCATCGACTGGAACTGGCCCGCGGCCGACCTCGACCGCCTGGTCCGCGCCCAGTCCGAGCCCTACCCGAGCGCCTTCACCTTCCACAAGGGCAAGCGGCTGGAGGTCCTGGCCGCGGTCGTGTCCGAAGGCCGGTACGGCGGCACGCCGGGGCGCGTCTTCTACCGCGAGGGCGACGGCGTGGTGATCGTCGCGGGCGCCGATGCCCGTACCGGCCGCAACCACGGGCTGGCCGTCACCCGGGTGCGGACCGAGGACGGCCGGGAGCTGCCCGCGGCCGAGTACTTCACCTCCATGGGCGGATACCTCACCCAGCGGCCCTGACGGCCGGGGCCGGCCGGTTCACCGGGGAGGCGGCCGGCCGGACAGCGGTCGCGGGATCGTGCGGGGTGCGGTCAGGGTGAGCCGGGTGGCGGGGTCGGCGGGCGGGAGGCCGATGGGGCGTGCACCGTCGTGGTCGCGGGCGGCGTCCGCGAGCGGGCGGGTGCGTTCGGCCGCGCGGGCCATCCACGGCCAGATCGTGAAGGGCGCGGCGGGCGGCGCCGTCGCGGGGCCGGATCCGGATCCGCTGATCCACGTCGTCAGGGTGAACCGGCTGTCGGCGAACAGCCCGCTGGGGCACGTGGACGGGACGACCTCGTGATAGGCGCTGGCCGGGAAGAACACGATGGTGTCGTGCTCGGGCTCGATCGTGCGGTACGACTCCGCCGGCCGGGCCCCGCCCTCGTGGAGCACGGTGTCGTACAGTCGCAGCCGGCCGCCCTCGAAGCCGCGGGGCTCGCGGTGCAGGTAGTACACCGCCGACACGGCCGTGGCGACGTCGCGCACCCGTGAGGCGTCGGTGTGCATGCCGTAGTGGCCCCCTTCGCCGTGGGCCGTCAGGACGGTCCGGGTCTGTGTGAGCGCGGCCCGGTGACCGAGGACCTCCTGGACGAGCGGCAGGCAGTCCGCGAGGTGCGCGCTGAACACGGCGCTGGTCACGGGGAGTACGAGGGAGCTGCGGCCCTTGTGGGAGACCTGGCCCGAAAGGGGATCGAGGACGGTGCCCGCGTTGAAGTCGGCCTGCCGGGAGATCGCGTACTCCAGCAGGGTGCCGGCGCGTTCCGCGCCGAGGAAGTTCTCGAAGCGGCAGACGGGCGCCGCCACCACCGGGGCGGTGGACCACTGGTCGGAGGGGGGCAGGGCCTCGGTACCGATGTCCCTGGACGCGGCCGGTTCCATCGCGTATCCACTCATGGCCGGAACCGTACGCGGGGCGGCCGAAACCGTCGAAGGAGCACGCGGGGCGCACGGGAGTACACCGGCCCGCCGGTGCCCCGCCCCGCCGGGCCGTCGCCGCGCCGGGAATCGGCGCGCCCGCCCGGGACCCGCTGCCCGCGCCCGGATCGGGGAACGGAGGGCTGGTCAGGCCCGTGACGGTGCCGGGTAGGCTGAGAGCGCAGCTGGTTCGCCCCGTCCGCCAGGCGGGATGCGTCGTAAGAGGGAACCCGGTGGGAATCCGGGACTGCCCCGCAGCGGTGAGCGGGAACGACCGCCGTCATAAGCACTGGAACCGGAACCGGTCCCGGGAAGCGACGGCCATTAGGTGCCCGCCGGGAGACCGGCAGGCGTGTCCGCGAGTCCGAAGACCTGCCACTGCCCGCATGCCTGAACGTCATGCGGGGCGCCGAAGAAGACTCTCCGGCGCCTTTCTGCCGCGACTCGCGAAGGAGAGTTGACGTGGCCGACCAGACCGCTGCCACCGTGAGGTGCGTCGCCAAGAACCCGGGCGATTCCCGGGTGGCGCTCGACGCCCCGGGCCCCACCACGGAAGTGGCCACCGCGAGACCGACCTTCGTCGCGATCGACACCGAGGGCGAGCCGCGTCCCGTCCCCGCCCTCGACGGCTCCGGGGCGCTCTCCTCGTAAACGAAGGGCCCCGAGCCCGACGGCCGTTCGGCCCCACGGCCCGCCAAGGCCCGGGGTCGTGGGCGGACATGCCCGGTCGTCCCGGGCCCGCCGGCACGAGCCGTCGTACGCGCCGCCCGTGCGCCCCTTCGCGCCTTCCTCGCCTTCAGCTGTCCGACGCATCCGACCCCTCCGCGGTGAGAGGACCACCCGTGCCCCGCATCCACCCGAAATTCCTGCTGTCCGCCCTCGCCACAGCCCTGTTGCTATCGGGCTGCGGCGGCGCCGCCACGCCCTCCGCCGCACCGGAGGCGGGTGCGAGCGCCAAGGGGTTTCCGCTCACGGTCGACAACTGCGGCGTGACCACCACCTATCAGCGCCCCCCGCAGCGCGCGGTCTCGCTCAACCAGCACGCCACCGAGGTCATGCTGGCCCTCGGCCTGGAGAAGTCGATGGTGGGCACGGGCTACCTCGACGACAAGATCCTCCCCGACTACCAGGCCGCCTACGGCAGCGTGAAGGTCCTCTCCGAGGAGTACCCCTCCTTCGAGGCGCTCCTGGAGGCCGAGCCCGACTTCGTCTACGGCGGGTGGAAGTCCACCTTCGACGAGAAGGAGGGCCGCAGCCGGGCCGCCTTCACCAAGGCCGGGATCAACACCCACCTCAACACCGAGGAGTGCCCCACCGGCCCGGTGAACGCCGCCTCCATGGACGAGGAGATCCGCACCCTCGGCAAGATCTTCGGTGTGCCCGAGCGGGCCGAGGAGCGGCTGGCGGCCCTGCACGCCACCCTCGACAAGGTCGAGGCCCAACTCGCCGGCGTCACCCCGGTCAGGCTCTTCGTGTACGACAGCGGCGACAAGACGGCCTTCACCGCGGGCGGCAAGGGCATCGGCAACGACATGATGCGGCGGGCCGGCGGGGAGAACCTCTTCGCCGATCTGGACAAGGCCTTCGGCGACGTCTCGTTCGAACAGGTCGCCCAGCGCGCCCCCGAGGCCGTCGTCATCTACGACTACGGCGACCAGTCCGTCGAGGACAAGAAGAAGTTCCTGCTGGCCCATCCGGCGCTGAAGGACGTGCCCGCGATCAGGAACCAGCGGTTCGCGGTGCTGCCCCTGTCCTCCACGGTGCTCGGCGTGCGGATGCCCGCGGCCGTCGAGTCGCTGGCGAAGCAGCTCCACCCCGGCCGGGTCCGGTGAACGAGGTGCAGGCCCCGGCGGCCGAGGCGGCGGGCCCCCGCGAGGAGGGCCCGCCGCCCGCCGCCGGGCGCCGCCCCGGGATGCCGTACGGCCTGGTGCTGACCTTCCTGGGCCTCCTCGTGGCCGGCGCCGCGACGGCCGGCATCGCGGCGGGCTCCATCAGCGTGCCCGCCGACCAGGTGTGGAGCATCCTGCTGCACCGCGTGCACCCGGCCCTCGCCGAGCCCACGTGGACCCCGGTGCGCGAGACGATCGTCGTCGACGTCCGCCTTCCCCGGGTGCTGCTGGCCGGCGTGGTCGGGGCGGGTCTGTCGGTGGCCGGGATGGCGCTCCAGGCGCTGGTCCGCAACCCCCTGGCCGACCCGATGCTGCTGGGCGTGTCCTCGGGTGCGTCGGTCGGCGCGGTGCTCGTCCTGGTCCTGAACCTGACCTTCTTCGGACTGTTCACCCTCCCCGTCGCGGCCTTCTGCGGGGCCCTCGCCGCCCTGGTCGCCGTCTACTTCCTGGCCCGCTCGGGCGGCCGGATGACGACGGTACGGCTGGTACTGGCGGGGGTGGCCACGGCCGAGGTGCTGTCGGCGGTGGCCAGCTTCCTGGTCGTCACCTCGAACGACCCGCACAAGACGCAGTCCGCACTGCGCTGGATGCTCGGCGGGCTGGCCGGCACCACGTGGACCACCGTGTGGATCCCGGTGGGCGCCGTGCTGCTCGGTACGGCCGTCCTGCTGGGCGTGTGCCGTCCGCTCAACCTCCTGCTGGCCGGGGAGGAGGCAGCCGCGGCCCTGGGACTGGACGTGCACCGGTTCCGCGGCGCCCTGTTCACGCTGGTCGCCCTGATGATCGGCACGATCGTCGCGGTCAGCGGGCAGATCGGGTTCGTCGGACTGATCATGCCGCACGTGGTACGGCTGCTGGTGGGCGCCGACCACCGGCGCGCGCTGCCCGCCGCGGCCCTCCTGGGAGCCGCCTTCCTGATCACCGCCGATCTGGCCGCGCGCACCCTGATGAGCCCGGAGGAGATTCCCGTCGGCATCCTCACCGCCCTGGTCGGCGGACCCTTCTTCCTCTGGCTGATGCGACGGAAGGCCGCCCGATGACACACCCGACCCTGCCGACCGATCAGAGCGGTCCCACCGACCCGGCGCACCGGCCGGCCGGTGCGCCCGGCCGTCTCGACGCCGAGGACGTCAGCGTCGTCGTGAACGGCAAAGCCCTCGTCCACGAGGCGTCGCTGCACGTGGCACCCGGCGAGGTGATGGGCCTGGTCGGCCCCAACGGGGCCGGCAAGTCCACCCTGCTGCGCACCTTCTACCGGGCGCTGCGCCCCACGTCGGGCCGGGTCCTGCTCGACGGCGAGGACGTCTGGCGCATGCCCGGCAAACGGCTCGCCAGGCGTCTCGCGGCGGTGCTCCAGGAAACCTCCGGGGACTTCGAGCTGACGGTGTACGACGTGGTCGCCATGGGCCGCACCCCGCACAAGCGGGCCTTCGCCGGTGACGACGCCGACGACCGGGGCATCATCACGCGGTCGCTGGCGGAGCTCCACGTCGAGGCCCTCGCCCACGCGCCGTTCGACCGCCTGTCGGGCGGCGAGAAACAGCGGGTGCTGATCGCCCGGGCCCTCGCCCAGCGCACGGGCGCCATGGTCCTGGACGAGCCGACCAACCACCTGGACCTGCGCCACCAGCTCGACGCCCTGCGGCTGGTGCGGGAGCTCGGCGTCACGGCCGTGGTCGCCCTGCACGACCTGAACCTCGCCGCGGCCTTCTGCGACCGGATCTGCGTCATGGCCGGCGGTCGCGTCGTCGCCACCGGAAGGCCCGAGGAGGTCCTCACGGCCCCGCTGCTGTCGGAGGTGTACGAGGTCGAGGCGGAGGTCATCGAGCATCCCCGCACCGGGGTGCCCTTCGTGAGCGTCCTGCCCGGCCGGGAACGGCCTACCGTCGGCGGGGCGCCCCGGGCGGCTCGATAAGGCCTGCGGAGGCGGGTTACGCGGGCGGCGGGCGGCTCGGCCCCGGCGGCCGTGCAGAGCTCCTCCGCCGACGCAGGTTCGAACAGGCATGCGAATCAAAGTGCGCGTTCCGAAGTGATGTGCCAGCTTGGAGCGAGTGGGGGCCACTTCCCCGAAAGGGTGAAATCCGATGAATCGTGTTCTGTCAGCCGCGGTCAGCACTGTCTCCGCGCTGGTCCTGTCCGCCGGCGGCGCCTCCGCCGCCCTGGCGGCGGGACCCACGGACGACCCGACCGCGGCCGCCGCGGAGCTGTGCACCAACCTGAACGAACTCAAGTCCGACAACGCCAAGTTGAGGGCTCTGAATCCGGCCAATGCCACCAAGGAGCAGATCCAGGAGGCGTACTCGGACGTCCAGGACGACTGGTCGGACGTGGCGGACTCCACCGCCACCTGGGAGACGGCCCGCAAGGACGCCGTGAAGACGGCGGCCGACGACCTGAAGACCGCGTACGAGGCCCTGCCGGGCGACACCACCGGCCGGGACGCGGTGACCGCGCTGAAGCCGCACACCGAGAAGCTCGAAACCGCCGTCACCGAGGCCCGCTCCAGCCTGAACTGCAGCTAGGAACCACACCCCGGCGGCGGCCGGTGCGCTGCGGGGCGGGGCGTCCACGACGTGGCCGCCCCGCCCCGCCCACGCTTGACCGCCGTGGCCCCAGCCACTACTTTGCGTGGCACCGACCCCGACCACCGAAGGAGGCGACCAGCAGATGTCCACCTGCTCTGACCTGGCTCGCCTCGCCCACTGCACGGTGTGGGTCCCGGGCCGGATCGCACACGGCTGCTGACCCGCCGTTCTGACGTGCCGTTCGTGGCACGTTCCGCGTTTCTCCGCCACCCTCTCCTGGCACGTCCCTGTCGCGTGCCGTTTTGCGCCCGCTCCTTCCCCGTGGCGCGCCTGAACACAGAAAGCTGCCTGAAAAATTGGCGAACATGATGAACCGACCCGTCACGCTCCGAAACGAAGGCCTGTAATGGCAGCGGCGAGGATCACGGTCAACGGAAGAGAAACACCGATCTCCCCGGCTGCGCCCCACACCACCACGCTGGACTTCCTCCGCGAGCGCGGCCTCACCGGCACCAAGGAGGGCTGTGCCGAGGGTGAATGCGGCGCCTGTGCGGTCCTGGTGGCCCGCCCCGGAGTGAACAAGCCCACCGACTGGGTGGCGGTCAACGCCTGCCTGGTCCCCGTCGCGGCGCTCGACGGCCAGGAGGTCGTCACCTCCGAAGGCTTCGCCACCCCCGGCGAACCCGGCACTCCGCCCACCCTGCACCCGGTGCAGCAGGAGATGGCGGTCCGCGGCGGTTCCCAATGCGGCTACTGCACCCCCGGGTTCATCTGCAGCATGGCCGCCGAGTACTACCGCCCCGACCGCTGCGCGCACACGGACGCCGACTCGGACTCCGGCACGGCGGACGGCGCCGACGCCGAGCACGGCCCGAACGGCTTCGACCTGCACGCGCTGAGCGGGAACCTGTGCCGCTGCACCGGGTACCGCCCGATTCGCGATGCCGCGTTCGCCGTCGGCACGCCCACCGACGAGGACCCGCTCGCACGCCGGCGCGAGCAGTCCCCGCCCGCGCCGGCCGCCACCGCGTACACCCGGGACGACAGCGCATTCCTGCGCAGGAGCACCCTGGCCGAGACGCTGCGGCTGCTGCGCGAGCGGCCCGACGCCGTGGTGGTCGCCGGCTCCACCGACTGGGGAGTGGAGGTCAACATCCGTTCCCGCCGGGCGCGTTGCGTGGTCGCCGTCGACCGGCTGCCCGAACTGCGGGAGCTGCACATGGCCTCTGACCACATCGAGATCGGGGCGGCGCTGACGCTCACCGAGATCGAACGCCGCCTCGACGGCGAAGTCCCGCTGCTGGCCGAGCTGTTCCCGCAGTTCGCGTCGCGGCTGATCCGCAACGGCGCCACCCTCGGCGGCAACCTGGGCACCGGCTCCCCCATCGGTGACAGCGCGCCCGCCCTGCTCGCGCTGGAGGCATCGGTGGTGCTCGCCGACGCCGACGGAGAGCGCGAGGTCCCCCTCCGCGACTACTTCACCGGCTACCGGCAGAGCGTGCGCCGTCCCGGCGAGCTGATCCGCGCGGTGCGCATCCCGCTGCCGACGGCGCCGGTCGCGGCCTTCCACAAGATCGCCAAGCGGCGCTTCGACGACATCTCCAGCGTCGCGGTCGCCTTCGCGCTCGACATCGAGGACGGGATCGTCCGCACGGCGCGCATCGGTCTGGGCGGCGTGGCCGCCACCCCGGTCCGCGCCCTGGCCACCGAGGCCGCCCTGGAGGGCAGGCCGTGGGCGGCGCAGACCGTCGAGGCCGCGGCCCTGGTCCTGCGGACCGAGGGCACGCCGATGGACGACCACCGCGCCAGCGCCGGCTACCGCTGCGCGATGCTCGGCCAGAGCCTGCTGAAGCTGCACGCGCACACCACCGAGGCGGTCTCGTCATGAGCCATCTGTCCGCACGCCCCGAGAACCCCGCCGTCGGTGTCTCCGTGCCGCACGAGAGCGCGTCCCTGCACGTCACCGGCGCGGCGCTCTACACCGACGACCTGGTCCACCGCACCAAGGACGTCCTGCACGCCCACCCCGTCCAGGTCATGAAGGCCCACGGCACGATCACCGCGCTGCGCACCGGGCCCGCGCTCGCCGTGCCCGGCGTGGTCCGCGTACTGACGGGTGCCGACGTACCCGGCGTCAACGATGCCGGGATGAAGCACGACGAGCCGCTCTTCCCCGACGAGGTCATGTTCCACGGCCACGCCGTCGCCTGGGTGCTCGCCGAGACCCTGGAGGCGGCCCGGCTCGGCGCGGCGGCCGTCGAGGTGGAACTCGACGAGAAGCCGTCCCTGGTCACGCTGCGGGAGGCGATGGCGGCGAACAGTTTCCACGGTGCCCGGCCCGTGATGCTGGCCGGCGACGTCGACGCCGGATTCGCCGACTCCGCACACGTGTTCACCGGCGAGTTCCAGTTCGCCGACCAGGAGCACTTCTACCTCGAGACGCACGCGGCGCTGGCCCACGTCGACGAGAACGGGCAGATGTTCGTCCAGAGCAGCACCCAGCACCCCTCGGAGACGCAGGAGATCGTGGCGCACGTGCTCGGCCTGCACAGCCACGAGGTGACCGTGCAGTGCCTGCGGATGGGCGGCGGCTTCGGCGGCAAGGAGATGCAGCCGCACGGGTTCGCGGCCGTCGCCGCGCTCGGCGCCCTGCTGACCGGCCGGCCGGTCCGGGTACGGCTCAACCGGACCCAGGACCTGACCATGTCGGGCAAGCGCCACGGGTTCCACGCCACATGGAAGATCGGCTTCGACACCGAGGGCCGCATCCAGGCCCTGGACGCCACCCTGACCGCGGACGGCGGCTGGAGCCTGGACCTGTCCGAGCCGGTCGTGGCCCGCGCGCTGTGCCACATCGACAACACCTACTGGATCCCCCACGCCCGTGTCGCCGGCCGCATCGCCAGGACCAACAAGGTCTCCAACACCGCCTTCCGCGGCTTCGGCGGACCGCAGGGCATGCTGGTGATCGAGGACATCATGGGCCGGTGCGCACCGCTGCTCGGCCTGGATCCGATGGAGCTGCGCGCACGCAACTTCTACCGGCAGGGCCAGACGACGCCCTACGGACAGCCGGTCGCCCACCCCGAACGGATCGCCACCGTCTGGCAGCAGGTCCAGGACGACGCCGCCATCGCCGACCGCAAGCGCGAGATCGCCGCGTTCAACGCCGCGCACCCGCACACCAAGCGGGGGCTCGCGCTCACCGGGATCAAGTTCGGCATCTCGTTCAACCTCACCGCCTTCAACCAGGCCGGCGCCCTGGTGCTGGTCTACAAGGACGGCTCCGTCCTGATCAACCACGGCGGCACCGAGATGGGGCAGGGCCTGCACACGAAGATGCTGCAGGTGGCCGCGACCACCCTCGGCATTCCGCTGCACAAGGTGCGGCTGGCCCCCACGCGCACCGACAAGGTGCCCAACACCTCCGCCACCGCGGCCAGTGCCGGGGCGGACCTCAACGGCGCCGCGGTGAAGAACGCCTGCGAGCAGATCCGCGAGCGGCTGCTCCAGGTGGCCGGCACCCGGCTCGGGGCGAACGCCTCGGACGTGCGCCTCGTGGAGGGCGTCGCGCGCGTCCTCGGCGGCGACGAGGAGCTGGCCTGGGACGACCTGGTGCGCACCGCGTACTTCCAGCGGGTCCAGCTGTCGGCGGCCGGCTTCTACCGGACCGAGGGACTGCACTGGGACGCGAAGGCCTTCCAGGGCTCCCCGTTCAAGTACTTCTCCTACGGCGCCGCCGCGGCCGAGGTGGAGGTGGACGGCTTCACCGGCGCGTACCGGATCCGGCGGGTGGACATCGTGCACGACGTCGGCGACAGCCTCTCCCCGATGATCGACATCGGCCAGGTCGAGGGCGGCTTCGTGCAGGGCGCCGGGTGGCTGACGCTCGAGGACCTGCGGTGGGACTCCGGCGACGGGCCGGACCGCGGCCGGCTGCTGACCCAGGCGGCGAGCACCTACAAGCTGCCGAGCTTCTCGGAGATGCCCGAGGAGTTCAACGTCAGGCTGCTGGAGAACGCCACCGAGGAGGGCGCGGTCTACGGGTCGAAGGCGGTGGGCGAGCCTCCGCTGATGCTGGCGTTCTCGGTGCGCGAGGCGCTGCGGCAGGCCGCCGCCGCGTTCGGGCCGAGCGGGGTCAGTGTGGAGCTGGCCTCGCCCGCGACGCCGGAGGCGGTGTACTGGGCGATCGAGGCGGCGCGCCAGGGCGCTGCCTCCCGGGCGGGCGAGGTCCGCGCCGGGGCGCGAGCGCTGAGCGGTGCCTGACATGACGTGGGTCGCGGCGGTCGCGCGGTTGCGGGCCCGGCGGGAGGCCGGCGTGCTGGTGACCGTCGCGACCGTGCGCGGCCACGCCCCGCGCGACGCCGGCGCGAAACTCGTTGTCGGGCGGACCGAGACGTGGGGCTCGATCGGCGGCGGCAATGTCGAGGCCGTCGCGATCGACCGGGCCCGGGAGATGATCGCCGCGGCCAACCCGGAGCCGCCGGAGCTGATCGATTTCGCCCTGACCGACAAGGTGGCCAACCGGCACGGTGTGCAGTGCTGCGGCGGCACGGTCTCGGTGCTGCTCGAAGCGCTGCCGGTGGTGCCGGCGGTGGCGATCTTCGGTGTGGGGCACGTCGGACTGGAGCTGGCGCGCGTCCTGGCACGTCAGGACCTCGACCTCCATCTGATCGACACCCGGGCGGACGTCCTCGCCGAGCAGCGGCTCGGCGTGCTGGCCGACGCGGTGGCGCAGGTGCGCGTCCATCACACGCCGCTGCTGCCCGAGGAGGTGCTGGAGGAGCTGCCGCGCGGCACCCACGTCCTGATCATGACCCATGACCACGCCGAGGACGCCGCGCTCTGCGACGCCGCCCTGCGCACGACCCACCTGGGCTCCATCGGGCTGATCGGGTCGGCGGCCAAGTGGGTGCGGTTCCGCAAGCGCCTCGCCGGCGAGGGCGGCCACGACGAGGCGGCCCTCGCCCGGATCAAGACCCCGATCGGACTGGCCGACCTCACCGGCAAGGAACCCGCGACCATCGCCGTGAGCGTCGCCGCCGATGTGCTGCGCACCCTCGAGGCCGGGGCGTACTGACGCCCCGGCCCGGGCGTCAGTACGCCCCGGCCGGCAAGGCGGCGGAAGGCGCCCGGCACCCGTGCGCGCGCACAGCAGGTGCGCGGGACACTGTGACTGACGCCTGAAGCGGTACCGGATGGAGCAGCGCCTCTGGCTCTCGTTCCGGACATCGCCCAGCATGAGGACAGCGGGACCGGCGGACGAGATGGGCACGCATGCGCGCCATGGAGAGCAACCAGGACTATCCCTTCGCTGTCACCAACACGGCCGCGGCACTGCTGGACGGCGCCGGGACGATCACCGCCTGGACACCGGCGGCCGAAGCCCTCCTGGAGCGCCGGCCCGCGGACGTGTGCGGCCGGCCGGCACGGGACCTCCTGGCCGACCCGGGCAGCTGGGAGGCGGTGCTCGCCCAGGGCGGGCGCGGCGGGCAGCGGGAGGGGTGGGAGGGCCGGGCCACGCTGCGGCACGGCTCGGGACGGGAACTGGCGGTCGGCTTCCGCGTCATCCCGCTGGTCCACGGCCCGCACGGGGGCGCGGCCCGCTGCCTCGTGCTCGGCGCCCCCTTGGAGCTGGTCGCCCGCTGGCGGCAGGACCACGCCTTCACCCATGAACTGTTCCTGCAGGGGCGCGTGGGCCTGGCCGTCTTCGACGCGGACCTGCGCCTGCTGCGGACGAACACGCACCTGCTGCCGTACACCGGGGTGCCCGTCGACCTGAACGGCCGGCGCCTGGCCGACTTCCTGTGGGCCGAGGACGCGGGGATCATCGAGGACCGACTGCGGGAGGTCCTGCGCAGCGGGAACCCCCTGATCGGCTTCAACACCACCACGCGCACCCTGGACGACCCGAGGGGCGGCCGGGTCGTGACCGTCCAGGCGTTCCGGCTGCAGGAGCCCGACGGGCATCCGATGGGCGTGGCGACGGTGTTCACCGACGTCACCGACCACGAGCGCTCGCGCGGGCGCCTGGACCTGCTCTACCGGGCGACCGGCGCGCTGGGCGGTTCGCTGTCGGTGCTCCGCACCGTCGAGGACCTGGTCGGGGTCCTGGCGCCCTCGTTCGGCGACTGCGCCGCGGTGGATCTGGCGGATACCGTCCTGACCGGCGGTGAACCTCCCGCCGAGGGGCACCACGCGGCGCCCCTGGTCCGGATGGCCGTCGCCGGAGCGGACGCGGACGCGCTGGGGACCGGTACGGCCCACTTCGCGGATCCTCTCGCCGCGGCCGTGTCCCGCCCGGCCGCGACCGGGTCGGATGTCGCGGGGCCGGGCGTGGCCGGGCCGGGCGAGCCCGGGCCGGCGGGGCCCAGGACGCGGGAGTGCCGGGGTGAGCTGGTCACCGGCCTCGACACGCGGCCCGCGGGGCCCGGCGGCGACGCGGCCCCGGAGTGGGCCGCCGCCCTCCCGGGCGCGCATTCGGCGATGACGGCGCCGCTGTGCGCCCGCGGCATCCGGTTCGGCATGCTCACGCTCTGGCGCACCGGGGACACCGCCCCGCTGGAGGAGGACGACCTGGCGCTCCTGGAGGAGATCGCCGCCCGGGCGGCCGTCGCCGTGGACAACGCGCGGCGGTACACCAAGGAGCGCCGCACCGCCGTGGGCCTGCAGCGCAGCCTGCTGCCGCCGGCCACCGCGGAAACGCCCGCGCTGGAAGCCGCCGGCCTCTACCTGCCCGCCGACTCCGACAGCGGCGTGGGGGGCGACTGGTTCGACGTCATCCCCCTGTCCTCGGCCCGCGTCGCCCTGGTGGTCGGGGACGTCGCCGGCCACGGCCTGCACGCCACGGCCATGATGGGCCGCCTGCGCAGCGCCGTACGCGCGATGGCGGACCTGGAACTGGAACCCGAGGAACTGCTGGCGCACGTGGACGACATGGTCCTGCAGGTCGTCGCCGAGGCCGAGAGCGACGACTCGGAGGACGGTGACGCGGGCCCGCCCGTGCCCGGCGGGCCGGTCGGAGCCACCTGCCTGTACGCCGTCTACGACCCGGTCACCCGGCACTGCGTCATGGCGAGCGCCGGACACCCGCCGCCGGCCGTGGTCGGCCCGGACGGGACCGTGGAGTACGTGGACCTGAGCCCGGGCCCGCCCCTGGGGGTCGGCGGCTGGCCCTTCGAGCCGGTCGAACGCGAACTGCCGGCGGGCAGCGTCCTCGCCCTGTACACCGACGGCCTGATCGAGCGCGGAGAGGGCGACATCGACGAGGGCATGCAGGACCTGGCCGACCGGCTGCTGCGCGCGGACGTACTCGGCCGGCCGCTGCGCCAGGCCCGGCACGACATCGTGGAGGGGATGCCGCCGGGCCGGCTGAGGGACGACGTCACCCTGCTGCTGGCCCGTACCCGGGTGGTGGACGCCGACGCCCTCGCGACGTGGCAGCTCGACACCGAGCCGGCGGTCGTGGGCGACGCCCGCCATCTCGTCCTGGACCAGCTGACCGCCTGGGACCTCGACGAGCTCGCCTTCAGCACCGAGCTCATCGTCAGCGAGCTGGTCACCAACGCCATCCGCCACGCCGGTGGCCCGGTCCGGCTCCGGCTGATCCGGACGGACACCCTGACCTGCGAGGTCTCCGACTCCAGCAACACCCAGCCGAGGATGCGGCGGGCGCGGAACTCGGAGGAGGGCGGCCGCGGCCTGTACATCGTCGCGCAGCTCTCGCACCGCTGGGGCAGCCGCTACACCGTGGGGGGCAAGACCGTCTGGTCCGAGCAGAGCCTGCCCCCCGCCTGAGGGTCCGGCCCGCGGCTTGCGGGGCGGTGGGCCCTGCCGCATAGTCCGAGGTATGGACGCGCGCGAGGCGGCGCTCCGACAGGCACAGGGCCATGCCGTCCGCTGGCTGGCGAGCCTGCACGACCGCCGGGTTCCCGCCCGCGCTTCGGTCGACGAGATCGTGCGCGCGCTCGGTGCGGACCTGCCCGACGCTCCCAGCCCGCCCGCCGACGTCGTCGACCTGCTCGCCGCGGCCTGCGAGCCGGGCCTCACCGCCTTTCCCGGCGGCCGCTTCTACGGCTTCGTGGTCGGGGGCGCCGAACCGGCCGCCCTCGCCGCGGACTGGCTGGTCAGCGCCTGGGACCAGAACTGCGTGATGCGCGCCGCCTCGCCGGCCTGCGCGGCGGTGGAGGAGGTGGCCGGCGCGTGGCTGCTGGACCTGCTCGGCCTGCCGGACGCCGGCGCCGTCGGCTTCACCACGGGCGCCACGATGGCCAACTTCACCTGCCTCGCCGCCGGGCGGGACGCGGTGCTGCGGCGCGTCGGCTGGGACGTCGCCCGCGACGGGCTCACCGGCGGGCCGGGCGTACGCGTCATCGCGGGCGAGGACCGCCACATGGCCGTCGACCTGGCGCTGCGCTACCTGGGTCTGGGCCGGCCCGAGCTGGTGGCGGCGGACGGCCAGGGACGCATGGACCCGGCGGCCCTGCGCCGCGCCCTGGCGGCCGGCGGGCAGCGCCCCACGCTCGTGGTCCTGCAGGCCGGAGACATCCACTCCGGGGCCTTCGACCCCTTCACCGAAACGATCGGCGCCGCTCGCGAGGCGGACGCGTGGGTACACGTGGACGGCGCGTTCGGGCTGTGGGCGGCCGCGTCCCCGAGGTACGCGCACCTGACGGCGGGCTGCGCGGACGCCGACTCCTGGGCCACGGACGCCCACAAGACCCTGAACGTCCCGTACGACTGCGGCCTCGCCCTCGTGCGCGACCCGTCCGCGCTCCGGGCGGCGATGGGGCTGCGCGGCGACTACCTCATCCAGGACGAGCAGGGCGACCCCGTCGACAAGGTGCCGGAGCTCTCCCGGCGCGGCAGGGCCTTCACCGTGTGGGCGGCGCTCAGGTCGCTGGGCCGGTCGGGCGTGGCCGAGCTCGTCGAGCGGCTGTGCCGGCACGCCGCCGCGTTCGCCGCCGGCCTCGCCGGGACGGAGGGCGCGACCGTCCTCAACGACGTGGTGTTCACCCAGGTCTGCGCCGAGTTCGGCGACGACGGGCGCACGGAACGGGTGCTCGCCCGGCTGCTCGACGACGGCACGGCGTGGATCAGCGGCTCCACGTGGCGCGGGCGGCGCGTCATGCGCGTCTCGGTCAGCAACTGGTCGACGACCGACGAGGACGTGGCGCGCACCCTCGCGGCGATCCGGCGCGCGGCCGCCGGCGCCTGACGCCCGCCGAACCCGTCACCGCCCGGGGAGGTCGCCGTGCGCGTCGGCGATGGTCCTGCGGGCGCAGTGCCGGACGACCGAGGCGAGGTCGCCCTGCGACCGCAGCAGGTCCCGCTGGACGCGCGCTCCGTTGCCGTGCTCCAGGAGGCGGGCGATCCCGGCGCGGACGAGCTCCTCGTCGCCGGAGTCGGCCAGGGCGTCCGCGACGTGCCCGTACAGCGCTTCGAGCGCCTCTTCGGGGGAGGTCTCCCGGAGCGTGTGCGGGTGCAGCAGCGGGCCGTCGAGTCCGGACCGGCCCGCCTGCCAGGACGCCAGCCGGAGCAGGCCCGTGCTGACCCGCGCGGGGGGCTCGCCGGCCTGCCAGGCCCGGGCCGCGGTCTCCACCAGGCCCCGCACGAGGGCGGCGAGCAGGACGGGGGTGGACGCGTCGAGGCACACGTCCGCCACTCTGATCTCCACGGTGGGGTAGGAGGCGGACAGCCGTGCGTCGAACCAGAGCATCCCCCGGTCGCGGAGCACCCCCGAGTCCACCATGGCCCGGACCTCCGCGTGGTAGCGGTCCGCGGAGCCGAACACGTCCACCGGGCCGGCCGAGGGCAGCCTGTTCCACACCCGGCTCCGGTAGCTGCCGTAGAGGGTGTCCTCCCCCTGCCAGAACGGCGAGTTCGCGCTGATCGCGGTCAGTACGGGGAGCCAGGGCCGGATGCGGTCCAGTACGCCGACGCCCTCCTCGTCCGAATCGACGGACACGTGGACGTGGCAGCCGCAGGTCAGCTGCTCCTGGGCGGTCATGCCGAACTGCCGCGCCACCCACGCGTAGCGCCGCCCCGGGGACATCGAGGGCCGCACGGCCAGCGGGGAGGTGGCGACGGCGGCCACGGCCGCGCCGGCCACGGCGGCATGCCTGGCGGCCTCGGCGCGCCACCGGACGATCTCGTCCCGCAGCTCGCCCATCTCCGTCACCGGCTTGGTGGCGAACTCGACCTGCTCCTCCTTGAGCTCCGCCTCGAAGGTGTGGCCGGCCTCCTTCCCGTTCTCCTCGTCGGCCCCTCCGGCGGCCCGGTCCGCCGCGGCGAGCACGGCTCCCGCCACCGCCAGCGGCTCCCCGGTGTCCGTGTCCACCAGCAGCAGCTCTTCTTCGACTCCCACGCTTCGCATGCGACCGCCCATCATCATTTCGTCGTCCGTCCCGGGCCTACCCCCTGGATCCGCACCCACACGGGTCACACCACGATCGGGTCGCCCGGTCGGACGCATCGGGGCGTTTCGCGGGACGTGGCGCGGGCGGGGCGGCAGGCTGGCGCCATGGACCGCCGACAGATCAGCTCCCTCGCCCACACCGACCATCCCGTCGCCGCCCCGCTGAGCGACGCGTCCGTACGCTCCCTCCTCGACCGGGCCCTGCCGGGCACCGGCGCCCGGTTGCTCGACCTCGGGTGCGGATCGGGCACGTGGCTGACGCGCGCGCTGGCCGCCCGCCCGGACCTCCGTGCCGACGGCGTGGACAGCGACGCGCAGGCCGTCGCCGCCGCACGCCGCGCCGTGGAGGACGCGGGGCTCGCCGACCGGATCGCCTTCCACGCCCAGGACGCCGCGCACTTCGATTCCCCGCACCGGTACGGCCTGGTGCTGAGCATCGGTGCCGCGCACGCCTTCGGCGGCCTCCTGCCCACCCTGAAGGCCGCCGAAGGCCACCTCGCCCCGGGCGGCAGCGTCCTCCTCGGCGACGGCTTCTGGGAGCGTGAGCCGGGCCGCTCGATCCTCGACGCCGGATTCGCCGCCGATGACTACGAGGACCTCGCGACGACGGTCGACCGCGTCACGGCCGCCGGCTGGGTGCCGCTGCACGGGCACATCAGCACCCTCCAGGAGTGGGACGACTACGAGTGGTCCTGGACCGGCTCGCTCTCCCGCTGGGCCCTCGACCACCCGGAGCACCCGGACCACGCCCAGGCCCTGGAGACCGCGGCCGCACACCGCACGGCCTGGCTCCACGGCTACCGGGGCACGCTCGGCTTCGTCACCCTGCTCCTGCGCCGCGCGGACCGGGCCTAGGCCCGGTCCGCACGCGGTGGGCCCGTGGTCAGAGGCGGTGGAGGTGCCGCAGCACGGCGTGCGGCACGGCCATGTCGACCACGCTCGCGGACGCCGGGGCCGCCTCCGCGGCTCCGGCCGGGAGCACCAGGGTGGCCTCGAGGGCCGCTGCGAGGGCGGTGGCGGCCGATGTCGCCGCGAGGTGGCGGATGCCGCCCTCCGCGCCGTAGGCGATGCTCGACACCACCGGGATCCGGCCGCTGTCGAGGAACACGCGGAGCACCCCGGGATCGACCCGTACGTCCTGCCCCTCGCCCGCCTCCAGCGTGCGGCCGTCCTCGCCCGTGAGGCCGACCGCCAGCGTGGTGTGCTCGTTGAGGCTCTGCACCAGTCGCCGCTGCACGGAGCCGGCGACATGGGTGCGCAGCGCGGCCGGGCCCTCGTCCAGCCAGGCCGGGAGGTGAGGGCCGCCGTCGTGCACCACGACGGTGCGCACCCCGCTGTACCGCAGGAACCCGATGTCACCGCAGAACGCGTGCCGCAGCGCGTCGTCGGCGAGCACGTGGTGCCCGGCCACCACGACCACGGTCCGGCCGTGCAGCTCCCTGATCCGGGGCAGGACGGCGACGAGCGACGCGGCCGCGTCCCGGGCGGCCGGGCCGCGGTGTGCTTCCGGTGCCATGCCTCGGCTCAGCCGTCGGTCCGCTGGTAGAGCGTCCCGTCGCTCCAGATCCGGGCGACCCTGCCCCACTCGGCGGCGGACGCCACGTCGGGGAAGAAGCCGTGCCCGTTGAGGTTGGCGCTGGTGTTGCACAGCACGGGGACCCCGCTGAGCCGCCGGTAGGCGGACAGGACGGCGAAGAGCAGGTCGTCGTCCGCCGGGCCGACCGTCTGGAGGCGCGCGGTGCCGTCCAGGTGGATGACCGCGGGGATCCGGTCCACCCACTGCGCCCGGACCTCGTGGTCGAAGAGCATGTGCGGGTCCGGCGTGCCGGGCGCGAAGATCTCCGGTGCGTCGGCCTCCAGGCAGATGGGGGCGACGGGCCGGTAGGGTTCGCGGTCCTTGACCCGGTTCAGCTCGTCCTTCATCGACGCGCTGACCGGCGCCGCCAGGATGCTGCGGCCGCCGAGCGCGCGGGGGCCTAGTTCGGCCCGACCGTGCAGGACCACCACGGGCTCTCCGGTCTCGTGGAGGATCGCGGCGAGTTCCTCCGGGGCGCAGGCCGACGCCGACCAGCCGGCGGGCAGTTCGGGGGACGGCGTCAGCGCCGGGCCCAGCCTCGGGTTCCATTCGAGCGGTGCCAGGCCGCCCTGCTGCGCCCGGCCCAGTACGGCCGCGCCGATGGCGGAACCGGAGTCGTTGGGGAACGGCGGGACCCACACGTCACGGAAGTCCGGCGCCTCGCGCAGCGCGCTGTTCCACTTGATGTTGAGCGCGCAGCCGCCGGCGAAGCACAGGTTCCACGGGCCGTCTCCCTTGGCGGCGCGGACCTTGGCGGTGATCCGTTCGACGAGGAGGGCCTCGAAGAAGGCGTGCACGCTCGCCAGGACGTCCTCGTCGCCGGTCCCGTTCCGTGACGCCCGGGCGCGCACGGCGGAGAAGAACTCGTGGATGGGGGGCACGGACGGCTCGAAGAGACTGCCGTACCCGCCGACCGCCGCGCGGTACTCCACGGCGGCCGGCTCATCGCTCTCGAAGACCCGGTGGAACTCCTCCCGCAGCACCGTGAGGACGTCCTCGTCCACCCGGCCCAGCGCGATGTAGGCCATGAGCTTGCCGGCGACCGAGAGGTCGTCGACCGTGGGCGACTGGACGCGCTTGCGGAAGGGGCCGAAGTGGTGTCCCGCGATGGCGTACGCGTGGCCGATGAGGGGGAACAGCTCGCCCAGGTTCTCCACGCCGTCGCACGGGTCCGCCCAGTAGAGGCGGGGGAAGAGCCCGCCGTCCCAGACCAGGACGAAGGAGCCCTCGCCGCGCTGGGCGAAGGGGCTGGACGCGTAGGCGCTCGCCACGTGGCCCGCCGCGTGCGGGTAGCTGGTGTACGGGTAGGTCCGGCCGTCCATCGGGAACGTGCCCGAGACGCTGGGCGCGTCGAGCTTCGGGCATGCCGCCGACTCCCGGTAGGGACCGACCACGACCTCCGCGGGGGCGCCCTGGTCGAGGAGGGCGACCGTTCCGGAGACGTCTCCGTCCCAGCCGTCGATGACCCACTGGTCGACGTCGTCCGGCTTGTAGCCGAAGTCGGAGAGGACGCCGGGGATCAGGCTGAAGTCGGCGACGGTGCTGTAGCGCAGTCCGTTCCCCAGCTTCTCCATCTCGACGCTGAACACGAGCCGGTCGCCGTCGAGCAGGGCGACGGCTCCGTCATGGGTGAGTTTCAACCCGCAGGTTATCAACTGGGTCACTCCTTGGTCTGCTTGAGTCGGCACGCGGGCGTGCTTCGGTTTCCGGACTGCTCGGAGGTCAGGCTCAACCGGTAGAGGCTGGATTTGCGGCCCGGACGGAAAAGAGCGCGCCATTCGTCACGGGTCTCGTTCGCCGGGACTTCGGTGAATCCCAGTTGACCGAACCATTTCCCGCCGTGCCGGGTCAGGGCCAGCAGGGCGCTGCAACCCAGCCTTCTGGCGGTGCTCTCGGCCATGCCGACCAGGTCCCGGCCGATTCCCCTGCCCTGCCGGTCGGCCGCGATGCACAGGTTGTAGACGACGAGGCTGTCGCCGGCGGGCGCCACCCCGGCGCAGCCGACCAGCCGGTCCCCTTCGCAGGCGACCACGAAGTCCTGTGACCTGGCGGCGAGTTCGGCCTGCGCGCGGGCGACCAGCAGGCCCCGTTCGACGAAGGGGGCGGAGAGCAGCGCGATCTGCTCCGCGTCCTCGGGGCGTGCGGGTCTGGCGACGAGCACGTCCGGCGCGCTCCCGCTTCGGGAGGCGGTCAGCACGGACTCACGCACCCTGCGCACCACCCGGCGGGACGGGCGGGCTGCCGGCGAAGCCGAGGCCGAAGTGCTGCTCGACCGGCATGAGTTCGATCATGTTGACGTTGACGCGGGCGGGCTGCGCGAGGCACCAGGCCACCGCCTCGGCCACGTCGTCGGGGGTGAGCGGCTCGATGTCCCGGTAGAGCGCGTCGGCGCACTCCTCGTCGCCGCCGTAGCGGACCTTGGCGAATTCGGTCTTCGCCATCCCCGGTGCCACACAGCTCACCCGGACGCCGGTCCCCTGGAGGTCGACGCGCATGTTCAGTGACAGCTGGTGGACGAATGCCTTGGTGGCGGCATAGACGTTCCCGCCCATGTAGGGGTAGTTCGCGGCGATCGAGCCGATGTTCACCACATGTCCGGATCCGCGCGAGGCAAGCCGGGGAAGCACGAGGCCGCTGAGGTTCAGCAGGCCGGTGATATTCGTGTCGATCATTTCGCGCCAGGAATCGTGGCTGCCCGACTGGAGGGGGCCGAAACCCCTTGAGAGTCCGGCGTTGTTGACGAGCACCGAGATGTCGCGGAATTCCGCGGGCAGCTCGTCCAGGGCGAGGGCCAGCCCGTCCCGGTCGCGCACGTCGGCGACCAGCGGCAGGATCGCCCCCGTGGTGTCCTCGTCCGCCAAGAGCTTCAGGCGGTCCGCTCTGCGCGCCAGCGCGACCACGGAGTAGCCCTGCCGGCACAAGACCTGTGCGATTCTCCTGCCGAATCCCGATGACGCACCCGAGACCATGGCCACGCCGCGCTTTTCCTGCGCCATGCACACCCCCTCGGCCCCGTCGCGCTGTATCGCCACGAAACCTGTACGCGTTCATCCCGCGCCCCCGTCGGGGGCGGGGTTCTGGACACCTGCTCCGGCGGCATCGGGATCTCCTTGCCGCCGACCGGCCAGAGGTACGCCTCAATAGGTCGAAACACCCTGGCCGACAAGGCTCCAGACCGACCGACCTCTTACCCGTAAATTCCTGGCCAGTGAATCACGGGCCGAAGCGGTGATGGGGCTGCCTCCGTTTGGCTTCCAGCCGATCGGAAGCGGAATTCGAGGCAGACTCGACCGGGGTCATAAACCATGGCGCGGAAAAGCCCGTGGAAAGCCCTACGCGGCGCGGAAGACGGCAGGGAGAGGCGCGATTCACCCGTTGACATTCCAAGTCCATTCCGTGATAGGAATGTTGGCGACTAGGCAGGGGGTCGTGTATCACGAATCGAGTTCCACTCGAAGACCGGTACACGACGACCGTTCCGCCCACTCCTCATACCGCGTCCACCGTTGAAGCCGTTCCGGCCCGCCGGGCACGGACCGTTCGCGACGACCGCTGAACGCCACCTTCGACTGACAAGGGAAACAGTGTGCCTCCATTCAGAAGCGCCCCGTTCGCGTGGCCGTCTTAGGCCGGCCGCCGACGACCTGCGGGAGCGGCTGTGAACGGCGCGGCCGTGAAACCGGGACCCCTGGTCGAGTGGGACCCGCCGCACACCGCCCGGGCGATCCTGGTGTGCCTGCCCCACGCGGGCTCCGGTGCCTTTCAGTTCCGCCCGTGGCAGGAGCTGCTCGGCCCGGACATCGCGCTGCTGGCCGTCCAGCTGCCGGGCCGCGAGAGCCGCTGGCGCGAGGAGCCCGCGACCGGCATGGGGCAGGTGCTCGACGAGCTGGCGCCGGCGCTCGCCGCCCGGCTCGACCTGCCCTACGCCGTGTTCGGCCACAGCATGGGAGCCCTGGTGGGCTACGAACTCGCCCGCGCCATGGGCCGGGAGCACGGCCGGTGGCCCAGCGGGTTCGTCGCCTCGGCCTGCCGGGCCCCGGACGACCAGGGCGAGCCCGACGGCTCGCTTCGGCTGACCGACCAGGAGCTCGTCGCCGAACTGGTCGCGGACGGAGCCGTGCCCGCCGCCCTGGCCGCCAACAGCCGCCTGGCCGCGGCCGTGGCGCGACCCCTGCGCGGCGACATCGCCCTCTGCGACTCCTACACGCCGCCCGGCGAGGACCCGCTCCTGCCCTGCCCGGTCGGCGCGTGGCGCGGGCAGGACGACGCCGGAGTGACGGACGAGCACATCCGCAAGTGGCCCGCCTGGTCGTCCGCCGCCGCCACCGTGCGGACCTTCCCCGGAGACCACTTCTACCACCACGCCGATCCACGCCGCGTGACCGCTGAACTGAGGGCGTTCGTCCTCGGCCCGCTCCCGCCGCACAGCTGACCGGGGACGCTCCCGAGCCTCCCCCGAGCCCGAAGGAAATCGCATTGCCTCGCAACGATCCGCTGCCCGAGCTGGGAGATCCGGACCTCCGATCGCCCCGGCACTATCTTCGATGGCTGATCGGCAGGCAGTCGAGCACGCTGTTCCTCGGGGTGGTGTGGGGCTGTCTGTGGATGGCCAGCATGGGCCTGACCCCCTTCGCCATCGGCCGGGCCATCGACGCCATGGCGCAGAAGGACACCGACCGGCTGCTGGTGTGGACCGGCGTGATCGTCGGGCTCGCCCTGGTGACCACCGCCGGCAGCGTCCTGCGCCACCGCTGTGACACGATCGGCCGGCTCAAGGCCAACTACCTGACGTTCCGCCTCGTGGCCGCGCAGGCGGCGCGCCTGGGCGCGACCCTGCCCAAGCGGATCTCCGCGGGCGAGGTCGTGGCCGTCGGCACGGCCGACATCACCCGCATCGGCGCGCTGCCCGGCGCCCTCGCCCGCGGCATCGGCAGCGCGGTCACCGTCGTGCTCGTCGCCGTCGTCCTGCTCTCCACCTCGGTCACCCTCGGCCTGCTCGTCCTCATCGGCGTCCCCGTGCTCCTCGCGGGTACGGGCCCGCTGCTCAGCCCGCTGCACAAGCGGATCGGCAGCTACCGCGACCTGCAGGGCGACTTGACCAACCGGGCCGGCGACATCGTGTCCGGTCTGCGCGTGCTGCGCGGCATCGGCGGCGAGGCAGCGTTCGGCGAGCGCTACCGCAAGGACTCGCAGCGGCTGCGGGAAGCGGGCGTCCACGTGGCGAAGGTCGAATCGGTGCTGCCCGCCGCCGAGGTGCTGCTCCCCGGCATCTTCGTGGTGGCGGTCGTCTGGATCGGTGCGCGCCTGGCCGTCGGCGGCGGCCTCTCCGCCGGTGAGCTCGTCGCGGCCTATGGTTACGCCGCGTTCCTCATGCTGCCGATGCGCACGGCGACCTCGGCGGTGCAGTCGTTCGTCGGCGCCGACGTGGCCGCGCGGCGCGTCGTGCGGGTCCTGGCCCTCGAGCCCGACGCCGGCTCCGGCGAGGCACGGGCCGACCTCCCCGAGGCGCCCGGCCTGTACGACGCGGACTCGGGGCTGCGGGTCCGGCCGGGCCTGATGACCGCGATCGCCGCCTCCACTCCGGAGGAGGGCGCCGAGATCGCCGAACGGCTCGGGCGCTACGCTCCGGGTCAGGTGACCGTCGGCGACGTGCTCCTGGACTCGCTGCCGCTGGAGCAGGTGCGCGAGCTCGTCATGGTGACCCGCAACGACGACACCCTCTTCTCCGGTGTCCTGGCCGAGGACCTGGGCGGACGCTCGGACGAGGTACGCAACCAGGCCCTGCACGACGCCAACGCCGAGGACATCGTCGGGGCGCTGCCGGAGGGCCTGGACACCGTCGTCACCGAAGGGGGCTCGTCCTTCTCGGGCGGCCAGCAGCAGCGGCTCCGGCTCGCCCGCGCGCTCGCGGCGCGGCCTCCGGTCCTGGTCCTGGTGGATCCGACCAGTGCCGTGGACGCGCACACCGAATCGGTGATCGCCGAACGGCTCCGCACGTCCAGGGCGGAGCTCACGACCGTGGTCGTGAGCAACAGCCCGCTGCTGCTCGACCGGGCCGACGAGGTGGCCTTCGTGGAGGACGGCAAGGTCGTCGTGACCGGTACCCACCGTGAGCTCGCCACCGGTGCGTCCCCGTACGCCGCCGTTGTCATGCGGGAGGAGACGTGACCGTCACCGTCCCCCGCCTTTCCGACAGCCGCCTTCAGAGGAGTGCCCAGTGAGTCTTCCGGTAGCCGACGCGAAGACGGTACGCCGTCACGTACGGGGCCTGGTGCGCAGCCATACCGGCCTGCTGACCCGCACCGTGCTCTGGTTCGTCCTCGCCACCGTCTGCGGCCTGGTCGTGCCCGCCCTGCTGGGCCGTCTGGTCGGGGAGGTGGAGAAGGGCATCACCACCGACCAGGTGGACATCACCGTGGCGTTGATCGCCGGACTCCTCCTGCTCCAGGGCGTGTTCACCCGCACGGCCCGCCTCCAGGGGGCCCGGCTCGGTGAGCTGGTCCTGGCCGACATCCGCGAGGGGTTCGTACGGCGGGTCCTGACCCTGCCGCTGCGCACGGTGGAGAAGGCCGGGGCCGGCGACCTGCTGACCCGCAGCACCCGCGACGTGGACTCGCTGTCCAACGCCGTGCGCATGGGGGCCCCGTCCATCCTGGTGGCGAGCCTGTCGGTGGGGCTGACGCTGGTGGCGCTGGTCGTGACCAGCCCGATCATGGTCCTGCCCTGCCTCATCGCCGTGCCGCTCATCGTCTGGTCGACCCGCTGGTACCTCACCCGGGCCCGGGAGGCCTACCTGGCCGAGGCGGCCACCTATTCCGACCTCGCCCAGGGCCTGTCCGAGACGGTGACCGGCGCCCGCACCGTGGAGTCGCTGCACCGGTCCGGCCCGCGCATCCGCCGCACCGACGAGGACGTCGTACGGGCGAACGGCGCGGAGCGGCGCACGCTGTTCCTGCGCAGCGTCTGGTTCCCGCTGATGGACTTCGGCTACGTGCTGCCGGTCGCCGCCACGCTGCTGTTCGGCGGCCTGTTCTACATCGAGGGCTGGGTGAGCCTCGGCGAGGTGACCGCGGCGACCCTCTACACCCGGGCCGTGATCGACCCGCTGGACGAACTCCTCGGCTGGCTGGACGAGTTGCAGGTCGGCGACGCCTCGCTGGCCCGCCTGATCGGCGTCAAGGCCGAGGCCGGCCCGGAGAGCGGCTCCGGCCGCCGCCCCGAAGGCGACCGGCTGGCCGCTGAGGGCGTCGCCTACGCCTACCGGACCGGTCACGACGTGATCGAGGACGTCAGCCTCAGCGTCGGAGCCGGTGAGCGCATCGCCATCGTCGGCCCCTCGGGAGCGGGCAAGTCGACCCTCGGCCGCATCCTCGCGGGGATCCACGAGCCGCGCACCGGATCGGTGACGCTGGGCGGAGTGCCCGTTCACGAACTGCCGTTGGAGGAACTGCGCCGGCACGTCGCACTGGTCACGCAGGAACACCACGTGTTCCTCGGAACCGTGCGCGAGAACGTGGCACTGGCCGCGCCGGACGCCACGGACGAGCAGGTGACGGCGGCCCTGGCGGCCGTGGCCGCCGAGGACTGGGTCCGGGCCCTTCCCGCCGGTCTCGACACCGAGCTGGGCACCGAGGAGAACCCGGTGTCGCCCGGCCAGGCACAGCAACTGGCCCTGGCCCGGCTGGTCCTGGCCGATCCGCACACGCTGGTGCTCGACGAGGCCACCTCGCTGCTCGACCCGCGGGCCGCCCGCGACCTCGAGCGCTCCCTCGCCGGCGTGCTGCGCGGGCGCACCGTCATCGCCATCGCCCACCGGCTGCACACGGCCCATGACGCGGACCGGGTGGTCGTGATGGAGGCCGGCCGCATCACAGAGCAGGGAGCTCATGACGAGCTCGTCTCGGCGGGCGGCGCGTACGCCGGGCTGTGGGAGTCCTGGCACGGGCGCGGCGCCGCGGCCTCGCCGAAATCCCCTGCCCCTTCGCCTTCTTCGGACCAGCCCGCACACTGAGCGCCAGGAGAGACCCTTGCAAGCCGAGCGCACGCTCATAGTCGACGCCGAAGCCATCGCCACCATCGTCTCGAAGGTGGGTCTGGGGCAACTCTACGATCTGACGATCGCCCGTCTGGAAACCGTTCTCGCCACCGGCAGCGACGCACCGGTGGAGATGAAACAGCGCGACGGGTTCCTCATCGAGACCCCCCACCTGGGGCTGCTGGAGTGGATGCCCGCGCTCCGGCACGGCGCCACGGTGTCCATGAAGATGGTCGGCTACAACCCGCACAATCCGGCCAAGAACCAGCTGCCCACCATCCTGTCCACCCTGTGCGCCTTCGACGCGGACAGCGGCCACCTGCGGACGGTCATGGACGGGACCTTCGCCACCGCCGTCCGCACGGGCGCGGCCTCCGCGCTGGCCAGCCGGGTGCTGGCGCGTCCGGACTCCGCGGTCCTCGGGCTCGTGGGCTGCGGCGCGCAGGCCGTGACCCAGCTGCACGCCCTGTCCCGGGTGTTCTCCTTCTCCGAGATCCTGGTGTGCGACGAGGACGTGCGGGCGGAGAACTCCTTCGCGGCCAGGTCCCGGCTGCCCGAAGGAGCCGTACGGATCGCCCCGCCGGCGGAGGTGGAGGAGCGGGCCGACATCCTGTGCACCGCCACCTCGGTCGCGCCGTACGCGGGCCCGGTGATCCGGGGGACCGACCTCAAGCCGTGGGTGCACATCAACACCATCGGCTCCGACATGCCGGGCAAGACCGAGCTGCCGCTGGAACTGCTGCGCAAGGCCGTCGTCGTCCCCGACCACGTGGCGCAGGCGCGGGCCGAGGGCGACTGCCAGCAGCTCGCCCCCGAGGAGATCGGGCCCTCGCTCGCCGAGGTCCTGCTGGACCCGGAGGCCCACCGGAAGCTGTCCCCGGTCACCACCGTGTACGACTCGACGGGCCTGGCGCTCCAAGACCTCGTCATGGTCGAGGTGTTCGAGGAGCTCGCCCGGGACCTCGGCGTGGGTCACCGCATCGCCGTCGAGGCGACCGCCGACGACCCTCAGGACCCGTACTCCTTCCTGCCGGAGCCGGTCACCCGGTCCTGGGAGGGACAGGGGCGGCCGGGGGCACGGCGATGACCGCGGCGACGGCTCCCCCCGGGCACGCCGGGCCGGTGGTGGACATTGGTGTGGCCTCGGTCCTGGAGCTGATCGACCGCGAGGTGGCCGCGCACCCGGGGGCGCCCGCGGTGCGCGAGCCCGGCCGGGAGGTGACGTACGCGGAACTCGACCGTCTCGCGGACACCGTCGCCGGCCGGCTCGGGCGCGACTTCGGCATCGGGCGCGGCGACACGGTGCTCATCGCCGCTCGGGCGGGGGCCGACTTCACCGCGGCGTTGCTGGGCGCGCTGCGCGCCGGAGCCGCCTATCTGCCGGTGGACACGACGTACCCGCCCGAGCGCATCGAGCAGATCCTGCGGGCGAGCAGCGCGGCGCTGCTGGTCCTGGCCGATCAGGGGGCGCTGGACACCGGCTCCCCCGGGGTGCGGGCGACCGGTCTGGCGGGCCTGGTGGCGCCGGATCCGGCGGGCGCGGCGCCCGCGGCGGTCCGCCGGGCACCGGCTCCGGAGGATCCCGCGTACGTCATCTTCTCCTCGGGATCGACCGGCAGCCCCAAGGGCATCGTCCAGACCCACCGCTGCCTGGCCAACTTCATCTCCTGGCAGGTGGACGGCTCCGGGCTCGGGCGCGGCCGGCGGGTCCTCCAGGTGGCACCGCTGACCTTCGACGTGTCGGTCCAGGAGATGTTCTACACGCTCGCCTCGGGCGGGTGCCTGTACGTGCCCGAGCCCCATGTGCGGCGCGATCCACGGGATCTGATCGACTTCGTCATCGACGAGCGCATCGAGGTCGTGGACTTCCCGCAGTCGCTCATCGACGTGGTCATGGCGCTGCCGGTGAACTTCGAGCACGCCGCGGACCTGCGCCACATCATCAGCGCGGGCGAGACGGTCCGGGTCACGCCGGCTCTGGAGGGGCTGCTGACGCGCCGGCCGGAGCTCACCCTGCACAACCACTACGGGCCGGCCGAGAACCACATGGTGGCCGCCCACGCGATGAGCGCGGCGGCCGGCAATCTCGAACCGCGGCCGCCGGTCGGGTCGCTGGTGTGGAACACGTACATCCACGTGCTGGACGAGCACGGCGCGCCGGTGCCCGACGGGGAGGTCGGGGAGGTGTACATCGGCGGTGCGGGGGTGGCCCTGGGGTACACCGATCCCGAGCTGAGCCGCACCGCGTTCGTGCCCGACCCGTTCCGTCCGGGCAGGCGGCTGTACCGCACCCGGGACCGGGGGGTGTGGCGGGCGGCCGACCGGACGCTCCAGCTGCTGGGCCGGATGGACGACCTGATCAAGATCCGCGGCAATGCCGTGGAGCCCCGGGAGGTGGAGGCGCGCCTCGCGGACTTCGCCGGGGTCAAGGACGCCGCGGCGTTCGCGGTGGTGCGGGCCGACGGGGCGGTGGAGCTGCACGCTGCTCTCACCGGAGATCCGCCGCCGGCCCCGGAACTGCGCCGGGCGCTGCTCGCGGCCCTGCCCGACTACATGGTGCCCGTGCGCTGGTGGCTGGTGGACGGCCTGCCCGTCTCACCCAACGGCAAGCTCGACCGCAAGGCCCTGCCCGGCGACGGGGCGCGGCCCCTGTCCCTGGTGCCTCACCAGTCGAACGCCTCGCGGTAGCCGCGCTCCTCGATGCAGTACGTCCGGAACGCCTCGGCCTTCGCGACCAGTGCGTCGTCCCCGGTGCGCGCGGCGGCTTCGACGAACCAGTCGAACGCCGCCGTCGCATCGGCCTGGCGCGTGAAGTGGACGGCGGCGAACTTCCGGAAGGAGGCGCGCAGGTTGTCGGCGTTCATATCGGCTGCGGAGTCCATCAGCTCGGCCAGGTCGGCCTCCGAGACCGGAGGACGCGAAATGATGCGGACGGGCAGCTCCGACGGGACGGAGTTCTTGATTTCAATGGGTGCCTCAGCATCGGCGAAATCAAGGCAGAGAGACAGCCTGGCGAGCGGTGAGATGCTCCGGGCCGAGTGCGGGACCGTGGTGTGTATTTTCCAGACCTCGCCCCGTCGGAGGTGATAGACGATGTCGTTCTCGGAATGCAGGGAATCCTCGTCGGTGCGGAGGGGTATTTGAAGCCTCGTACCCGGCTCGGAGAATTCAAGAAAATCTACGTGCGGTGCGAGAATTCCGTCACTTAGGCCGAATACGCGCACCCACTGGAGCCTGTCGAGAGGGAAGTTGTCGGTGACGAGCGACATGATTCCGGGAAGCTTCCTGCCCAGGTCAGTCAGGGTGAGCTGGCCCTCGTAGGGGCGGAAGGCGGTGTCCTTGCCGTTCCCTCCGGAATTCGCGAGGACATGCGCGGACCAGTACCCGAAGGAGAATGCGTCGTACTCACCACCGGCATCGTTTGAATCGATGACCGAAAGATCCTCGGCAAGGTCGTAGGAATCGATCGGAAGCGTGGCGAGCCTTTGAGATTTGAGCATGCGAGATCCCGTCGGTTGATTCATGAGCCGTGGCGCCGGACGCCGGTGATCGGCAAGCATAACGATCGGAGGAAGAGAGGGCAATGGCCGCCCGCGGGCATCGATTCATGTTTGACAAGACCTATTTTCCTTGCACAGGATCTTGGGTGCCGTCATGTTCTTCAGAACCATCGAAGGTAATGGGTGAGCGTACGAAATGCTGAGTGACAATGCCCTGAGTGAATCCTGGCTCGCCCGGTTGGCGGCCGGCCGCCAAGTTCCGTTCCTGGACGTCTTCTCCCCGGACGGGGACACGCCGGACATCGCCTTGGACCCCGGGGTCACCGAGCGGCTGGACGCGATGTCGGGCGGCGACGCGACCGGCCTCCTGCTGCTCACCGTCGCCGCCACCCGGCTCGCGCTCGCCGCGTTCGACGGGGAGCCCCGGCATGTGGTCCTGGTGCCGGTCCCCACCCCGCCGGCCGGGGCGGACTCCGGCGCCGACGCGGACGCGACCCCGCGCGAGCTGGCACTCTGCGCTCCCCTCGACCGCGAGGCACCGGCCTCGGCCTTCCTGGCGGCGCTGCACGCCGAACTCGAATCCGCCCTGCCCCTCGCCTGGCCCGACCGGGAGGCGGTCGCCTCCCGCCTGCACCTCGCCGGTGTGCCCGTGGGCCGGGCCCTGGGCCGGCTCGGCGTCGTGTGCGAGGAGGCGGGCGGCAAGCTGCTGGAGCCCGTCGGCCTCTGCCTGACCCTGCGCCGGACCGGCGGTCGGCTGACCCTGACCGCCGAGGCGGACGGCGAGCTTCCGGTAGCCGCGGCGGCCCTGCTGCGCTGCACGGCGGCCGCCCTCGCGGAGCTCGCCCGCTCACCGCGGCGGCCGGTCACGGAGCTGGACGTCCTCGGTCCCGCACAGCGCGCCGAACTGGAGCGGTGGTCGGGTCTGCCCGTCGTGGCGGAGTTCGCCGACGCGACGCTCACCGGCATCGTCGACGCCGCCGCGGACCGCTTCGCGGAGCGTGAGGCGGTGTCCGACGGAACGGTGGTCTGGAGCCACCGGGAGCTGGCGCTGCGCTCGGCGCGCGCCGCTCGCTCGCTCACCCTCGACCACGGGGTGAAGCCGGGCGACCGGGTCGCCCTGTTGCTGCCCAAGAGCCCCGAACTCGTCCTGGCGGTGCTGGCGGTCCTGCGGGCGGGCGCCTCGATGGTCCCCCTCGACCCCTCGCACCCGACGGAGCGCGTCGCCCGCCAGCTGCGCCTGAGCGGGGCCGTCTGCGTCGTCTCCGCGGCGGGCGAACTCCCCGGACAGGTCGCCCTCCCGGTGGTGTCCCCCGAGGCCCTGGCCACCGCCGACGGACCGGGGACGGCAGGCGGACCGGGGACGGCCGGCGGACCGGGTACGGCCGGCCGACCGGGTCCCGACGACGAGGCCATCCTCTTCTTCACCTCCGGCTCGACCGGCCTCCCCCGCCCGGTGGCCCTCACCCACCGCCAGCTCGCCCACAAGACCCTCGCCTCGGGGCGGCTCCTCGGTTTCGACGAGGACATCCGCTGCGCCCTGCTGTCGGCGGTGACCTCCGACGCCCTGACCTACCAGATCTTCACCACCCTCGCCGCGGGCGGCTGCGTGGCGGTCATGGACTCGCCCCAGACCCTCTCGCCCGCCGAGTTCTGGGCGGCGACGCGGCGCCTGCGCGTGAACGTCGTCAACTGCGTGCCCTCCCTGCTCGCCGTGATGGCCGAAGGACTGCCCGCGGGAGCCGCCGAAGACGTGCGCATCTGCCTGCTGGGCGGCGACGAGATCCCGGCGGGGCTCCTGCCCCGGCTGGCGGACCGGCTGCGCGTGGGCACCTTCGGCAACCTGTACGGGCCCACCGAGGCCACCATCGAGGCGACCACCTTCACCTGCCCCGGCTCGGACTTCCCCGCCCTGACCACGGTCCCGGTCGGCAGGCCCTCCGAGGGCTTCGGCGTGCTGGTGCTGACCCCCCACGGGGACCACGCACCGCCCGGCGTCCCCGGCGAGATCCACGTCCTCGGCCCCGGCGTGGCCCGCGGCTACGCCGACGAGGAACCGACCGGCCCGGGGCGGTTCTGCGAGCTCCCCGCGCACCCCGGCGTCCGGGTGTTCCGGACCGGCGACTTCGGCCGCTGGAACCACGAGGGCGAGCTGGTCTTCCTGGGCCGCCGGGACAACCAGATCCAGATCCACGGCAACCGCGTCGAGCTCGGCGAGGTGGAGGCCGCTCTCAGCTCCGTTCCGGGCGTCACCGCCGCCACGGTCCTTCCGTTCACCGCCCCCTCCGGGCCGCCGTCCGTCGTCGCCGTGTACACCTCGGACCAGGGTCTCGAACCGGCCGACGTACGCCGCCGGCTGGAACTGCGCCTGCCCGGCTACATGGTCCCGAGCCGCATCCTGCGCCTCGACGAGCTGCCCGTCACCCTGCACGGCAAGATCGACCGCGCGGCCATCCTGGCCCGTGTGGCGAGCCTGGACGGACAGGCATGGCAGCCCGAGGACGAGGCCGACCGCACCGCCGCCAGGATCTGGGCCGAGGTGCTCGGCGCCGCGCCGCGCGCCGGGGACGAGGACCTCTTCGCGGCGGGCGGCCACAGCCTCACCGCCGCCGTCCTCGCGGGCCGGCTCGGCGCGGCCGCCGGCGCCGGCCCGATCACCGTCCGCGACGTGTTCACCGCCCGCACTCCCGAAGGGCTCGGCGCGCTGCTGCGCCGCGCCGCGGCCGACGGGCGTGCGGCTCCGGCCGCCCGCACACCGTGGCCCGAGACCCCGGACCCGGTGCCCGCGAGCAACGCCCAGCGCCGGATGTGGTTCCTCGAACAGTACGAGGACGGGGAGGTGCGTCCCTACAACATGGTGGAGGCCTTCCGGCTGCCCGGCTCCCCCGGGGCGGCCGACATGGCGGACGCGCTGGAGCGGACGGTGCGCAGGCACCAGGCGCTGCGCACCGTGTTCCGCGCCGACCCCGACGGCCTGCGGCAGATCGTGCTGGCGCCCGAGCGGGCCCGGCCCGAGCTGCGGGTCCACCGGACGGGCTCCGAGGACGCCGCCGGCCTGCTGCGGCGCATCGCCGACGCGGAGCAGCGCCACGTGTTCGACCCGGCCGAGGGGCCCCTGCTGCGTGCCCACTGGCTCGTCGAGGACGGGCGCCCCGGCGGGACGCTCCTGCTGTCCGTCCACCACAGCGTGTGCGACGGCTGGTCCTTCGCGGTGATCCTGCGCGACCTCCAGCGGTTCCTGAACGGCGGGGAGCAGGCCCCGGAGCCCACGCAGTACGGCGCGTACGCGCTCGGCGAGCAGGACCGGCAGGACGACGCGCACAGCCGCGCGTTCTGGCGGGGCGTCCTGGACGGCGCGCCGAGCGTCGACCTGCCGCTCGACCGGCACCGGCCGGCCGAGCGCAGCTCGGCGGCGGGCACGGTCCGCCTCACGCTCGGCGAGGACACGACCCGGTCCGTCCAGGAGCTGTGCCGGCGGCTCGGCACCACCTCGTTCACGGCGATGGTGGCCGCCGTCCGCGTCCTGCTGCTGCGCTGGAGCGGGGCGGGCGACATCGTGCTCGGCACGGTGGTCTCGGGCCGCGACCGTCCCGAACTGGCCGACTCGGTCGGGCTGTTCGTCAACACCGTGGCGCTGCGCACCCCGGTCGGGCCGGAGCTCTCCTTCACCGATGTGGTCGCGGCGGCGGCGGAGCACGCGCGGGAGGTCCGCGCCCACGAGGAGTACCCCTTCGAGAGCCTCGTGGAGGCCCTGGGCCGCGAACGGATCGCCGGACGCAACCCGCTCTTCGACGTGCTGGTCGAGGCCGCGGTCTCCGGTACGGACCCGCTGGGCACCGAGGAGGGTCCGGCGGCCGAGCACATCCGTCTGGACAGCGGCGCGGAGGGCTTCGACCTCGTCTTCGGCTTCGGCGAGCCCGGGCCGGACCGTCCGATCGAGGTGGCGATCACCTACCGCGAGGACGTCCTGGACGCGGGAACCGCGCAGCGGCTCGCCGGCCGGCTGGACCACCTCCTGACCGTGCTGGCGGACTCCCCCGAGGCTCCCGTCGGCGCCGCTCCCCTGCTGCCCGACGCCCAGCGCGACGAGCTCCTCGCGGCCGGTACCGGGGAGAGCCCCGCAGCCGGGGACACCGCGGCCACCCTCCTCGACCTCGTCTCCGCGCAGGTGCGGCGCGCGCCCGAGGGCCGGGCCGTCGTCTGCGGCGACCGCGTCCTGACCTACCGCGCACTGGACCGCCTGGCCGATGACCTGGCCGCCCGGATCGCCGCGGTGGCGCCGACCGGCCCCGACCGCGTGGTCGCCGTGCTGTGCGAGCGCTCCGAGTGGATGCCGGTCGCGCTGCTCGCCGTCCTCAAGACCGGTTCGGCGTTCCTCCCCCTCGATCCGGAGCAGTCTGCGGCCCGGCTCGCGCGGGTGCTCCGCGACAGCGGCGCGGTCGCCGCCGTCACCTCGGCGCACTTCACGCCGACCACGGTCGGCGAGGGCCTGCCCACGGTGACCGTCGGCGACGCGCCCGAGGCCACTGCCGCGGTCCGGGACGAGCCGGCGGCGCTCCACCCCGCCGGCCGCGCCGACCTCGCCTACGTCGTGTACACCTCCGGCTCCACCGGAACGCCCAAGGGCGTCATGGTGGAGCACCGCGGCATCGTCAACTCCGTCCGGTTCCGCATCGCCTACTACGGCCTCGACGCCGGCGGCGCGGTCCTCCAGGTCGATCCGATCCACGCCGACGCCGGTATCGCCGACGTGTTCAGCGCGCTCGCCTCGGGCGCGCCCATGGTCATCGTCACCCGGGAGCAGCTGCTCACTCCGAAGGACGTGGCCGCGGTCATGAGCCGGTACCCGATCCGCCATGTGCTGATCGTGCCGAGCCTCTACCAGATGCTGCTCGACGAGGTCGGCCCGGCGTTCCGCGAGGTGCGCGAGGTCGTGCTCGGCGGGGAGCGGGTCACCCGGGCGCTCACCGCACGGCACGCCGAACTCCTGCCCGGGGTACGGCTGTTCAACGAGTACGGACCGGCCGAGGACAGTGTGGTGACCACCGTGGAGCCGGTGGACACCACAGGGGCCGCCGGCGCGCGCGGATCCGGGTCCGGAACGGCTTCCGGCGATGCCTCGATCGGCCGCCCGCTGCCCGGCAAGTGGGTGGACCTGCTCGACGAGCGGGGCTCGCTGGTGCCGCTGGGGGCCCCGGGCGAACTGTGCATCGGCGGAGCGGGCCTGGCCCGCGGCTACCTCGGCGACGCCGAGCTGACCGCCGCCCGCTTCGTGACCAGCCGGGTACGCCCGGGCGAGCGCATGTACCGCACCGGCGACCTGGCCCGACGGCTGCCCGACGGCCGCCTGGAGTACCTGGGCCGGGCCGACGACCAGCTCAAGATCCGGGGCAACCGGGTCGAGCCGAACGAGGTGGCCGCGGTCCTCGCCGAAGCCCCCGGTCTGCGCGGCGCCGCCGTACTCCCGACGACCGGCGCCGAACCGCGGCTGGTCGCCTACGTGGTCGGTGAGGCGGACCCGGCGGACCTGCGCCGGCACCTCGCGGCGCGGCTGCCCGCCTACATGATGCCCGCCGCCTTCGTACGGCTGCCCGCCCTGCCGGTGGCTGCGGGCGGCAAGCTCGACCGCCGGGCGCTGCCCGCGCCCGACGCGGCGCTGGCCGCCGCCGAAGCGCCCGCCGCCGCCCGGCCGTTCACCCCGGCCGAGCAGCACGTGGCCGATGTGTGGACGCGGGTTCTGGAACGTCCCGTCACCGACCCCGACGCGAACCTGTTCGAGCTGGGCGGCCACAGTCTGACCGCCGCGCGCATCGCGCACGCCCTGCACGTAGGCGTGCGCACCGTCTACACCTTCCAGACCGTCGCCGCCCTCACCTCCGCGCTGGCAGAGCGGTCGGCGAAGGCCGCGGCGCAGCGGGACCCGGCCGCGGCGGCCTCCTCGGGCAGCGGGTTCCTGCCGCTGTCCCGGGCGCAGCGCCGCGTCTGGCTGACCTCGCGATGGGCGGGCTCGGACACCTTCCTCATCTCCGACCTCGTTCGGCTGGGCCGCCGGATCGACCCCGGCGCGCTGCGCACCGCCCTCGACGCCGTCGTCGAGCGCCAGGACATGCTGCGCGCGCAGGTGTTGCCGCGCGGAACGGATGCGGAGCTGACCGTCCTGGACCGGCTGCCGGACGGCGCACCGCTGGTCGTCGTGGACCTGCCCGGCGCGGACCCCGCGGGGCCGGAGGTCGAGGCCGCGCTGCACGACGCCCGCCGGGTCGGCTTCGCCCTCGACCAGGCACCGCTGTTCGAACTGCGCCTGCTGACCGGGCCCGTCGGCGGTGATCTCCTCACGGTCACCGCCCACCACCTGATCTACGACGGCGCGAGCGTCGACGTACTGCTGGACGACCTGTTCACCGCCTACGAGCGGGCCGTGGCGGGCGAACCGGCCCGGCTGCCGCGGCTGCCCTACACCTACCAGGACTGGGTCCGCGAGGAGCAGGAGTGGCTGGCCGGGCCCGAGGCGGAGCGCCAGGTGGAGTTCTGGCGGGAGCGGCTGCACGGCGTCCCGGCCGGGCCCGACCCCGTGGACCCGGCCCGCCGCCGGGGCCGCCGGGGCCGCACCGCGGTGGTCCACCGGTCCCTTCCCGCGGCCGTGCTCCACGGCGTCCCCGCGACCCCGTTCGCGCAGGTGGTCACCGCGTTCGCCGTCGCGGTGAACCAGCGCACCCGGGCCACCGACCTCGTCGTCGGCTTCGCCGCGAGCCTGCGCCACCGGCCCGAGGCCGACGACCTGATCGGCTACCTGGCCAACGCGGTGCCCCTCCGGGTCACGCTGGACGGGGCGCAGACCCCGGGCGAGCTGCTGCCCCGGGTGCAGATCGGGATCCTGGAGGCCTACGAACACTCCCGGCTGCCGTTCGACGTGCTCGCCGAGCGGCTGGCGCTGCGCGCGGCACCGGGCCGCAGCCTGCTGCTCGACCTCGGCGTGAGCTGGGAGAACGCGGGCCTGGGCGCCGAGAGCCACGTGGTCGAGGACCTGCTGGTGGACGATCTGCCCGCCACCAGCGACCTGTGGCTGTACGCCCGCGTCAAGGGCGACACCCTGCACCTCGACCTCACCTACGACGACCGCCTGCTCGATGAGGCGGAGGCCGCCGGCTACGCCGACCACGTCGCAGCGGTGCTGAGCGGCCTGGCCACCGGCCGGTTCGCACCGCCCCCCGGACTCCCGACACCGACCGTGCCCCCGACCCCGGAGCCGTCCGCACCCGGCTCTGTTTGGAGCGAAACACACTATGACTTCTGACACCGCCCTCAGGCACAGGGCGACTCCGGCCGGACCCGACCTGACGCAGCGGCTGTGCGAGCTGTTCGCCACGGCACTCGAACTGGACGACGTCACCCCGGACACCGACTTCTTCGTCGCCGGCGGACACAGCCTGTCCGCACTGGACCTCGCCGTCGCCGTGGAAGCGGCCTTCGGCGTGCGGGTCCGCGTACGGGACGTCTTCGACGCCGCCACGCCCGCCCTGCTCGCGGCCCGGCTGGCCGAACTCGTCCCCGGTGGCGGGGAATCCGCGGAGCCGGCCGCCCCGCTCCCCCGGCCCACCGCCGCGCTGCCCGGGACCGGGGTCTCCGAGGCCACGCGCTGGCTGTGGCTCGAACGGCAGCGCGGGGAGGCCGACTCCGGGGCCTACACGGTGCCCTGCCTGCTGGAGGGCGAGGGCGCCGTGGACCCCGACAAGCTGGGCGCGGCGCTGGCCGCACTGGCCCGGCGCCACCCGGCGCTGCGGACCGTCTTCGTCGAGGCCCAGGGCGAACCGCGGGCGCTGCTCACCGACGAGGTGCCCCCGTTGGAGGTCGTCGACCTGCGCGGGGACGAGGCGGGCGACACCCGGTTCGACTCCCTGGTGGACGAGCGCCTCACCGTCCCGTTCGACCCCTCGACCGGCCCGCTCACCCGGACCACCCTGTTCCTGCGCGCCGACGCCCGGTGGTCGCTCCTGCTGCTCGCGGACCACCTCGTGTGCGACGGCCGCAGCCTGGAGATCCTGGCCACGCAGCTCGTGGCGGCCTACGCGGACCCGGCTGCCGCCCGGCCGGCCGAGGACCGGCCCGCCCACCGCCCGACCGGCCAGGAGGCCGCGCTCGACCACTGGCGCCGCGTGCTGCTCCCCCCGCCGGCGCCGCTGCCCCTCCCGGTGAGCGGGCCGCGGGCGCGGCGGGCCGGCAGCGCCACCGGCATGGCCGTGCGGGAGATCGCCCCGGACCAGCTGCGCCGACTGACGGACCTGGGCAGGCGGCACCACGCGGGCGCGTTCGTACCGCTGGCCGCCGCCGTCGCCCGTACCCTCGCGGGGATCACCGGCAGCACGGACATCTGCCTGGGCACCCCCGTGGACCGGCGGGCCCGGCTCGGCGCGCAGGACGCGGTCGGCTTCCACGTCGCGACCGTCCCGCTGCGGCTGGAGGTCCGGGAGGAGGCCGCGGCGGACGACCTCGTCCGCCAGGTCGCGCAGCGCACGGTGGACGCGGTGGACCACAGCGAGGTCGCCTTCGACACGCTCGTGGCGGCGCTCGCGCCGCCGCGGTCCCCCGGCCGGCCGCCGTTCTTCGACGTGTGGGTGGCCCTCTACCCCCGCATCGACACCGGGCCGTGCGCGCCGGAGGGCATCGCCCTGCGCGGCGGGCCGATACCCCAGAGGGTCGGCATGTTCGAGCTGTCCTTCCAGTTCGTGGAGCACGCGGACGGCATGCGGCTGTGGCTCCAGTACGACACCGAGCGCTACGCGGCGGACACCGCCGAGCGGATCGCCGGGCGGCTCGGCGAGGAGCTGGCGCGGCTCCTGCGGGACCCCGCGGAGCCCGCGGCCGAAGACGCGCCGGCGAGGCGGGCCTTCGGCGGCTTCCGGTTCGACGCCTGACCCGACCTGTAGCCCCTGCACACGAGGAGATGAACCATGACGACGTCGATCAGGCCCCGGACCGGGACGGAGCTGCGGCTGACCGGGGCCGAGGCCCGGCAGGTGTCCGAGCTGACCCTGCGCCTGGCCGAGCGGTACCGCGCGGCCGACGATGAACGGCTGCTCCAGGAACTGCCGTTGCTCACCGACGAGCTGCCCCTGCGGGTCCGGCGGTTCCTGCGCGCCTTCTCCCTCGACCAGGCGCACGGCTTCTGCGTGGTGAACGGCCATCTCGTGGACGACGAGCGCATCGGACCCACGCCCGCGCACTGGAAGGACGAGACGCGGATCCACCGCGAGCTGCCCGAGGAGATCCTCGTCCTCCTCTACGGTTCGCTGCTCGGCGAACCGTTCGGCTGGGCCACCCAGCAGGACGGGCACCTGGTCAACGACGTGTTCCCGATCCGCCAGTACGAGCGAGAGCTGCTCGGCACGGGCAGCAAGACACCGCTGACCCTGCACACCGAGGACGCCTTCCACCCCTACCGCGCCGACTACATCATCCTGTCGGCGCTGCGCAATCCCGACTCGGTACCGGTGACCGTCGCGGAGGCGGACTTCTCGCGGCTGCCGCAGGACGTCCTCGACGTCCTGTTCCAGAACCGCTTCCACATCGTTCCCGACAAGTCGCACCTGCCGGAGAACAACACGGTGCGCACCGACGAGGACCGGCTGGTCTTCGAGAACATCGCGCGCCTCATCGACGGGCTCGGCCTGGTGCCCATGCTGACCGGCTCCCGGTCCCACCCGCTGCTGTGCTTCGACGCGACGCACATGTCGGCGCCCCCGGAGGACACCGAGGCCGTGCGGGCCTTCGCGGCGGCGGCGGAGCTGCTCGACGCGGGTCTGACCGACTGCCCGCTAGAAGCCGGGAGTTGTGTCTTCATGAACAACCACCGGGTGGTGCACAGCCGCAGTGCGTTCCAGCCGCGCTACGACGGCACCGACCGCTGGCTCAAGCGGGTCAACGTCACCCACGACCTGCGCAAGTCCCGCGGCATGCGACGGTCCGTCGGCGCCCGCCTGATCGGCTAGCGGACAACACACCGGAAAAGCGGTGTGCCCGGGGCGCTCCCGCCCCGGGCACACCGCTGTCGCGTCGTGCGGCTACGCCTCGAAGTCCGGCCCGGCCTTGCGTATCAGCGCGGAGACCTCGCCGACCGTGGGCGCGTCGAAGAAGTCACCCAGGTCGACGGTGACGCCCAGCTGCTTCTCGATGGTGTCGATCACGGAGATCGCGAGCAGGCTGTGCCCGCCCTCCTCGAAGAAGTCCCCGTCGGGGCCGATCGGGCCGGAGCCGAGGACCTCCTCGAAGATGGCCCGGACCCGCGCCTCCACCGCGTCGCCCCCCGCTCCCGTCCGTGGCGGGGAGGGCGCCGGCGCCGGGGCGGCGTCCGCCCCGGCGAGGCGCACCAGGGCGCCCCGGTCGATCTTGCCGCTCACCATCCGGGGCAGCGCGTCGACCAGCGTGAGGGAGGCCGGCACCATCGCGGGCGGAAGCGCGGCACCGGCCCCGGCCCTGATCTCCTCCACCGTGGTGTCCGCGGCTTCCATCCAGGCCGCCAGCGCCGGAGCCCCGTCGGGTCCGCTCACCACGGCGACCGCCGCCTGCCGGACGCCCGGCAGGCGCCCCAGGACGCTCTCGACCTCGCCGGGCTCCACCCGGTGGCCGCGGATCTTCACCTGGTCGTCGGCGCGCCCGGTGAACTCCAGCATTCCGTCCGGACGCCACCAGACGAGGTCCCCAGTGCGGTAGCTCCGGCCGCCCGGCGCCCCCGCGTCGGCCACGAACGCCGCCGCCGTCAGCTCCGGCCGGTTGCGGTACCCGTCCGCGAGGCCGTGTCCCGCCAGCCTGAGCTCTCCGACGAATCCGACCGGCAGGATCCGGCCGTCGGCGCCGGTCACGGTGGCGACGGTGTTGGCGATGGGCCGGCCGATCGGGCAGCCGGGTCCGGCGGACGTGCCGTGGTCGAACGCGGTCGCGCCCACCGAGCTCTCCGTCGGGCCGTACTCGTTGATCAGCCGGACCCCGGGCAGCAGTTCGTGGTGGCGGCCCACCAGATCGGGCGTGGTGGCCTCGCCGGCGACCGTGACGGCGCGCAACGAGGCCGCCGCGCGCGGGAGTTCGCCCACCAGGACCCGGTAGAGGCTCGGGACGGTCGTGAGGTGGGTGATGCGGTGCTGTTCCGCCAGCTCGGCCAACTGGCGCGGCAGCAGCTGGTGCGTGTCCGCGAGGACGAGGCGCCCGCCCGAGGCCAGTACCGGGAACAGGTCCGCGACGGAGCTGTCGAAGGCCAGCGACGGCAGCTGGAGCACCCTGGTGTCGGCGTCCAGCCCGTGGTGGCGCACCTTCCAGTGCACGTAGCTCGCGATGGCACGGTGCCGGATCTCCACGCCCTTGGGCTTGCCGGTCGACCCCGAGGTGTACACCACGTACGCGAGGTCGCCGGGGAGCGGTCCGGACGGGCCGGCCTCGGGCTCGGCGGCGGGTCCGGCAGCCGCGGCCCGCAGGTCGATCACCGGGGCGGTGAGGCCGGCGGGCAGCCCGGCGAGCAGGTCGGGCGCGGCGAGTACGGCCGCGCACTCGGCGTCGTCGAGGATCTCGGCCAGCCTCGCGGCCGGTGACCTGGGGTCAAGCGGCACGTAGGCCGCGCCCGCGAGCAGGGTGCCGACGATCGCCGGCACGGCGTGGACCGTCTTGCCGGTGAGCACTCCGACCCGGTGCCCGCGTCCGATGCCCGCTGTGCGCAGGCGCGCCGCGACGGCCTGCGCGGCCTGCCAGAACTCGCGGTAGGTCAGGGTCTGCGCACCGGCGACGACGGCCGTACGGTCCGGGTGCGCGCGGACCGTCTCCTCGATCGGCGCCGTCAGCGTCGTGGGGACGATCTCCGGTACGAAGCCGCGCCGGCCGAGTTCGACGGCCTGCGCCACGTCGTCCGCCGCGGCGGGCGGCAGCGCGGCGGCGGGGCCGTGCGGGTCGGTGAAGCCGGCCAGGACACCGGACACCGAGCGCAGCAGGACGTCCAGGAACCAGGCCTCGGCGCGGTCCGGTCCGGCCTCGGCCACCAGTTCGCGCACGCCGTCCGCACCGGGCTCGGTCAGGGTCAGCTCGATCGCGTCCTGCCGGGACGCGCGGGCGGCGGGGCCGTCACCGACGCGTGCCGAGCGGACCAGCACCGCGCCGGCGAGCGCCGTCTCCTCGTCGGGCACCGCGGGCGCCGACCGCAGCGCCGAGTCGGCGGCCCGGACCAGGTCGCCGACGGTGGAGCGGCCGGTGAGCCCGATCCCGCAGAGCACCGGCCCGGCCGGGCCGGACACGGCCAGCACCGGCTCGTCGGTGTGCTCCGCCGCACCGACCACCACGGCCGTGGCCGCGGTGAGGGCGACCAGTTCCTCCAGGGGGCGCCCGCCGGAGACCCTGGCGAGGCCGTCGGCGGCGGCCGGGCCCAGCGCGAGGCCGGTTCGGGCCCGCGCCGAGGGGGCGGCGCCCGTGCGCCGGGGGCGGATCGTGGTGGCGGGCACGGCAGAGTCGGACGTCATGGGCACATTTCCTTGCTCGAGGACGAAATGAGGACAACTGCCCGTCGGCCAAGCGGCGTTCTGCGCGGGGCGCGAGCCGCCGCGGGGTTCGAACACCGCACGGGCACGTGCGGGCACATCCGTCACCGAGGTGGGACGCGAACGGGCCGCGCACCGCCGGGTCGTGGCCGAGCCGGTACGCGGGTCACCGCCGACACCCCAAGGTGCCCGTGCACTTGTCGGGCCGGAGTACCGGGCCGCCCGCGATCCGGGCGCCCGGTCCTGCGGCCAGGCCGTCGCCTCGCGTCAGCCGCGCTTCGCGATCATGTTGGCCATGCCTTCCTTGCCCTGCGTCTTCAGCGCCTTGAGGCGCTCCTGGCGCAGGCGGGCATCGCTCCGCGAGGCGATCCACTGGTTCTCGCGGATCAGCTTCTGGTAGCTGTCCAGGCGGCGCTGCTGCAGCATGCCGTCGTCGATGGCCTCGCGCACCGCGCAGCCCGGCTCCGCGATGTGCTCGCAGTCCCGGAAGCGGCATTCCTCGGCGAGCTGCTCGATCTCCGAGAACGTCTGCTGCAGGCCGTCGGCGGCGTCGTACAGGCCCACACCGCGAATACCGGGGGTGTCGATCAGCACCCCGCCGCCCGGCAGGGGCATGAGCTCCCGGGTCGTCGTGGTGTGGCGGCCCTTGCCGTCGCTCCTGGTCTGCCGGGTCTCCATCACGGAGCGGCCCAGCAGCACGTTGGCGATGGTGGACTTGCCCGCGCCCGACTGTCCGACCAGGACGCTCGTCCCGGTCAGCACGGCCGCGAGGATGTCCATGCCGTCGTCGGTGGTGGCGCTGACGACCAGGACGTCCACGCCCGGCGCGGCCTGCTCGACCGTCTCGCGGACGCTCTCCGCGTCCTCGGCGAGGTCGGACTTGGTCAGGACCAGCACCGGCTGTGCTCCGCTCTCCCACGCGAGGGCGAGGAACCGCTCGATCCGGCCGAGGTCCGGCTCGGTGTCCAGGGCGACGACGACGCCGATGGTGTCGATGTTGGCGGCCAGCACCTGGCCCTCGGAGCGCTGTGAGGCGCTGGAGCGGACCATCGCCGTACGACGCGGCAGCAGCGCCTGGACGTACGTGCCGGCCGCGCCGGCCCGGACCGCCGCCCAGTCGCCGGTGCAGGGCGTCTTCATGGGGTCGGGGTCGGCTACCGGGCCGGTGTCGGCGTGGACGACGCTCACCCCCGAGTCGCCGTCGGCGACCACGACGTCGCAGCGGCCCCGGTCGACGCGGATGACCCGGCCGGGCACGCACGAGGCGTCGGCAACGGAGGCGAACTGTTCGTCGAGCTCAGGGGACCACCCGTAGGCCTCCAGCGGCCTGGGGTAGATCGAATCAGCCGATGTCGATGAGTGAGGCAACGCGATGAGCCCTTCGGGAGGTGTTTCCGGCCGGCGCACGCGAGTCGGGCCGCACCGGCTGCTGAACAAGGGGCGGAGAAGCGGGCTGCTCTTCGGGCGCGGCTACGACGGTGGTGACGTGCGGGTCGTCCACCTCGGCCGGCTCCGACGCCGGAGGCATTCAGTGCACTTGACGCTACGACAGCTCCGGGAGGCCCGCAACAGCGCTCAAGTGCCGCTGGATCGCGGCTCGAGAGGGAGAGCGGGAAGCCGGCTGCCGGGACGGCGCCGGCCCGCCCACCCGGGTGTTCGCCCGGGTGGGCGGGGGGCACGGCCCCTACCGGCCGGCGGCCGTCGAGGGGCTGCGGTAGAGGGCCCGCAGCTCCTTCTCCAGGGTTTCGACCTCGTCGAGCCTGGGGCGGCTCTTGGGGGCGAACAGGCCGTCCTGCTCCCAGCGTTCGGGATTCAGGCTCAGCGCCGAGACGTTGAGCCAGCCCCGCGAGCGGATCTCGTCCAGGCGCTCGGGCAGGGCGTCTTCGAGCGCGAGGTAGAAGATGACGTGGGCCAGCTCCTCGATGCGCTCCAGGCCGTCGCGCACGCTCGTGAGCACCGTGCCGAAGGCCGGTATCTCCTCGCCGGGCAGGTTCTGCTCGAAGAGGCGGGCGAGCGTGGGCACGTCGTCGTAGTAGTCGATGTAGTCGAAGGCGAAGGCCCCGCGGTAGGTGCGCGCCCAGGCCTGGAACAGGTTCATGATCGTGCCCTGCGTGGCCACCGCGTGCGCGCCGAGCGCGCTGAGGGTGGTGCTGGCCGACTCGTCCAGGAACGTCTTGCCGTAGAACTGCGGGTCGGAGAAGGCCCAGCCGACGTAGTAGTCCCAGATCGTCTTCAACGACATGATCACGGCGTTGTCGTGGAAGGCGTAGGAGCCCTGGATGTTCATGGTCAGGCCCTCGGCGAGCGAGAGGAACCAGCGGTTGGCGTACCGCACGAAGCCCTCGTCGAAGGAGTCCTTCACGTCCCGCCCGACCATCTCCGTGACGAAGCTGTTGGCGTAGCCGATCAGGTTCGAGCCCACCGAGTAGTAGGGGTCGGCGAAGACGGCGGCGTCGCCGACGCACGCCCAGCGGTCCTGGGAGAAGACCTGCTGCGAGGAGTGGCTGTAGTTCTTCAGGACCCGGAAGTCCAGGACCGGCAGCTCGCGGATGGCCGGGTCGAAGCCCGGGACCCGGTCCACGATGAAGTCGATGGCCTTCTCGATCCGGTTGAACTTGGTCACCGGGTGCAGGTCGTCGGAGACGACGATGCCGACGCTGGTGTGGTCGGGGGCCAGCGGGATGGCCCAGATCCAGCCGCCTTCGAACATGAAGTGGTTGGTCGACTGCCAGCGGGGCTCGGTGATCCGCTCGTGCCAGCCGGTGTGCTCGGCGCCGACGGCCTCGTCGGTGTCGAGGCGGCCTTCGAGGCGGAACCAGACCGAGTTGTGGGGCTTGGGGTAGCGCTTGGTGAGGTCGAGCTTGCGCTGCAGCAGCCGGTGGCGGCCCGTGGCGTCGACGACCCACCGGGAGGTCACGGTGGTGGGCCGCGCGCTGTCGTCGTCGATGGACTGATAGGTGATCCGGTGCGGGGCGTCCTGCTCGCCGAGCTCGATGTCCAGGACCTTCACGCCCTGGACGAGCTCCGCCCCGGCACCCTCCACGACCAGGCGCAGGTGCTCCTCCAGGGAGCCGCGGTTGAGCTGGTAGGACTTGGCCGGCAGGAACCGGTTGACACCGAACTCGGCTTCGTCCTGGAGGCCTTCGCCGCCGCCGTAGAAGTAGCGCAGGCCCAGCTTCTCCAGGTGCTGCTCCTCCAGATAGTCGTACAGGCCGATGACGTGGGAGAAGTAGTACGCGCCCACCTCCACCGAGGACTCGCCGACCTTGAACGCGGACAGCGGGATCGGGGAGCGCTCCCGCTCGCAGACCAGCACGGACAGCCCGGGCTGCGCGTCCTTGAGCTGCTTGGCCAGAGTCAGCCCGGCCAGGCCGCCGCCCGCGACGACCACGTCGTAGTCGACACCGCCGAACATCGAGTCAGTACCGCTCTGCCTGCTCACTTTGCTCCCACCTTGTCGTTCTGTCGGTCTTCGATCACGAGGGCCAGGCTCCGGATGGTCCGGTCCGTGTAAGGGTCCGAGACCTCCAGCTGGACCCCGATCCGCTGCTCCACGCGGGCCAGCAGGTCCATCACGCTCAGCGAGTCGCCGCCGAGGTCCAGGAAGTCGTCGTCCAGACCGATGGGCAGCGGCGCGAACAGCTCCTGCCAGATCTCCAGGAGCGCCGCCTCGGCCTCGCTCCCCGGCTGCGGGCCCGCCCCGGGCCGGCCGACCGACCCCTCGTACAGGGAGATGAGGGCCTTGTCGTCGACCTTGCCGTTGCCGGTCAGCGGCACCGTCTCGACCGGGATCACGGCCGAGGGGACCATGTACTCGGGAAGGTTCTCCCGGGCCGTCGCGCGCAGCCGGTCGAGGTCCGCCGCGGCGGGCCCCTGGACGAAGGCGACCAGCAGCGGTGTGTCGGTGTCGGTGGCGTGGCGCAGGACGTGCACGTCGCCCACCGCCGGGTCCTGGGCGAGGACCTGGGCCACCTGGCCCAGCTCGACCCGCCGGCCCCGGATCTTCACCTGGCCGTCGCGGCGCTCGATGAACTCCAGGTCGCCGCCGGCGTGCCGGCGCACGATGTCCCCGGTGCGGTAGACGCGCTTGCCGGCGGCGGGGCCCTCGGCGGGGGTGAAGAAGCGCTTCGCCGTCAGCTCGGCGTCGCCGAGGTAGCCCCGGGCGAGGCCCGCCCCGGCCAGGTACAGCTCGCCGATCCCGCCCGGCCCCACCGGCCGGCCGTCCTCGTCCAGGACGAAGGCCTCCGCGTTCTCGATCGGCCTGCCGATGAGGACGCGCTCGTCGGCGGCGGCGAGGCGGTGGACGGTGGAGCAGACCGCGTTCTCGGACGGCCCGTACTCGTTGTACAGCTCCACGTGCGGCAGGCGCAGGCAGTGCTCGAGGGTCAGGCTCGGCGTGAACCATTCACCGGCGACCGTGACGCAGCGCAGGGAGGTCACCCGTTCGGCGTCCATGCCGTCCAGCAGACGCTTGTACAGCATCGGCGTGATCAGGAAATGGGAGACGTTCCCGTGCTCCATCAGGCCGGTCAGGTAATGCCGGTCGGTGATGCGGTCCCGGCGCGGAAGCAGCAGGCGCGCTCCGGAGGTGAGGGCGCAGAAAGTGTCCGCCACGGCACTGTCGAAAGACGGCCGCGGAATGGCGAGCGTGACGTCTTCCGGACCGAAACCGTAATAGGAATTGCGCCACGTCAGCGTATTGACGATCGCACGGTGCTCGACGGCCACGCCCTTGGGCCGGCCCGTCGACCCCGACGTGTAGATCACGTACGCGAGGTCGGACGGCGTGGCCGCGGGCTCGGGGTCGGTGTCCGGGGTGGTCAGGGCGGGGCCCATGACATCGAGAACGAACAGCTCGCCGTCGAAGTACATCGCACCGGCGGCGGCGGACGACTCGATCACCATGGCCTTCGGCGTGACGTCCTCGACGATCCGCTGGGTCACCCCCGGCGGGTTGTCGGGGTCCAGGGGGACGTAGGCGCCGCCGGCCTTCAGGACGCCGAGCATGGCAATGATCACGTCCCGGGGGTTCCGGACCACGATCGCCACCCGGTCGTCGGGGCGGACCTGGCCGGTGTCCCTCAGGTGGTGGGCCAGTCTGTTCGCCCGGCGATTCAGATCGCCGTAGCTCAAGGATTCACCTTCGAATTCCAGGGCAATATGCCCCGGATATCTTCTGACACATTCCTCGAAAAGGGAAGTCAGAGTCCTTGGATCGTCATGGTTCATCAACAAACGTCCCCTGCCGGATCATTGTCAATTCTCGATTCGAAAAGCCTAGCCGCCGTCGATCGAATGGCCCTCTATTCACACTCGAGTGCCCGCCTGGGTGCCCGCTCCAGCGCCTGCTCGGCTACGCGCACGAGTGCGCCGGTCGTCGCGCTACGTGCTGACGCGGCCATTTCTTCCCGCAGACGGAGCGGGCCTTCGACGACGGGCCATCACGGACGGGGACCGTGTGGACCTACGGCTTGGCCGGGTCGACGGCGGGCCAGGTGCGCTCGCCGCGGTCGCGCAGGAGTTCGGCGGTGATGCCGCGTTCGGCGCTCAGCCGGGTGAGGACGCCGGCCTGCTGCACGGGCTCGGCCTCGGGGTCGTACTCGGAGCCGGTGAGGTGCTTGAGCCAGGGTTCGAGGCCCATGGCGTAGGCGTAGACGTGCCGGGCGCCCAGCTGCCGCGCGAGCTCGTCGGCCTGTGCGGCGTTGCTGCCCTTGAGGCGGCGCCCGTTGTTGTGCTCGCGGGAGAGCTTGCCTTCCAGCATCGGCCCGTACAGCCAGTTCAGCGGCGCTCCGACGCATTCGAGGCCGATGAAGAGCGCGTCGAGGGGGGTCTCGGTGAGGCCGGGGATGTTGTTGAACAGCGCGGGTTCGAGCGGCGTGATGTCGGTGGCGAAGAGCAGCCTGCGGCCGCCCGCCTGGACGAGGGGCACCATCTTGGTGCGGATGTCGAGGTCCGCGTGCTCGCCCACGAAGGGCAGGGCGGTGACCTGGACGTGCTCGGCCACGTGGTGGGTTTCGAGTTCGGCCAGCTCCCGGACGTCGGAGAAGCCGAGGGCCTGGAGCATGGACTTGAGGCTGGGGTCGCACAGCGATCCGCCGGAGGCGCGCGGAACGACGATCGTGCCGATGCGGGTGCGCAGTTGCAGCAGGGTCTCGAGCGAGAAGTGGTCGGAGTGGAAGTGGCTGATGACGACGGTGTCGATGTGCCGGGGAAGGTCTTCGAGCGTGTAGTGCCGCTCGAAGCCGTCGTCGGTGTAGCCGATGACCGGGTCGAGGAGGACGGAGGTGTCGCCGGTCTCGATCAGCACGGTGGCGTGGTTGAGGTAGCGCATCCGGACGTCCCCGGGCGCGGGCGGGGTGTGCCGCGCCGGCGGCACGTCGTGGAACAGGGCGGTGAACGCCGGGAGGTCGGCATCGGCCACCCCGAGGCGCTGCGCGAGCTGCGGCACGTCGACAGGCTCGAGGCGCGCCGCGAACAGCTCGTCCCACACCGGGGAGTCGAAGGGCAGGTGGATGTCCAGGCGGTCGGGATGCGGCAGGACGGGGCTGCTGTACACGAAGGGCTGGGGGCTGTGCTTGGCGGTGAGGGAGACGCACTGACCGTGCCGCTCGTACGCCGGCGAGCTGTACATCAGCGCTTCGAAGAAGCGGAAGTTGGGCCGGTGGGCGGTGTCGTAAACGAGCTCGACGCGCCCGCGCAGCGAGTCGGGGACCAGCGGATAGAGCGGCTCCATCGGCCCGCCGAGCGCCTTCTCCCGCAGCATGTCCCGCAGTTCGCCTATGTCGTCGGCGAGCCGGAGCTTGGCCTGGCCTTCCTTGACCATGCTCTCGCGCGCCTCACGGACCTCGTCGAGGGTGGCGCCCTGGGGGTCGAGGAAGGGCGCGCCGTAGCGGTTCGGGTCCGAGATGACCTGGTCGTGGAGGTGAGGCGCCTTCAGGTAGCTGTCCACGATCGGCAGCAGACGGTCCCGCAGATTGAGCGCGCCGGTGTGGGGCGCCAGGAGGTAGGGCCACGCGTACCAGCGGTGCAGCAGGGGCTGGGCCACCACGGACGGGCGAAGGTAGAGCTTCTGGTGTGCGGGCACGACAATTCCCTCACTGTCGATGATGTCGGTGGGTGGGTTCGCGGCTTGGGCATGCGCTCGCATATTCATTCATGTCTATCACAAACGACAGTTCATGAATCCGGCAAGCGGGCGGGACAGTTGACTCGATCACGCTACCGACGCCTCTCCGACTTTCATCCCAGGGCGACTCCAGGAGAACTCAAGGCGGCATGGATCAAATGGAGTCCGGCCACGCCTCCGTTCTCGACCGACGGGCCGAGCCGGGACGAAACCGCTGGCAGCAGCCCGTCAGCAGTCCTTCACGGCGCCTTGCAGACCGAGTCGGCCCGGTCATGCCAGGCGGTACCCGGCCTGAACCTGGCTCCATTCACCAGCTCGCGACTGGAAAACCACCGGGCACCGATAGCCGAATTCAGGAGTCGAATTCCAGTCGATGCCGTTTACCTCCGTGCGGAAGCGAATTCACCGAATGCCTTCAGCGCCGCCGGGCGTCAGTCGTGCGAAGGGTGCCAGGGGATCTCGGCCCACACCTGCTTGCCACCGCTGAGCGGCACCGAGCCCCAGGCCGTCGTCGTCGCCTCGACGATGAGCAGTCCGCGGCCTCCGGTCGACTCCCAGCTCACCCAGACCGGTTTGACGGGGCTGCGCGGCGACGCGTCGTTCACGGCGATCCGGAGCCGGTCCGCGGACAGGGTCAGGTCCATTCCCACCTCGCCCTGCGTGTGCGCGAGGGCGTTGGTGACCAGCTCGGACACGACGAGCAGGGCCGCGTCGATCTCCTCCACCACGCCCCAGGACCGCAGGGTGCGCGCGGTGAAGCGGCGCGCGTGCAGGACGGCGTTGGGCAGCCGCCACACCGTCCAGTGGCTCCGCTTCGGCCGGCCTCCCGTGCCGTCGTAGAGCAGCAGCAGCAGTGCCACGTCGTCGTCGCGGCGGCCCATCCCGACGACCAACTCGTCGGCGATCCTCCCGGCGTCCACCGGGTTGGCCACGGTAAGCACCTCGCACACCCGCCGCATGCCCTCCTCCAGGGGCAGCCGGGCCGACTCGACCAGGCCGTCCGTCAGCAGGACGAGCAGGGTGCCGGGCAGCAGCCCCACCTCGGTCATGGGGAAGTCGGCTTCCGCGAGCACGCCCAGCGGAGGCCCGCCCTCGACCGCCAGCTCCTCGGCGACGCCGTCGGGATGGCGCAGGACCGGCGGCAGATGGCCGGCCCGTACGAACCTGGCGATGCCCTCCTCCATGTCCAGGTCCACGTACGCGCAGGTGGCGAACAGGTCGGTCTCCATGCCGACGAGCAGGCGGTTGGCCCGCGCGACCACCACGTCGGGCGGGTGGCCCTCCACCGCGTAGGCCCTGACCGCCGTGCGCATCTGGCCCATGATGGTGGCGGCTCCCGCGCTGTGCCCCTGTACGTCCCCGATGACGAACGCCACATGGGCGTCCCCGAGCGGAATGACGTCGTACCAGTCGCCGCCGACCTCGAGTCCCGCCGTCGCGGGCAGGTAGCGGGCGACGGCGACCCCGCCCGGCAGTTCCGGGAGCTTGCGGGGCAGCAGACTGCGCTGGAGCATCGTGGCGAGTTCGTGGCCCGCGTCCAGGGCGTGGGCGCGCACCAGCGCCTGCCCCACCAGTCCCGCGGTGGCGGTCAGCAGCGACCGCTCCTCCGGTCCGAAGCGGTGCTCTTCGTCCCACCCCACCAGGCACACCCCCACCATCCGGCCTTCGGCGGGCAGCGGCAGCACCGCGAGACCGCCGGGTCCGACGCCCAGCAGACCGGGTTCGAGGTCCGCGCCCGGCGGCCACAGGCTCATGTGCCCGCCGCGCAGCGCGCTCTGCAGGGTGGGCAGGTCGCCGAGTGACGCGTCGGGCCACTCGGAGCGCCATTCCGAGCGCCAGACCTCGGGCCAGGAACCGGGCTCCGGAGGGTCGAGGGCGGTGACGATGAGCCGATCGTGCTCCAGTTCGCCGACCGCGACCCGGGACGCGCCGAGCGGCTCCCGCAGGGCGGCGACCGCCAGCCTGCTGACCTCGCGGACGGTCGCCGCTCCCGCCAGCGTGGCCGACAGCCGCTGCACGAGGGAGACCTCGTCGGCGCTGGGGCGCAGGTAGGTGGCATCGGCCACCACGCCGAGGACGCGCTGGGGTGCGCCGTCGGAGTCCACCTCCACGCGGCACCGCAGCCCCAGCCAGCGCAGCTCGCCGTTCGGGCGGCGGACGCGGAACGCCAGCTGCTGTCCGTCGGCGGCCGGCCGGTCCGGCTCCACGAGCGCCATCAGCGCGGGCATGTCGTCGGGGACGGCGCAGGCGAGCAGGGTCTCCACCTGCCCGTCGAACTGCGCGGGAGCCAGACCGAGCAGCTCCAGCACGTGCGCGTGGGCCTCCATGCGGCCGGTGCCCAGTTCCAGGATGAAGGCGCCTCCTTGGTGGGGCACCAGGCTCTGGCCCAGATGTGTCTGCGGGGCCTTGCGGCCGGCGAAGCGGGCGGCGACCGATTCGAGCCCGGCGGCCACCTGGTCGGCGTAGAGCTCCAGAAGGCTGCGGTCGTCGGCGCTGAAGCCGTCCCCGGCCTCCCCGGCGACGATCAGGCACCCGAGCTCCTGGTCGCCGTGGCCCAGCGGCAGCGCGCCCAGCGAGATCCTGGCCGGCGAGGCGGGGTCACCGTCCCGGACCCGGGTGGTGAAGTGGTGGGGGCCCTCCTCGACGAACGTGGCGAGTTCCCCGGGCGTCAGCCACAGCGGGCGCCCGGAGCGCAGGGCATTGGCGGCGGGCGAATGGCCGGCCACGGCGAGGATCGCGGGCAGCCCGTAGAGGACCTGGCGGTTTCCGGTCAACTCGGCCAGGTGCAGTTCCGTGCCCTGGTGGGCGACCACGTAGACAGCGGCGAGCTCGGCCCCGCAGAACGCAAAGCGACGAGCGGTCACTGTCCGTATCACCTCCTGCACGGTCGCCAGGTCGACCGCCTCCCTCCATGCTGTCGCGCGGAGGACGGTCCGGGCGAGTCGGAGCGGCGGGGCGCCGGTGTGTCATCCCCTCGCGCTCACCGCCGGCCGGAACGTTCCGGTGACGGCGAGCCGCCGGCCCGCCGTCGTGGTGGCCGTCGCGGCGTGGGCGTCGCCGGCCCCGGCTCGCGAACCGGGGGCATGGTGGTACTGGACGGCGAAGACGTGCCGGCCCGGCGGTACGGTTCGGCCCGGCTCGAGCGTCACCGGCGGGTGAGGATGCCGCCCTCGTCGGTGGTCAGCGTGAAGTGGCCCTCAGGTCGGGGCGGTCTCGGCGCCCTCGGCGGTTCGGCCCTCGGTGCCCGGGCGGGGCGGGCAGGGCCGCCCGGGCACCGGGGCGTGGATCACTTCAGGACGCCCGCACCCGCACGGCGGGCGAGGGACGCGGGCAGGTCCGCGGCCGAGGCCTCCAGTCCCCTGGCGAGCGCGGGCTTCCACGTCGCCTCGGGCTTGATCTTCTTCTTGTTCGCGGCGTTGTGGGCGGCGACGAGGTCGGTGACCGAGCCGTTGACCATGTTCCCGCTGCCCGCGAAGGCGCCCGTGCCGTCACCCGACAGCAGTTGGGAGGTCTTGCGGTCGGGGGACAGCGTCCAGTGGTTGTTCTGCGCCACGATCCGGACGCCGGCACGCGCGTTCACGCTGTAGCCGTGGGTGTAGCCGTTGCGCGGGGTGGTGTCGAAGTGGTTGTTGTAGAGGTGGACCTGTCCGACCCGGGCGAGCGGTGCGCGCTGCACGATGCCCTGGAAGACGTTGTGGTGCAGCGTGACACGGAGTTTGGAGTCCTTGTCGCTGCTCCCGATGAGCATGGTCTTGTCGTGGTCGGCGAACCGGTTGTACGAGACCGTGACGAGGTCCGAGGCGTTGGTGATGTCGAGGGCGCCGTCGTGCACCTGGTACTCGCGGCCGAAGTGGCGCGGGTTCGCGGCGTCGAAGTGGGGGCTGTCGGTGAACGTGTTGTGGTCGGCCCACACGTGGGTCGCTCCCCGCAGGGTGACGGCGTCGTACGCGGAGTTCCAGTTGCCCTCGGAGCCGTCCGTGGGGTCCCACTGGGGGAAGCAGTCGCGGGTGTCGGCGAAGGTCAGGTTGCGGATGATGACGTTGTCCGCCTTCTGCACCAGGAGACTGCCTCCGCTGATGCCGGCGCCGGTGCCGGGCACGCCGATGACGGTGGTGTTCGACGGCACGGTGAGGCCCACCCGTTCGGCCTGCTTGGCCTGCGCGGCCGCCCGCGCGGACTCCTGCGCGCCGGACGGCAGCTTCGACCGTCCCCACACCGCGGGGTCGTAGGCCTTGAGGTAGGCGGCGAGCGTGTATCCCGTGCCCTGGGCGTAGTCGGCGCAGGTCAACGGGCGGCCCTGGTCGTCGGTGTTGGCGTCGATGCGGCCCTTCACCCGGATGATCCTGGGGGCGCCGGACGGGCCCGCGCGGAGCGCCTTGACCAGTTCTGCCCGCGTGCTGACGGTGGTGTCGTGCAGGGCGTCCGCCGCCTGCCCGCCGGTGGTGCCGGAGCCGCTCGACGCCCAGCCGTCCTGGGCGGGCAGGGTGGCGTGCGCGAGGTCGGCGGCGCCGGCGTCGGCGCGCGTGGCGAACGGCAGGAGGCCGAGACCCGCCGCGGCGACGAGTCCCGTGGTGACGAGGGCGAGACGGCGGCGGGCGGAGGAGCGGCGGTGGGAGGAGGGGGGCAGGGGCATCGGGTGGCGTTCCTTGTCCGGAGGGGCAGCGGAGCACTGCTCTGTCGCCCTTCAGTTGCCGCCGCCCGCGCCGGAGTTGCCGGGGCCGGGAAGAAGCCCGTGCGATGTGCGTCACACGGCTGCGCCCGGTGGAACCGCCGCCCCCGGGCGGGTGCCGGTCCGGCCCCTGCCGCTGACGTGCCGCCGCGGCGGGGGCCGGAAGCCGTGGCCCGTCACGAGCGGTGTCCGGAGGCAGGGCGAGCAGCGGCGGAGAAGTCCACATGTCGACATGCCCATGGGGTGCGCAGGCTGCGGGACCGGGCCGCGACAGGCGGCCTCCGGCGCCGCGCCGACCGGATCGGCGCGGCGGTGGCCTTGGGGTCGGCGCTCACCGTGGCCCTGCCCGCTGACGCTGCCGGGGCACAGAGGTCACGAGCCCTCGCTGCCGAGGCAGCAAGGCCACGCCCGGGACGTCAGGCGCGGGGCGGGCGCGTCGCCGTGTCCAGGTAGAACGCGTCGATGCTCTGCACGGCCTGCTCGAACTCCTCCAGGTTGACGGGCTTCGTCACGTAGGCGTTCGCGTGGCTGGTGTAGGCGCCCGCGACGTCGTCGGGGGCGGAGGACGTGGTGAGCACGACGACCGGGATGGTCTGGAGGTCGGCGTCGCTCTTCAGGATGCGGAGCAGGTCGCGGCCGTTCATGCGCGGCATGTTCAGGTCCAGCACGATGAGGTCGGGGCGCGGGCTGTCGGGGTTGCGCAGGTGCTCCAGGGCGGCGACGCCGTCGGTGGCCTGGACGAGGTTGCGGGCCCCGCGCTCGGAGAGTGCCTCCTCGATGAGCATGGCGTCGGCGATGTCGTCTTCCACGAGCAGGACATCGAACGGGCGGGCGGGGGCGTTCATCGTCAGTTGCTCCGTGGGTGCTTCGTCGGTGTGGTTGAAGAGCCCCGGCCAGCGGCGGCGGGCGCCCTGGCGGGTCATGCCGCATGCGCGGCCGATCTGGGGGTATCCGGCTCCCGCACGCGCGGCGTCCGTGGCCGCCGCGCGTCGCAGCCGTTCCGCCGCTTGTTGGAGGTGGTCCAGTACGTGCAGGCGTGCCAGGGCCTGCGCGCGTTCGTCCGCCGTCGGATGGGTGAGGTCCTGCTGCAGCTGAAGTGCCAAGCGCCGCGCGAGGTCGGCGACAGCCGCGTCGGCGACGGCGGCTGTCTCCTTCGGGGTGGTCCGGAGGTGGAAGTTCTTGCCTGGCATACCCCGCACCCTAGGCCCTGACCCGGCCCTCGACAACAATTGTTGTCGGATGCCCTCTACAGTGTGCGCTGCGCCCTGTGTCCAAGGCGGCCGCGAACGGAGAGGGATCCAGAGGATGACCGGCAAGATGAGGCCGCCGCGTGGGCGGAGGCCTTCCGCGTGGACGACCCGGCAGTGGCTCCGCGCCGGGGTCGCCGCGTCGCTGGCGGTGCTGACGGTGCTCGGTATGACCGGGGCGTGGGTGCTGGGCCGTACGGCGGCGATCAGCAGCGAGCTCGTGGACAGGCGGTTCCCCGCGATGTCCACCGCGTTCCGCCTGGAGTCGGCCCTGCTCAACCAGGAATCCGGAATCCGCGGCTACGGCCTCACCGGGACCCCGGAGTTCCTGGAGCCCTACCGGCGGGGGCTCACGGACCAGCACACGTACACCGCGCAGCTCACGGAGCTCCTGGACGCCGACACCCGCGCGCGCGACGACCTGAGGAGGGTCCAGGACGCGCTCTCCACCTGGCAGGAGAGGATCGCCCGGCCCGTCGCGGCCTCACCGCCCGGGGCACCCCCGCCGCTGACGGCCGAACGCGCCGCCGAGGCCGAGACGGCATTCGACGCCGTGCGCCAGGCCGTGGCCGACCAGCAGGAACGCCTGCGCGCGGAGCGGGCCCGGACACGCGCCGATCTCGCCGCCACCATGCGGCTGCGGAACTGGCTGTTCGCGGCGATCGCGGCTGTGATCGTCCTCCTGGCCGGGCTGGTGTTCGAGGGGCTGCGCCGCGGCATCAACCGGCCCCTGGAGCAGCTGGCGGCGGACGCCCGCACCGTCGCCGCCGGTGACTTCGGCCACCCCATCACCTCGGCCGGCCCGGCGGACCTGCGGCGGCTGAGCGGCGAGATCGACTTCATGCGCCGCCGGCTGCTGCGCGAACTGGCCGTCAGCGAGGAGGCCCGGCGGCGCCTGGACGCGCAGACCGCCGACCTGCAGCGCTCCAACGCCGAGCTGGAGCAGTTCGCGTACGTCGCCTCCCACGACCTGCAGGAGCCCCTGCGCAAGGTCTCCAGCTTCACGCAGCTCCTCCAGCGCCGCTACGGAGGGCAGCTCGACGCCAAGGCGGACCAGTACATCGGCATCGCGGTCGACGGCGCCAACCGTATGCAGACCCTGATCAACGACCTCCTCGACTTCTCCCGGGTGGGCCGGGTCCACCACGACCCCGTGGAGGTCGACCTTGAGGCGGTCATGGAGCGGACCTTGTCCGTGCTGAGCATCGGCATCGAGGAGGCCGGCGCGTCGATCACACACGATCCGCTGCCGTCCCTGGTCGCCGACCCCACCCAGATGGGCATGCTCTGGCAGAACCTGATCGGCAACGCGGTCAAGTTCCGCCGTCCGGACCGGGCACCGGAGATCCGTGTCGGTGTTGCCCGTGAAGGGGAGCTGTGGCGGTTCACGGTGACCGACAACGGCATCGGCATCGATCCCGAGTACGCCGACAAGGTGTTCGTGATCTTCCAGCGGCTCCATACCAAGGACGTCTATCCCGGAAGCGGCATCGGCCTCGCGATGTGCAAGAAGATCGTCGAGTTCCACGGCGGCACCATCTCCGTGGATCCGGAGTACCGGGACGGGGCGCGCATCAGCTTCACCCTCGCCCCCGAGGCTCCCCCGGCCCCGTCGACCATCGCCGAAGCGACCCGGGCCACCCCGGAGCCCGCCCCGTGACCGCGACCCTCCCCCACGTCGGCGACCTCGCCGCGAACGAACCGGTCTACCGCGTCCTGCTCATCGAGGACGACGCCGCCGACGCCCTGCTCGTCGAGGAACTCCTCCACGACACCGAGCTGCGCTTCGAGCTCACCACGAGCACCTCGCTGGCCGAGGCCCGTTCGAAACTCGCGGCGCGCGCCGTCGACTGCATCCTCCTCGACCTGCACCTGCCCGACGTGTCGGGCACCGACGCGGTCACCACCGTCCGCGCCATGGCCCCGCACACCGCGGTGATCGTCCTGACCGGCCTGTCCGAGAAGCAGGCGGGCTCCGAGGCCATGGCCGCCGGGGCCCAGGACTACCTCGTGAAGGGCAAGGTCGAAGCCGACCTGCTGCGCCGCACCGTCCGCTACGCCGTCTACCGCAGCCGCACCGAACGCGCGGCGGCCGAAGCCCAGTCGGCCCGGCTGCGCGCGGAGGAGAACGCCCGCCTCGAACGCGGACTGCTGCCCCGGCCCCTCCTCGACACCTCCACCGTCACGGTGACCACCCGCTACCTGCCCGGCGCCGAGAAGGCCCTGCTCGGCGGCGACTTCCTCGACGTCGTCGAGGGGGACGACGGCCTGCTGCACGCCGTCGTCGGCGACGTCAGCGGCCACGGCCCCGACGCGGCCGCCCTCGGCGTCTGCCTGCGCATCGCCTGGCGCTCGCTCGTCCTGGCCGGACACCACGGCACCGAACTGCTGCACCTCATGGAACGCCTGCTGGTCGCCGAGCGCGGCAACCAGCACCTGTTCGCCACCTGCACCCTCCTGACCCTCGACCAGAAGGCCGCGACGGCAACCCTCTACCTGGCGGGCCACCACGAACCCCTGCTCACCACAGCGGAGGAGACCCTGGAGGTGCCCTCCGAGCACGGCATCGCGCTCGGCATAGTCCCCGGCCACCGCGACTGGCCCGCGACGGTCATCCCCCTCCCGGACTCCGGCGCACTCACGCTCTACACCGACGGCCTCACCGAAGGACACAACGGCGAGGCCAACGGCCGGCTGGGCATCGAGGGGCTCCTCCCCCTGATCAACACCACCCCGGCCGAGGACCCCGCCGCACACCTGGACAGCCTCATCCGCCAGACCCGAGCCCTCAACGCCGGAAGACACACCGACGACCTCGCCGTACTCCGCCTGGGCTGGGGCTTCCGCTAGCCGCGCCGAGGCCACGGGGGGACTGCTGCGCGGTGCCCGCCGCCCTCACCACCGCAGGGGCCCCGGCCTCGTCCGGCGGCTGCCGACCGGCGAAGTGAACCGTACGGCACCGCGCAACCCGCGGGCGCCGTACGGTTCACGCGTCCTCATGGGCGCTGCGTCACAGCGCCGGGTGGGCGTTCTTCAGGAGCTCCTGGAACTGGGCCGAGAACCACTGGCCGGACAGGGGTGCGTTCGGCAGGGAGCCCGACATGCTGTAGCCGTTGCGGGCGTTACCGGTGTAGGTCGGGTCGCACATCCGGTCGAAGCCCTTGCCCTCGTCGTTCGGGATCTCCTTGCTCGCCCCGTCCGACTCGCCCGGGGGCTTGATCCACACGTACGCGTCGATGCCGGCGGCCGGCGCGGCCTGCGGCCTCTCGCCGAGTCCCGCCCCCGCCTGGTTGCACCAGTTGCCGAGGTGGATGCGCCGGTCGTAACGGCCCCCGTTGACGTAGGTGTCGACGCTGGTCAGCGCACCGGGTCCGGTGGGCCGGGCCGTGCCGCCCCAGCCGTTGCGGGAGGTGTCGATCAGCATGCCGAGGCCCGGGTCGAACCCCAGGGAGACCAGCTTGGACCGCATGGCCTGGGCGTACGACAACTCGTCCGTGTACCGGTTCCAGTCGACCCACTTCGACTGGCGCACGGACGTGCCGTTGACGGAGTCCCCGATCCCGAAGTGGTCTTCCTTCAGGGCGCTGTAGTTGGCCGTGTTCACGATGAAGCCGTGCACCTTGGAGAGCGTGGAGCCTTCGGTGGTGGCCGCCTGCTTGAAGATCTCCGCGGAGGCGCCGAAGTTGTCGTCCCAGCCGAGCCAGCCGTGGTGGCCCGCGTCCACGTAGTTGTAGACGTTGGCGATCGAGCCCAGCTTGTTCAGTGCGTAGCCGACTCCCTTGACGTAGTTGCCGTTGTTCTTCATCACATCGCAGCCGGGGGTGGCCGTCGGGCGTCCCGAGACGTTGGTGACCAGGTTGGGCAGCGAGTCGATCTCGACCGTGGTGACGATCCGGAGCCCCGCGTACCTGGGGTCGGCGAGGATCGCGGCTATGGGGTCGATGTACTGCGTCTTGTACTTGTCGATCTCGGTGGGCCCCAGTTCGCCGTTGGAGGCGAGTGCGGCGCAGTCCCGCCCCGGCAGGTTGTAGATCACCAGTTGCACCACGAGCTCGCCGCTGCCCTTCTGCGCCAGAGCCGCGTCCAGGTGGGCGCGCAGGCCCATCCCGCCGTTCACGCCCTGGATGGCTGCGGTGCGGTCCAGCCAGACGCCGGTGGGCTGGTTCGACACCTTGGTGCCGCCCGGCTCGGCGGCCGCCTTGGCGGACCACTCCGGGTTCACGTACACCTTCGCGCCGGCGTACGGGTTGTCGGCCTTGCCGCCGGAGGGCGGCGGGGTCGTGGGCGGAGTGGTGGGCGGAGTGGTCGGCGGCTCCGTCGGCACGGTGGTGCCGTTGCAGGTGACGCCGTTCAGCTTGAAGGCCGCGGGGACGGAGTTCGTGCCGCTGTACGAGCCGTTGAAGCCGAAGGACGTCGAAGCACCCCTGGCTAAGGAGCCGTTGTAGGACACGTTCCTGGCGGTGACGGCCGAACCGGACTGGGTGAGGGCGGCATTCCAGCCCTGGACGACTTTCTGGTCGCTGCCGTAGGACCACTCGAGGGTCCAGGAGGCGACCGGGTCACCGGTGTTGGTGACGGTCACGTCGGCACCGAACCCGGCGTTCCACTGGCTGGTGACCCGGTACTCGACGGTGCAGCCGGCGGAGGCGGCGCCGGCTGCGGTACCGAACACGGTGGCGGTCGCGCCGGCGGCGGTGACGAGACTCATGGCCGCCAGCAGGGCGGTGCGGGTGGTCGTGCGGGGAATCGTACGGCTCATTTCGTGGGTTCCTTTCAGTTCAGGGCGCGCAGGTGGTCGCGCAGCCCGGTGCCGAATGCCGTGGGGGTGCCGTCGTACGAGGTGATCAGGGCCGGACCGGAGTGGCAGTTCCAGGTGTTCCAGGTCCAGCCGAGATACGAGAGGGCGCGGTCGTCGAACCACTTCATGACGCGGTCGACGAACGCGTGTCCGCAGGTGTTCTCACCGATCTCGCCCGCCACCAGGGGGACCTGGGCGGCGACCGGAGCGAGGGTGGACTGCCAACATGCCTCGTGGGAGCAGGAGTTGAAGTTGTAGACGTGCCAGGCAGCGGCCAGATTGCCCGTCGGGTCGACCGGGGAGTGGGCGAGCCACTGGCTCAGGTCGTTGGAGTACGCGATGCCGGGCACGAGGACCAGATTGCGGGCCCCGGTCGTACGGACCGCGTCCACCAGGTCCTGCATGCCGGCGACCTCGTAACCGATGCCCGGGCACGTGCCGCCGTCGCGCCAGCAGGCCCAGGCCTGCCCGGTGGTGGGGGTCGCCCGGTCGGGGTACGGCTCGTTGAACAGGTCGAAGACGACCCGGCGGTCGTTCTTGAAGGTGTTCGCCACCGAGGTCCAGAACGCCGGGCTGTACCGGGCGTCCGGCATCGGCTTCTGACAGGAGGCGTGGACGTCCGAGCAGCCGGCGGAGTTGCCCGTGTACTGGCCGTACGTCCAGTGCAGTTCGACGACCGGGGTCATGCCGTGGGCGAGGACCCGGCTGACCAGGCCCTTGACGGCGTCGATGTAGTTCCCGCCCCGGTACTCGGGTTTGATGTTGTCGAGACCGAGCCAGCACTCCTCGTTGAGGGGGATGCGGACGGTGTTGGCTTCCCAGTCGGCGATGGCGCGCACCGAGGCGTCGTCGACGGGACCGTCGAAGATGCCGTGGCCCTGGACGCACATGAACTCGGCTCCGGACCGGTTGACGCCGAGCAGGCGACGCGTGGCGCCCCTCTGGTCGGTGAGGCGGTTGCCGGTGACGCTCAGTTCGGGCGCCCCGGGGACCGGGTCGGGGGGATCGGCTGGGCCGGTCGGTGTCGGCGTGGGCGTCGGGATCGGGGGCGGGGTTGCGGTCGGGGTCGGAGGCGGGGTTGCGGTCGGGGGGGGGACGGGGTTGCCGGGGCCCGGCTCTGCGCTGCAGACCTCGCCGTTGAGCGTGAACGTGGTGGGCGCGCTGTTGACGCCCGCCCAGGAGGCGAGGAAACCGACGGTGACGACGGCGCCCGTGCCCACCGTCCCGTTCCAGCCCTCGTTCACGGCCGTGGCGCTCGCCCCGGACTGGGACCACTTGGCACCCCAGCCCTGACGGATCTCCTGACCGTCGGCGAAGTCGAAGCCGAGGCTCCAACCGTGCAACGCCGCACTGTTGTTGGTGACGGACACGGATCCTTGGAAGCCGCCGGTCCAGGAGCCGACGACGGAGTACTGAACGGTGCAGAGGGGTGCGGCCGCTGTTCCTGAGGCCGTACCTGCCACGGCGAGAGCCGCGCTCACCAAAGTGAGCACCGCTCCCCCGCCGAGCAATGCGGACAGACGCGGGGGATGTCGCATGAGCGACTCCTTGCAGCGAGGGCGCGCTCTGACGGCGCGCCGACTGACGGAATCGCTCCCACTGGTTGGGGCCAGACCGTAGCGGCAACTGACGCCCCGCGAAAGGGAGGTGTCGAAATTCGCCAGGGTACGGCTTCGTTTCTTCGCGCGTCTTGACGCGTTGCGCCGGCATCCGCACAGTGGGAGCGCTCCCACTGGTTCACAGCTTGTAGCCCACGCCCTTTCGACGCGCCACATGACTCACGCTGTTCGCACGCCCCGCCCTTCCCCGAGTCGCGAGGAGGCCCGCCTGCTCAACCAGGCCGTTACACCTGAGCACCGTCCGGGACGGGGACGGGATGCAGGGTCGCGTCGCCCGTGACCTGGATCCCGATGCGCCCGCCGGGGGCCACGGGCGCCCGGCCCGGGACGCGGACGTCGACCGGTTCGTCCAGTCCGTCGACGGCGACGGTGACCATGGCGTCGTGGCCGTAGAAACGGACGTCGGTCACGGTGCCCTGGGCCACCGCCGAGCCGGCGTCGCTCAGCCGGAGCTGCTCGGGCCGTAGCAGCACCAGGCCCGCGCCCCGCCCGGCCGGCCTGCTGTCCGTCAGCTTGACGGGGCCGAGCGCGGTGGCCGCCGTGCCCTGCTCCGCGGTGCCGGACACCATGACGGCGTCTCCGACGAAGGCGGCCACCCATGGGTCGGCGGGGCGGTGGTAGACCTCCTGGGGGCTGGCGCACTGGGCGACGCGCCCGTCCCGGACCACCGCGACGAGGTCCGCGGTGGACAGCGCTTCCTGCTGGTCGTGGGTGACCATGACGGCGGTCGCGCCGGTGGCGCGCAAGGCAGCCCGTACGTCGGCCCGTACGCCCGTGCGCAGGGCGCTGTCCAGGGCGTTGAACGGCTCGTCGAGCAGCACGAGCTGCGGCCTCGGGGCCAGGGCGCGGGCGAGGGCGACGCGCTGCTGCTGGCCGCCGGAGAGTTCGTGCGGCATCCGGTCGCCGTAACCCGCGAGCCCGACCAGGTCGAGCATCTCCCCGACGCGGGCCTTGCGCGCGGCCCCGTCCAGGCCGGTCAGGCCGAAGGCGATGTTGCGCCCCACGTCGAGATGCGGGAACAGCGCGCCTTCCTGGGGGACGATGCCGATGCGCCGCCGTTCGGGCGGCAGGTGGACGCCGGGGCCGGCAAGGGTGCGGCCGCCGATGGTGACGCTGCCCGCGTCGGCGCGCAGGAATCCGGCGATGATGCGCAGCAGTGTGGTCTTGCCGCAGCCGGAGGGGCCCAGGACGGCCGTCAGCGCGCCGCCGGGGACCGTGAGGTCGAGCCCGTCGAGGACGGTGGCGCCGGCCCCGTAGGCCTTGGTGAGTCCCTTGATCTTCAAGTCGGTCATGTGCGGTGCCTTCCGAGGAGGTACGAGGGCACGGCGGCCAGCAGGATCAGCGCTGCGGCGTAGGGTGCCGCGGCGGCGAAGGACCCGGTTCCCGTCTCCGTCCAGAGCCGGGTGGCCAGCGTGTCCATGCCGGTGGGGCGCAGCAGGAGGGTCGCCGGTAGTTCCTTCATGCACACGACGAAGGTCAGGGCGGCTCCGGCGGCCACGCCGGGGGCCGCCAGCGGCACGGTCACCTCGCGCAGCACCCTCAGCGGGGAGCGGCCGAGCGAGCGGGCCACTTCCTCCAGGACCGGCGGGGACTGGAGGACGGCGGCGCGGGTGGCGCCCACCGCCACGGGCAGGAAGAGCACCGCGTACGCGCAGACCAGCAGCGGGAGTTCCTGGTAGAGCGGCTCGGCGTAGCGGACCGCGAAGAAGACCAGGGACAGCGCGACGGTGATGCCGGGCAGGGCGTGCCCGGCGTAGGCGGACTGTTCGAGGAGGTGTGCGGTGCGGCCGTGGTGGCGGGCGGCGATCACCCCGACGGGCAGCGCGAGGAGCGTGGTGAGGGCGGCGCCGGAGGCGGCGACGGCGAGGGTGGTACCGGCGGTGTCGAGGAGCCCGGCCGGATCCCAGGTAGCGGAGTTGCCCACGGCGAGCCAGTACCCGAGGGTGCCGAGCGGGGTGAGGACGGCGACGGCGGTGACCGCCGTACACCACGCCAGGGCGGGTGTCCGCCACCGGCCGAGCGGCGCGGGAACGGCGGGGCGTGCGGTGCCGGCTCCCGTCCTGGCGTGGCCCGCGCGGCCGCGGGTGCGCGCCTCGGCGGCGACGAGCAGGACGGTCATCACCACCAGGACGACGCTCAGCGCGGCGGCCGGGGTGCGGTCGAAGCTCGCGCGGTAGGAGGTGTAGATGCCGCGGGTGAACGTGTCGTACCGCATCAGGGAGACGGCTCCGAAGTCGGAGAACACGTACAGCGCGACCAGTACGGAGCCGCCCGCGGCCGCGGGGCGCACCTGGGGCAGCGTGACGCGCAGGAAGGTCTTCAGCGGCCCGTGGCCGAGCGAGCGCGAGACCTCCTCCTGTGCCGGGTCGGCGCCGCGCAGCACGGCCGTGACGGGCAGGTAGACGTACGGGAAGCTCACCAGGGTCAGGGCCAGCGCCGCCCCGGAGAAGCCGACGAGGTCGGGGAAGGCGGACAGCCAGGCGAAGGCGGCGACGTAGCTGGGCACGGCCAGCGGCAGGGTCACCAGCACCGACCAGGCGCGGGCGCCGGGCAGCGCGGTCCGTACGGTCAGCCAGGCCAGCGAGATGCCCAGCAGCAGACAGGCCGTCACGACCACCGCGGCGAGGGTCAGGCTGCGGGCGAGCAGTTGGGCGGTGCGCTCGTTGGCGATGACGTCCCAGGCGAAGGCGGGGCCGCGCTCCAGGGAGCGGACCGCGAGGTAGCCCAGAGGCAGCAGCGCGAAGGCCGCGGCGACGGCCGCGGGGATCAGCAGGACGGCCGGCGGGCGGGCTCCGGCGCGCAGCCGCCCGGCCGGCGTGGAGACACCGGTCGGGCGGGCGGCCGGATCCGTCCGCGGGACGGGATCCGTGGAGGACATGATGGCTCAGACCATCCCGGCGTCCTGCAGCATCTTCAGGGTCTCCTGAAGGGATTCGAGCTTGCCGAGGTCGATCTTCGGAGCGTCGAGGGAGGCCAGCGGCGGCAGGTTCTTGACCGTGCTGGTGACGCCGGCTGCCAGGGGGTATTCCTTGGTGTCGTCGGCGAAGTACTTCTGCGCCTTTTCGGACAGCAGGAAATCGACGGCCTTCTGGGCTGCCGGCGTTTGGGAACCGCCCTTGACCAGGCCGACTCCAGCCACGTTGACGAGTGCGCCCGGGTCTCCGCCCGGCAGGAAGTGGATCTTCGACTTGACCTTGGCCTCGCCCTTTTCGGCGACCTGCTCGTACCAGTAGTAGTGGTTGACGAGGCCGAGCGAGACCTCGCCCTTTCCGACGCCTTCGAGGACCTTCAGGTTGTTGTCGTAGACCTTCGGCTCGTTGGCCTTCAGGCCCCCCAGCCAGGCGCGGGCGGCGTCGTCGCCCTCGAGGACGCGCATGCCGGTCACGAAGGCCTGGAAGGAGGCGTTGGTCGGGACGTAGCCGATCTTGCCCTTCCATTCCGGCTTCACCAGGTCGTGCACGCTGTCGGGGACCTTGGTGACCTGGCCGGGGTTGTACGCGAGGACGCGCACGCGCCCCGAGGTGCCCACCCAGTCGCCCGCGCCGCCGCGAAACGCCGGGTCGACCTTGTCGAGCGACTCCTGGGGCAGCTTTTCCAGCAGGCCCTTGGTGGACAGGGCGCCGAGGGCTCCGGCGTCCTGGGAGAAGAACAGGCCGGCCTTGGTCTTCGCGCCCTCTTCCTGGATCTGGGCCGCGAGCTCGGCGCTCTCGCCGTAGCGGACGGCGACCGTGGTGCCGACGGCCTTCTCCAGTTCGTCCAGGAGCGGCTTGACCAGCTTCTCGTTGCGGCCCGAGTAGATGACGAGCCCCGCATCGTCCTCGTCGACGCCGCAGCCGGCGACAGCGGGGATGAGCAGCGCTGCCGCGAAGAGCGCGGTCAGACGTCGGACAGAGGGGCGTCGCATGGCAAGCCTTCCTGCATGTGCGGCGGAGAACTTTTACGCCCCATGAGTAAGGTAAAGCTAACCTAAAGGTCAAGAGTGACGCACACAACGTTTGCACCGCGCGGAAAGGGCGGCGGAGCCGACCCTACAGGTGTGCCCACAATGGATCTTCAACGGGTCGAATGTGACTTTTCCGTGACTATCCAATGAGGTAAGGCATTCCTAAGATTCCCACGTGACGCCCCCTTCCGCCCTCCTCCCAGGTACCGCATCCGTGCCGTTCGCCCATTCCCTCGGCGTCCACGGCGACCGCACCGCCTTCATCACGGCCGACGGCTCGGTGACCTACCGCGAGCTCGCCGCGCGCGTGGACGCGACGGCGCGCCGCCTCGGCCGGGAGCGCCGGCTGATCCTGCTGTGCGGCGCCAACACCGTCGACGCGCTGGTGGTCCACCTCGCGGCGCTCGCGGCGGGGCATCCCGTGCTGCTCGTGCCCGGCGCCAACCCCGAGGCTCTGCAGTCGCTGATCGAGGCGTACGACCCGGACGTCGTGGCCCACCCGGACGGCGGACGGTGGGTGCTCGACGAGCGGCGCCCGGTCTCCGCCCACAGCCTGCACCCGGACCTCGCACTGCTGCTGAGCACCTCCGGCTCCACCGGCTCGCCCAAACTCGTCCGGCTGTCACACGAGAACCTGCAGTCCAATGCCGAGTCGATCGCGCAGTACCTGGACATACGGGACACGGACCGGGCCGCGACCACCCTTCCCCCGCACTACTGCTACGGCCTCTCCGTCATCCACAGCCACCTGCTGAGCGGCGCCGGGCTGATCCTCACCGACCTCTCGGTCGCCGACACCTGCTTCTGGGAACTGTTCCGCACCGGCCGCGGTACGACCTTCGCGGGCGTCCCGTACACCTTCGACCTGCTCGACCGGGTCGGCTTCGCCTCGATGGAACTGCCCCACCTGCGCTACGTGACCCAGGCGGGCGGACGGCTGACTCCCGACCGGGTCAGGCGGTACGCCGCGCTGGGCCGCGCCGCGGGCTGGGAGCTGTTCGTGATGTACGGCCAGACCGAGGCGACCGCCCGCATGGCCTACCTGCCCCCGGCCCTCGCCGAGACCCACCCCGAAGCGGCCGGCATCGCCGTCCCCGGCGGCTCGTTCCGGCTCCACCCGCTGGCGGACTGGCCGGAGGAGGACACCGGCGAGCTGGTGTACGCGGGTCCCAACGTCATGCTCGGCTACGCGCACACCCCGCAGGACCTCGCGCTGGGCCGGACCACGGCGGAGCTGCACACCGGCGACATCGCGCGGCTCACCGCCGACGGGCTCTACGAGATCGTCGGCCGCCGCAGCCGCTTCGTGAAGATCCTCGGCCTGCGCATCGACCCCGCGCAGGTCGAGGCGATGCTCGCACGGCACGGCGTCACCGCCCTGTGCGCGGGTGACGACGAGGTCCTCGCCGTCGCCGCCACCGGTACGCACGCCTCCGACGCCCCGCGGATCCGCAGGCTGGTGACCGAGGCGTGCGGCCTGCCGGCGCGCGCGGTACGGGTCGCGGTACTGCCCGACCTTCCCCGCCTTGTCACCGGCAAGCCCGACTACCAGGCGGTCCGCGAACGGTGCCGTCCGGCCGCCGGGAGTGCGGGCTGCGAGGGCGCGGCCTCCGAGGAGGGTGTGTCCCGGGCCGGGCCCGGCCGGGGTGCGGACCCCGAAGACCTGCGCACCCTCTACGCGGCGATCCTGGACAAGCCCCTGGCGGAGGTGACGCGGGACAGCTCCTTCGTCAGCCTCGGGGGCGACTCGCTGTCGTACGTCGAGATGTCGCTCCACCTCGAGGAGCGGCTGGGCCATCTGCCGGCCGACTGGCACACGACGCCGCTCCGGGACCTGAGGCCGCCCGAGCGGGGACTCCCCTCGCACCGCCGCGCCCTGGAGACCGGCGTCGCCCTGCGTGCCATGGCGATCTTCTGCATCGTCGGTTCCCACATCCACGTGTTCGGCATCAAGGGCGGGGCACACCTGCTGCTCGCGCTCGCGGGGTTCAACTTCGCGCGCTTCCACCTGACCGGCGCCGAACGTCGCGAGCGCATACGCCGGATCGGGACCAGCATCGCCCGCATCGCGGTGCCGAGCATGGCTTGGATCGGCCTCATGCTGCTCCTCAACGACGACTACACCCTGGCCAACCTCGCCCTGCTCGACAGCGTCCTCGGCCCCGAGGACAGCAAGACGGGCATGCAGTTCTGGTTCGTCGAGGCCCTGGTCTACATCCTGGTGGCCGCCGTCGCCGTGCTGAGCGTCCCCGCGGTGGACAGGGCCGAGCGCCGTTTCCCGTACGCCCTGCCCCTGGTGATCGCGGCCGTGGGCCTGCTCACCCGCTACGACCTCCTCGGCCTCCCGGACCGTACCCGGATCCCGGACGCGATCACGGTCTTCTGGCTGTTCGCACTGGGCTGGGCGGCCGCGAAGGCCACCACTGCGCGCCGGCGGCTGGTGGTCACCGCCGCGGCGGTGGCAACGGTGCCCGGGTTCTTCCCCGGCGACCCCGGCCGGGAGGCGATCGTCATCGCCGCCTTCACCCTCCTCGTGTGGGTCCCCACCCTGCCCGGCCGGGAGCGCGTCAACCAGCTGGCCGGTCTCCTGGCGACGAGCTCGCTCTACATCTACCTGACCCACTGGCAGATCTTCCCCCTCGTCGAGGGGTTCTCCCGGCATCTGGCGTTCCTCGCCTCTCTCGTCTTCGGCGTGGCCTACGCCGCGGCCGCCAACCGCCTGATGAGAACGCTGCGGTGGCCGCGGCGCGGCGGTGCGTGACCGTCCGCTGCCGCGCTCTTGCGCGCCCTTGCGCACCCCGTGCGGCGCCCGGCGTCAGCGCGCGGCGGCGGGGCGCGGGCATTTCGGCAGCGCCGGCCGTTCCTTGGTGCGTACGGCGGGCAGCCAGGCCTCGGGGGGCATGGAGCCGGGCGGGAGCGGGACGCGGTACCAGCGGGTGGACAGCCGGTCCTCCTCGTCGATGATGGGCCGCCCGTCGGGCAACTGGCAGTCGGCGGCGAGGACGTCGCCGTGCCAGACCCTGGCCGGTACGACGTTGTCCGCGGTGTAGGGCCGCATCGGATCGATCGCCAGGCCCAGACTGCACCGCGGTTCCCGGTCGCTCCGCTCCCGGCAGCTCCGCTCCGCGTTGAACACCCGGACCGTGCCGGCCGCCGTCACGCCCGCGGGGCCGGGCGGTGCGGACGGGTTCACCCGTACGACGTCCGAGCACAGGGTCGCGCCGGCCATCCCGCACAGCGCGGCGGCGAGGACGGCGGCGCGGGCCCGGCTCCGCAGCCGCCCCGCCCCAGCCCCGGCCCCGGCCCCGGCCCCGGCCCCGGCCCCGGCCCCGGGAGCTTGCTGCTGGGCGGCGATGCGGGCGAGCAGGCTCTCGGCGGTGTGCGAGGCGCGCGCCGCGTGGGTGGGGGCGAGGCAGTCGGCGGCCAGCGCGCGCCAGAACGGCGGCACGGCGTGGTCCATGCGCAGGGGGGCCCGGCCCTCGCCGTACTCCTGGACCGCGGCGCCCCGCGCCAGGGGCGTGGCGCCCGAAAACGGCGAACCGCCCGCCGCGAACACCTCGTGGATGACGATGCCCAGGGCCCAGATGTCGGCGGTCGGCCGGACCCGCACGCCGAGTTCGCCGAGGGGCGCCCGCCAGCGCTCGGGCGGGAGGTAGTCCAGGGTGCCCAGGGGCGGCGCGTACCCGTGCGTCCCCGTCAGCTCGGTGGCCAGGCCGAAGTCCGAGAGCTTCACGGAGCGGTCCCTGCCCAGGAGGACGTTCTCCGGTTTGAGGTCCGCGTGGACCCAGCCCGACCGATGGAGATGGGCGAGGCCCTCACAGATTCCCGCGATCAGCCGGCCGCGCTCGGCCTCGGGCACGCCCGCGTCGAGGAGTTCCCGCAGACTGCCGCAGGCCCGTTCCATGACCAGGACGATCGCGCCTTCCAGGGCGGGCCGGTCGGGCGCGGCGAGGACGAACGACTCCAGGAGGCCGATCAGCCTGGGATGCGCGGCCCTGCGCCCGAGCTCGACCTCGCGGCCGGCTGATTCCACGATCCTGCGCGCCTGCCGCGGCGCGAGCCCGGCGGTCGGCATGATCTTGAGCGCGACTTCGGTGGGGCCGGGAGGCCGGCCCGCAGGGGCATCGCCGCGGCCCGGGCGCCGGCCCGCCGGCCGCGCCGCGTAGACCGTGGACCAGCCTCCGGACCCGATCAGTTGGGTGACCTCCCAGTCGCCCACCTGGTAGCCGGGTGGGAGCACGTCGGTCCGGTCGCATTCCGTGGTGCCTCCCAGGCCGTGCCGCAACGTCATGGTGCGGCCTGCCGCTCGCGACCGCCCGCCCCCGTCAGGGGCGGCAGCAGCCCGAGGTGCTCTTCCCGTACGAGTCCGAACCGCAGCGCGAGCCCGACGATCTCCTCCCGCTTGCCGTTGCGGCGGTCGCCCTTGCCGGGGTCGTGGGCGTCCGGGAGGCTGATGCGCAGTTTCTCCTCGGAGAGGTAGTCGATGTGCGAGCTGACCGCCCGCGCGGTCAGAGTGCCGCAGGTGGCGTGGCCCCTGAGCCGCTCGACGATCTGGGGGGTGGTGGGGACCGCGACGCGGGACTGGTCGCGCAGGCGGGGCTCGCAGAGCGCGACGAGGACGAGGAAGTACGTGGCCGTCTCGTCCAGGGAGTACGCGGTGACGGTGCGGTTCCCCCACGGGACGCCCATGGCGTCCGGGTCCAGGTAGATGTGGTCGGGGGCGAACACCTGGAAGGAGACGGGGACGTCGCCCCGGGTGGGCAGCACCACGCGGGAGAACTCGAACGGGATGGGCGCGCCGACCCGTCGCGGCGAAACCCTCAGGTATTCCCCTGCTCCCTCCGGGTTCTCCACCAGATAGCTGTGGGTGCTGCTGTGGTTCGTCAGCTGCCAGTGGTCGTCGGTCACCCGGATCTCCCCGGCGAGCCGGGAGATCGCGGGGTCGGCGAGGCGCAGCTCGACGGGGACCGCCGCGGAACCCCGGCCGAAGCGGGCGACCTCGCCGGGACCGAGCCGCAACGTCACCGCGTCCCCGTGCGGTTCGCCGCCGTCGGCGCCACCGCTTCCCTGCGGCAGATGCACGACTACGCCGCTCACGGCTCCCCCCGTTCCACACGTCGTACTTGCCGGACGAGCGGAACGATACGCAATGGTCAGGGGAGTTCACCGGCGTACTTTGGCCACTTCGCCGGACGGCCCGCGGGGGCGGGCCGCCCCGGGCCGCCGCGACCGCGCGACGGGGGCGGCGATGCGGGGCCGGCCGTCGGCTCTGCCCGGCCGTACGCCCGGAACTCTCACGCCTGAGGCGCGGGAGCCGTCCTCCTGTGCCGGGTACGGACGCTTCCTTCCGGGCCGCGCAAGGTGGGGAAGGTCACTGCGCGTGGAGGGGCGGAACCGGGATCGGGGGAGGTCTGCGGCGCGGGCCAGACACCCATGGCCCGGTTCACGTGGCGGGATCCGCACCTTCCTCTCAGGGAGCGGGGCTGCCCGACACGAGGGGCGCGACCGCGCGATCACCGAAGGCCGTCCACGCCTGCCACCCGCCGCCCGGCCGCTGCTGGACGCGGGTCCGTAGCCCGCCCGCGACGGTGACGGCGAAGACGTGCATCCGCCCGGTGGAGTCAAGGGCGGCCGTCGGCGTGGCGGCCAGCCTGATGCCGGGCTCGCCGAACTCGCCGCCGGGATGCCAGTCCCCGCCCGGAGCGGCCTGCCGGCGGTGGCCCAGTCGTGCGCCGCCGGGCGACAGGGAGAACGCCTCCAGCCGGCCGTCCGCGTGGGCGGCGAACGCCGGGGGGCCCGCGCTCCAGCCGAACAGCCCCGACCACTCGCCCCAGCCGCCGCTCGGCACGGTCTGCCGCCGGGTGAAGGTGCCCAGGCCTGACGGCCCGATCGCGGCGACGGTGAGTCGGCCGCTGCCGTCCCGGGCCACCCGGGGTGCGGCGCCGGCCGCGGTGCCGAACCGGTGCCATGCCGCGGCCCAGGGGCCGCCGGGGGCCTCCTGCCAGCGGTGGAAGATCCCGGCCCCGCCGGGCGAGAGCGCGAACACCTCCAGCCGGCCGTCGGCATTGGCCGCGACCGCCGGCGGCGCGCCCGCCGCCCCGCCGAAGCCGGGCTCCCACGGGTCCCAGGCCGGCGACCCGGGTGACCTCTGCCGTCGCCGCGCGACGGAGGCGCCGCCGGGGCCGAGGGCGAACGCCTCCAGCCTGCCGTCGGCGTCGAGGCCGACGGCAGGTGCGGCGCCGGCCGGGCCGCCGAACTCCTCCCAGTCCTGCCAGCCGCCGTCCGGCCGCTGCACCCGGTGGTGCAGATTGGCCCCGTTCGGGGCGAGCGAGAACACCTCCAGCCTGCCGTCGGCGTTGCGGCCCAGGGTGGGAACCGCACCGGCCGGCCCCCCGAAGGGTTCCCATCGCGACCAGGTGCCGGCGGACGGGTCGAGCTGGACGCACCGCAGAATCGAGCGGTCGGCGGCGTCGAGTGCGAACAGTGTCAGGTGGTCGTCCGCGTCCAGGCCGGCCACCGGGTTGTCGGGGCTCTGCCACGGCGGTGGCGTGTCCCGCCAGTCCAGGGGGGCCACGTACAGCCCGTTGCGGAACCAGCCCGCGGCGCTGGCGTACCAGGCCTCCCCGTCGGCCACCACCTCGACGGCGTGGCCCGGCACGTGCCCCGCGTATCCGGCGAGTTCGAAGTGGAACGGGTCCCGCGAGGCCAGCACGTCGGTGCCCTCGTAGCCGCCCCGCGGCCCGATGAACAGGTAGTACCAGCCGTCCCGTTCGACGACGTACGGCGACTCGGTGACCGAGACGGTCGCGTCCGTGCTCGCGTCGGTGAAGGCGACGCCCGGCTCGCTCCAGTGCAGCAGGTCGGCGGAGCGCCGGAAGGCCACGACGTGGCGGCCGCCCGGGCCCGAGAGTTCGGTGTAGTACATGACCCACTCGCCGCCGGCCCGCAGCACCATCGGGTCCCGCGCCGCGAGCCCCCGGAACAGGGGGCCGTCCGGTTCGCGGGTCCAGGTGAACAGGTCGGTGGACGTGGCGAGGCTGATCGCGGCGCCGTTCTCGCCGCCTCCGGCGTAGAACATCCAGAACCTGCCGTCGGCCTCGACGACGTGGGGCGCCCACAGGTGTTCCTCACCGAAATAGGACGGGTCCACGGTGAGCGCGTCGGCGTGCGTGGTCCACGGACCGTGCGGGCTCGGTGCCGAGGCGTGGGCGAAGGTGGTCTCCGCCCCGCTGTCCGGGGATTCGCCGCGCGGTGCGCTCCGCCCGACGATGGCGAACAGGTGCCAGCGGCCCCGCGCCTTCACCAGCGTGTGGTCGTTGAGATAGCGCGGGCCGGCGGAGGTGGACGGATCGTAGACGTACGCGAAGGGTCCCGCGCCCACCCGGCGAGGGGGCGGGACGTCCCCGGAGGCCGCGGCGGCGTCCGTGCCGGCGCCCAGGAACGGCAGCGCGCCCGCCGCGGCCGCACTGCGCAACAGGCTCCGCCTGCTGATCGGAAGCATGGGTCCGGTCCTTCCGGAAGGCCCGCGCGGCCGGCCGTGCCGTACGGGGCAGGGCCGGCCGCGGGTCGTGTGCGGGACGGGCGAGACGGGTCGTTACCGGGCCGGGCCGGGAGCTCCGTTGAGCCAGGTCCATTCCGACCAGGTGGCGAAGCCGGTCTGCCATTTGTGGTAGGTGCCGGTGTGGTTGGTACCGAAGATCTCGATGCGGCCGTCGGCGTTGGCGGCGGCAGTGACCTCGGTGCCGCCGGTGCCGAAGGGGGCCCAGTCGCTGAAGGGGGCGTTGGCGGCGGTCTGCCAGCTGTGCATGGCGGTGCTGCCGTTCATGGCGAAGACTTCCACGCGGCCGTCGGGGGTGCGTTCGCTGGTGAGCTGGGAGTCGGCGGGACCGCCGGTGGGCTCCCAGCCGGACCAGTCGGCGGGGCCGGTCTGGTACCGGTGGAACACGCCGACCGGGCCGGAGGCGAAGACCTCCAGGCGGCCGTCGGCGTTGTGGTCGACGGTCAGGTCGTGGCCGCCGCCGCCGAAGGTCTCCCACGGGGACCAGGCGCCGTTGGGGGCACTCTGGTACTGGTGCTGGAAGGTGCTGCCGTTGAGGGCGAAGACCTCCAGGCGGCCGTCGGGCGACTTCTCCATCTCCACGCGGCTGTCGGCGGGGCCGCCACCCGTGGGCTCCCAGTTCGACCAGCCGCCGTTCGGGGCGGCTTGGTAGCGGTGGAAGAGGCCGACCGGGCCGGACGCGTAGACCTCGATGCGGCCGTCCGCGTTGACACCGGCCGCGATGTCGCGGCCGCCCTCGCCGAAGCCCTCCCAGTTCGACCAGCCCCCGGACGGGGCCAGTTGCCAGCGGTGCTGGAAGGTGTTCCCGCTCAGGGCGAACAGTTCCAGTCGGCCGTCGGCGTTGGGCGCGATGGCGAGTTCGGCGTTGCCGGGCCCGCCGAGGGGCTCCCAGGCCGACCAGTTGCCGTTGGCCTCCTGCTGCCAGGCGTGGTGGATGCCGTCGGCCCCGGCGGCGAACACCTCGAGACGCCCGTCCGCCGACCGCGCCGACACGACCCGGCCCGACTCCGCCGGGTGGACCAGCGGCTGGGGCCGCGGACCGGTTCCCGGAGTGCAGGGCAGCACCACGCCGCGCTCCGCGAGGTGGATCTCTGGGTCGATGCCCCAGGAGGCGGACTGGTCCCCCCAGATCCGCAGATGGAGGTGGGGGCCGGTGGAGTTCCCCTCGGAACCCATCAGGGCGATCTGCTGACCGGCCACGACGCGGTCGCCGACGGAGACGTCCCGGCGGGTCATGTGCCCGTACTCGGAGATCCGCCCGTCCGGATGCAGGACCCGGATCCACTGGCCGTAGCCGGCCTCGTAGCCGGAGATGGTCACCTCGCCGTCGCCCACGGCGTGGATCGGCGTCCCGACGCTGTTGGCGATGTCGACGCCGTTGTGGCCGCGGTGGTAGTGCTGGGACACCATGCCGGCGGCCGGGCAGGCCGCCGCGGCACCGGCGGTGCGGGCCGCGGCCGGAGCGGCGGGCACCAGCGCCGGAAGCAGCAGGGCGGCCGCCGCCGTGAGAACAAGGGCCAGTGCCCGGCGGGAAGATCCAGGAAGCACGAGACGCTCCTCCCCTGAGACTTGGGGTGAGTGAGTGGGATGGACGTGCGGTGCGGGGAGCGCCGGTCACGCCTTGCGGAGCCGGCCGATGATCCCGTCGATGTCGCGCCGCAGCATGTCGTGGCGGATGAAGTGCCCGCCGGGCAGCTCGTGCCATTCGTGCGCGATCCCCGCGTTGCCGAGGAGGGAGCGGAACTCCCGCTGTCCCGCGAGGACCTGGGTCTCGTTGGCCGTGTCGAACCAGCTGATCGGGTCCGGGCTGGTGCCGGCGACCAGGAAGACCCGCTTGTGGCGGTAGCTCTCGATGCGCTGCACCGGGTTGTCCGCGTTCACCCGGGCCTCGTCCCAGAACGGCGCCCCGTAGACCGTGCCGCCGTTCAGGTCCAGGACCCCGGAGGTGGCATTGGCCCAGTGGACGACGAGGCCGCTGTCCCGGCGCAGGCTGGCCGGGCCGGAGTGGGAGCTCACGGAGGCGAAGTGCCCCCAGTACTTGGCGGCGTACTTCAGCGCGCCGAAACCGCCCATGGAGAAGCCGGACACGGCACGGCCGTCGTACTCCGCGTAGGTGCGGAAGTTCGCGTCGATCCACGGGATCAGCTGGTCGATGTGGAACTGCTCCCAGTTGCGCGGGCCGGCGTTGGAGCTCACGGGGTTCGAGTACCAGCCGGCGTGTCCGCCGTCAGGCATCACGACGATGATCGGTTTGCCCGCGGTCCACTCGCGGATGCGCTCGCGGTCGAAGGTGATGAAGTCCTGGCCCGGTCCGCCTCCGTGGAGGAGGTAGACCACGGGGTAGGTGCGCCCGCTCCAGTGGTAGTCGTCGGGCAGGAGCACGTTGACGGCCGGGTTCCAGCCGATCGCGCTCGTCTGGAACCGGTAGTACCACATGCGGTGGTCGGCCTCGCCGCGCTCCACGATGCGCAGGCCGAAGCCGTCACCGACGGCGGCGGCGGTGGACGCGGCGGCGAGGACGCCCGCGCTGCCCAGGGCCAGAGCGGCCGTGAGGCCGCCGGCGGTCTTCAGGATGCTCCTACGGGTGGGGTGCTGCGCGCTCACCATGTCCTCCTGGTCGGGAGTCTGTGCCAACGGGCGATCTGGAAGGTAGCAACGCCACCGGCCGGGGAGACCCCGGAAGGTTACGGGCTGACAGGAGGGAGCACATCGGCTACCTGCCCCGGGGTGGCGGCGGCGTCACCGGTGGTGGAGCGGCCGCTACGTCTCTTTCGGATCTTGCCGGGCGGCGCGGGTCAGGCAAGATCCGGAAGAGACGGCCTGACCGGGGCCGCCGCCCGACGGGTCGCGACCGCGTCGTCCCGCCCGCCGCCGGCGCGGTCCGCGGGACAACCGGGTCCTAGCCGATCGGCGGGCCGGAATCGTTCAACCACGTCCATTGGTCCGACCAGGTGGCGAACCCGGTCTGCCACCGGTGGTAGACCCCGAGGTGACTGGTGCCGAACACCTCGACGCGTCCGTCGGCGTTGTTGCCCGCACTGATCCCGGTGCCACCGGTGCCGAAGGTCTCCCACGGCGAGTAGGCGGCGTTCGGGCCGGTCTGCCAGGCGTGGCTCGCCGTGTTCGCGTTGATCGCGAACACCTCGACCCGGCCGTCGACCGACCGCGCCGTGGCCAGCTCGGCGTTGGAGACCCCGCCGGTACCCGCCCACGCCGACCACGAGGCCGGGCTGGTCTGCCAGCGGTGGAACACACCGTCGGTGTTGGAGGCGAACACCTCCAGCCTGCCGTCCTGGTTGTAGCTGACGGCGAGGCCCTGCCCGCCACCGCCGAAGTCCTCCCAAGCGGACCAGCCGCCATTGACGCCGGCCTGGTAGAGGTGCCCGAACGTCGCGTCCGACAGCGCGAACACCTCGAGTCGCCCATCGGGTGCGTTCTCCATGGCGAGCCGCGCATTGGCCGGGCCGCCGCCGGTGCCGTCCCAGTTCGCCCAACCGCCGCTGGGCGAGGTCTGCCAGCGGTGGAACACACCGTCGGCGTTCGAAGCGAACACCTCGATGCGGCCGTCGGCGTTGTTGCCCGCCGCCAGGCGGTACCCGCCCGTGCCGAAGTTCGCCCACGTGGACCATCCCGCACTGGGCGCGGTCTGCCACATGTGGTCGAACGTGCTGTCCGACAGCGCGAACAGCTCCAACCGGCCGTCCGCATTGGCCGCCACGGCCAACTGCGCGTTGCGCGGACCCCCCTCGAACCGCCACGGGGACCAGTTGCCGTTCACCTCGGTCTGCCAGGCGTGGTAGACGCCGTCGGCGCCGGCGGCAAAAGCCTCCAGCCGCCCGTCCGCGGATTTCCCGGACACCACCCGGCCCGGGGCGTACGGGTGCTTGGAGCCGCCGCTCATGCCGGACCACAGCGCGTTGGCGATGAGCACCGCGTCACCGGCCTGCACCCCGTACAGGTAGTTCAAGTCCTCACGCGGCCGCTGCACACGCCAGCACACCTCGCCGATCTCCTCGTTGTTCCACGAGCCGCCCGGAAACTGCTGTTCCATCGCGTTGAGGAAGGCGTTGGTGGCGTAGGCCGGGTTCAGCCGCTGTTCCCGGCTGCCCCACCAGTCCTGCTGCTGGAACAGGCCGAGGCTGGTGTGGTCAACGGCCTGGGAGTAGTTGTTCATGCTGGTTTCCACGATGATCGTGGCGATGGCGATCGCCGCGGCCCTCGGGTTGAGCCCCCGCTCCTTCACGGCCTGCGTGACCATCCGTGCGCAGGACATCTTGTAGGCGTCCAGGTAGCCGGCCATCTTCCCGTTCAGCTGCGGGTTGAGCTGGGCGGCCATGATGCCGTCGGTGGCCGAGGGGCCGGCCGGGTCACAGGGCTCGGTCGGAATGGCCAGCCCCTGCGGGCCGCTGAAGTACCGGGTTACTCCCCACCGTTCATCGTCCGGGCCCGGAACGGATCCGCGTTGAGCGAGGGCGGCCGAGGCCGTCATCCCGACGACCAACGCCCATATGCCGGCCACGAAGGCCAGTCTGGTGAGCACGCGGCACAAGCCGTTTCCTGCCATGGGTTGCCTTTCCGTCGCGAAGGGAAGTCCGCGGAATGCAGTCGGCGGCCGACGGTAGAGGGCGGCGATGAAATACCGATGGAACAGGGGGATTTCATCGGGATGTCATCGGCCGCTGCCACTGTCGTCCGGTATCGACCACACGGGAGGAAACGCATGCGAGCACAAAGGATCGGGGCCGCCTCGGCCGGACTTCTGCTGACGGCCGGGATCGCACTGGCACAGGGGTCCACCGCGCAGGCCGCGGCGGCCGCTTCGTGCGAGGGCACCTACACGATCGTCGTCGGTGGCACGGGAAGCTCGTGGAACAACGACAACTTCACCGGCAACATCCAGCAGCACGTCGGATACCCCACCCAGATTCCCAACGGGGCGAGCGCCCGGGCGGGTGTGAACGAGCTGAACCGGCTGGTCCGCGACCAGCGCGCCGCGTGCCCGGACCAGCACGTCAAAATGGGCGGGTATTCCCTGGGCGCCGCGGTGGTGCACATCTGGGTCACCGAGAACTGGCAGACGTTCGGCAACGTCAACGCCGTTCTCATCTCGGACCCCAAGCGCCAGGGGCCGCCCGGCGCCAATGGCGGGGCCGTGCCCTTCGGCGGCTTCGTGGGCGCTCCGCTCGCCGGCGCCGACCGGTTCTTCGGCAACGTGCCGGTCAAGACGATCTGCCACTGGGACTACGTCTGCGACGAGTCCGCCGGCATCTGGACCTACCCGGGGAACCACATGAACAACTACCCCCACGACTTCAACATGGATCACCACAACGACAGCGCCAACGAGCAGTGGTACAACGGCGCCTGGTATCCCGCGTAATCACGGCCGAGCCGGCCCGGCCGAGGGGGCGAGGCCGAGGCCGGCCTCGTCACCGCGAAGGATCATCTGGTGAGTCAGCCGCAGCATCCGGCTCGGGGCCACCCCCAGGTCGTCGGCCAGACGGCGGCGGGCGCGGTCGAACACGGTCAACGCGTCCGCCTGCCGGCCGTTGCGGTACAGCGCCCGCATCAGCATCGCGGCCAACGGCTCGTTCAGGGGGTGCGCCGCGGACAGGGCGAACAGCTCGGCGATCGCCTCCGCATCCTGGCCCAGCCGCAGCTGCCAGTCCAGCTTCCGCTGCACGAGGACGATCCTGCGCTCGGTGAGTCGCAGCCGCTCCAGTTCGGCGAGCGGCCCGGGTAACCCGGCCAGGGGCTCCCCGCGGAACAGCCCCAGGGCTTGGGCGCACAGGCGGACCGCCTCGGCCGGCTCGCCCGCCCGTTCGGCCGTCCCGATGTCGGCGACGAGCTCCTCCATGCGTGCCACGTCCACGTCGACCGCGCCGGGGACCAGCTGGTAGCCCCGCCGGGCGTGCCCGATGACGGAGTCCGGACCGTCGCCGGTGCGCAGGGTCTTGCGCAACCGGTAGATGTACACCGGGACCACGTTCGCGGCCGGCGGCTCCGTCCCCCACACGTCGTCGAGCAGTTCCTGCCGGCTGAGGGGCCGCCCCTCGCACAGCGCCAGCGCCGCCAGCACGGCCTGCTGCCGCAGGTGACCCAGGTTCAGCGTCCGCCCGTCCCGCCACGCCTGCAGGGGACCGAGCACGCAGATCCGTACCTTCGGTCCGGGCGCCCGGCCGGCGGCGGTCCGCGCCACCGTCCGCACCGGCTGTGGACGGGGGCCGCGTCCGGGGACGGCCAGCCCGCAGTCGAAGGCGTGGACGATCGCGGCGGCCCGGTCACGCAGTCCGAGCTTCACGAGGATCCGCGCGAGGCGGTGGGCCACGGCGTCCTCGGGGATGGCGAGCGCGGCGGCGACCTCGTCGTCCCGCATGCCGCAACCGATCGCGGAGAGCAACTCGCGCTCCTGAGGCCCGAGCACTGCGGCAGTCGGTCGGTCGGTCGTAGCCGTCGTCGGCATCGCTGCTCCCCGGGCTCCGGACAGGTCGGTCTGGCGGGCGCCGTCGTCACGGTAGAGCGGGCAGCCCCGACCAGGGCATCCGGAACGATCCGGAGTGACACGCCCCCGAGGCGCCTGCTGCCGGGCGGACCACCGTGCACGCCAAGACCTCACAGCCCTCGGCCGCACCTTGCGGATGGGTCCGCGCGGCGATCACCTCCGGTTGTCGAGGAGCACCTCCGCCGGCCGCCTCGGCTCCGGGACCTCGCCGCGCGGCCGGTCTCGGTGATGGTGACCGAGATGCGGACCAGCCCGTCATCCTGCCCGAACAACCGCCCGACTTGGACGACTCCCGTCACCAATGCGGCACCGACCGCTTCTGGTGCCGCCCCCTCATCGGCGGCTGCGGGCAGAACTGATGACCAAGCGCTACGCGACCAAGGTCTGTCACTTCTCCCACCTCCCGGTCCTCCGCCGGGGAGCGCTGTACAAGGGAGTCATGCACATGTTGCCCTTCTCGCTCGGCGAGATCGCAGAGATCACCAACGGACGCCTGGCCGACGTGGCCAACCGGGCCGCCCGAATGACGGCCGGGGTGGTCACAGACTCCCGTGAAGCCGTCCCCGGCACTCTGTTCGCCGCCCTCGCCGGCGAGCGCGTAGACGGTCACGCCTTCGCCGCGCAGACCGTGGCGGCGGGCGCGGTCGGGGTGCTGGCCGCCCGCCCGGTCGGCGTCCCGGCGATCGTCGTGGAGGACGTGATCGAGGCCCTGGCCGCGCTCGGCCGCCACGCTCTCGCCCAGCTCCCCGACCCGCTCGTGATCGGCCTGACCGGCTCGGCGGGCAAGACGTCCACGAAGGACCTACTGGCCCAGGTCCTTCCCGTGCTGGGGCCGACCTCGGTCACCGACCGGTCGTTCAACGGCGAGATCGGGTTGCCCGTCACCCTGCTTCGCGCCGCCCCCGATACCCGTTACCTGGTGCTGGAGATGGGCGCGAGGGGCAGGGGCCACATCGCGAACCTGACGACCATCGCCCCGCCGAGGGTCGGGCTGGTCATCAACGTCGGCACCGCCCACGTCGGAGAATTCGGCGGCCGGGAGGCCATCGCGGAGGCCAAGTCCGAACTCGTGCAGGCGCTGCCCGCCGACGGCCTCGCCGTCCTCAACGCCGACGACGCCCTCGTCGCGGCCATGGCCGCCAAGACCCGCGCCCGCGTCCTGCGCTTCGGCCTCGGCCGGGGTGAGGGCGCGGACGTGTGGACCGACGACGTGCAGCTCGACTCCGAGGGCCGTCCCTCCTTCACCCTCCACCACGGCGAGGAGCACGCGGGGGTGCGCCTGGGACTGCACGGCCGGCACCACGTCATGAACGCCCTCGCGGCGGCAGCCGTGGCCCTGGGCCTGGGCGCCGGCCTGCGGGCCGTGGCCGAGCGGCTGTCGGCCGCGAAGAACTTGACCACCGGCCGTATGGAGGTCTTGACCCGCCCCGACGGGATGAAGATCGTGAACGACGCGTTCAACGCGAACCCCGATTCGATGGCGGTGGCCCTGGCCGCGCTGTCGGCGATGGCCGGTGGACGGCGCACGGTCGCGGTGCTGGGCGAGATGAAGGAACTGGGCGAAGAGGCCCTCGACGGGCACCGGCAGGTCGGCAAGCTCGTCGCCGACTCCGGCGTCCGCGTCCTGGTGGCAGTCGGAGGCGACCACGCCGAGGCGCTGGCCGAGGCCGCGCGCCGCCAGAATCCGGACCTGCGGGTGATCCGCACCCCCGACCGCGACGGCGTCCCCGGCACCCTCGCGGGCGTCCTGGGCGCCGAGGACATCGTCCTGGTCAAGGGGAGCCACAGTGTCGGCCTCGAGGCCACCGCGCTGGCCCTCACGGCCGACACCACTGACCGACCGGGCTGAAGGATGTGGCAGAAGGCTCGGGCCGGGCAGGCGTGAGGGGCAGGTGACCTGCTGTTTCACGCAAGCCTAGCCGCCCGCGCCCGGCGATTGTGGTGCCTCTATTCCGATCGCCGGGCGCGGCGGCGGGCCATGATCAAGCCCAGAAGAGCGCCGACGAGCAGAGTGACGGTCAGGACGATCCACAGGGGGAGCGTCACGGTGGGGATCCAGAGCTTGATGGTGACCGATCCGGTGTTGGCCGCGATGAACCAGATGGCCAGCCCGGCCAGGACGACGAAGCCGATGGTGCGCAGCCGCATGTCCCGCCCCTTGACCGTCAAGGTGGACGGTCCGTGCGCTTTTGCGGTTCTCTGGGTCATGAAGTCAATTATCAGTGGGTTGGTCCGGGTGGGCGACCCGGATACGGACACCCGGAGGGGTGTGGGGCTGCGGGGCAGCGTAGGCGCGGAGTCGGGCGGGGTTCGTTCGCCGAGGCGCGATCAGCGACGCACGCAGCGAAAGGCAGGATTGCGGGTCGCGCTGTCTGCCGATTGCCCCTGGCGGGCGGCGGGCGGTAGCCCAGGCGGTCGTTCGGGGCGCACAGGTGCGAGCCGCCCTTGATGACGCGGCGGGGGAAGCGGTCGGCACCGGCCGGACTTTCGGCCTGCTGGCCGACCCGTGGACACGTCACCCATGGGACACACCCTGCCGCCACCGTCGTCTCCCCGAGGTGCTGAGCAGGGCACCGTCCCGCACCCTGTACGAGTGAGAACCCGCACCAGGTCGCCTTCTGGAGGAACGCCGATGAGGGCGACCGGCACACCTCAGGACATCGGCGCCCTGCGGCCCTCCTGATGCCGGACATGGAGCCGGGAAACCGTCGCATGGACGGGGCGGACCAGGCGGACGGGGTCGCCGCGGCGCAAGGCCACGCAGCACACGCCGCCGGTCGGCGTGGGATCCTGCGGCCGTCTTGGTGGCGGGCCAGGTCCCACGACGTGACGGCGAGCGGGCGGCGCCTGCAACGGGGCGCGGAAGTCCGCTTCCCTGTTATCGCGCATCTGACCGCTCGGATGCTTTCGGTGAACGTTCTGGATGCCGCCACCAGGCTGGCAGCCCAGTGTTTCCTGACCGCGGTCCCGCTTCTCTTCGTGTTCGGCTCCTTCGCACCCCAGGGCGTGCGGAACCAGCTCCTCGCATCCGTGCGCGCCGTATTCGGGCTCAAGGGTGCCGCGGACCACCAACTGGAGCAGGTCTACCAGTCCGGCACCCAGTCCTTGCAGGAGACCACCGGCATCATCGGGTCCTTGATGGTGGTGCTCTCCGCCACGGCGGTGAGCCGTGCGATGCAGCGGTTGTGCAAGCGGGCTTGGCAGGTTCCCAAGGGAGGAACGAAGGTCGCCCCGTGGCGCTGGTTCGTCTGGATCGCCGTTTGGCTGGCCGTCCTGGTGCTGCAGGCCCCACTGCGTGGCGGGTTCGGTGTCGGGCTGTGGCTGGGCGCTCCCCTCACGTTGCTGTGCCAGACGGCCTTGTGGTGGTGGAGCCAGCACCTGCTTCTGGCAGGTGCCGTCCGCTGGCCCCCGCTGCTGCCCGGCGCCGTGCTCACGGCGCTCGCCGTCACCGCCCTGTCGGTCAGCGCCCAGTTCTACATGCCGGCGGCGCTCAACCGGACGCTGGCCGAGTACGGATCGCTGGGCCCGGTCTTCACCCTCCTGTCGTGGCTGATCGTGGTCTGCGCGGCGGTCGCCGTGAGCATCACCGTGGGCGCCGTTCTCGCGCAGGAAACGCCCCTGGCCCACCGCCTGGGCACCCTGCCCGCGCGGCGGGACGCTGAAGCGGTGCAGGGAGGCGGTTCGTAACCCCAGCCTCGTACCAGCAGGGGCAGACGCACGCGGTGCGGGTGAAGCCACCGGCCCCGCTCGCTTTCCCGGGGCGTGTGCATGAGGGCAGCGGTTCCTTCTCACCGCCATGCCGACGCCTTCCGACGTTCTTCGCGCTGGCGTCGTCGAGAAACTCGCGCACGGCGAAGGCGGCCAGGACCGCGGCCGCGATCCACAACACGACCGTTGCGCTCGGATACGACCAGGCGACGAGGACGGTCAGGCGGTCAGCGCGGTCGGCGCCCTGCTCGGCGGCATCTCCGAATCAGCGCACACGGCCTCGGGGTTTCAAGCGAGTTGTGGGAAGCTCTGGAGCCGGCAGCGGAGGGCCGTCGTAGCCCTTCACCTCGCCGAAGCGGGTGCCGTTCATCCAGTCCTCGCGGGCCGTTGCGATATCCTCCTGGGACCGGCCGATCCAGTTCCAGAACATCACGATCTCCTCCTCGAACGGCTCGCCGCCCAGGAGCATCAGGCTTGCGTCCGAGGTTGCGCGCAGCGGGAGTTCGGTGCGGCCGCAGCCCAGGTAGAGCATCGAGCCCGGGAGGACCGGGACCTCGTCGACGTTAGCCTCGCCCGACATCGACAGGATCGCGTACTCGAAGTCCGGGTCGAGCGGAAGGCGGGTTTCGGTGCCCGCCGTGAGGGTCAGGTCCGCGCCGACGATCGGGCTGTACGCCGTACCGGGCGAGGTGGCCGTGTCCAGGGTGCCCAGGATGACCGTCGCGGTCAGGCCGGGGGCGGTGACCCGCGGGAGCTCCGCGTGGTGCTGGAAGTGCGGTTCCACGTCGCGGTGGGCGTCGGGCAGGGCCACCCACAGCTGGGCGCCGTGCAGGAGGCGGGCGTGCGGGCGGGGGCTCTCCTCCGAGTGGCTGATGCCCCGGCCGGAGGTCATCAGGCCCAGCTCGCGCGGGCGGATCGTCGCCAGGCTGCCCACGCTGTCGCGGTGCAGCACCTCGCCCTCGTGGAGCCAGCTCACGGTCTGGAGTCCGGTGTGCGGATGCGGCGGGACCTGCATGCCGGGCTCGTCCGCGATGTCGTCCGGGCCGTAGTGGTCCACGAAGCACCAGGCGCCCACCATGCGGCGGCCCAGGTTCGGCAGGAGTCGTCGGACCTCGGTGGACTCCCCGAGCTTGACCGTGCGCGGGCTGAGGAGCTCGCGTACCGGTTCGGCCACGACGAAGCCGCGGCCGCCGCAGACGGAGAGTGCGGACTGGCGATCGAGATTGCTCATGCCCCCAACCTAACGGCGGGGAGGCGGCCCCGGTCAGTGGAATGTTCCCCCGGTCCCGCGTGTTGGAGGCAGCGGACATCGACTTGAGTGCGGTAAGGACGGAAGGGACGCGATGAGCGCGACGAGTACGTCGTACTTCGAGCACGGGACGGCAGCCGAGCGCTGGGCGCGGGCCCGGCTCTTCTTCGAGGCGAAGGAGTACGCGACGGCCGCCCGCATCCTGGACCCGCTGGCGGCCGAGGCCCCGGAGCAGCTGGCGCCCCGCTTGCTGCTGGCCCGCGCCTACTACCACTCCGCCCAGCTGTCCCGGGCCGAGCGGGAGCTGCGCGCCATCCTGGAGCGCTGGCCCGTGGAGGACTACGCACAGCTGATGCTCGGTCGCACGCTGGAGCGCGCCGGGCGGGCCGCCGAGGCCCGTCCCTACCTGCGGATGGCCGCGGCGATGGCGGGCGAGTTCGAGGACTAGCGGGCCGCCCGGCCCGGCGCGTGCGGGGGCCGGGCTCCGGCTCGGTTAGCCTGGGTCCCATATGAACCGCCTGACCACGCCTTACGGCTCCTACGAGCTCACCCGCTTCCCCGAGGACCCGCGCGACCGGCTCCGCGCCTGGGACGCCGCCGACGAGTACCTGCTGCGGCATCTCGACGCCGGTACCGGCGAGCGCGGGCCGGTGGACCTGGCCGGCGCCGGGCAGATCACCGTCCTCGGGGACCGCTGGGGGGCGCTGACCACGGCGCTCGCCGCGTACCGGCCGACGCAGATCACCGACTCCTCCCTCACCCGTTCCGCCACCGCCGCGAACCTGGACCGTAACGGGATCGGGACCTCCAAGGCGACGGTCACCCTGCTGACCACGCAGGACCCGCCGCCCGAGAAGATCGACGTGCTGCTGGTGCGGGTGCCCAAGAGCCTGGCGCTGCTGGAGGACCAGCTGCACCGGCTGGCCCCGCACGTCCACGCCGGCACCGTGGTCGTCGGCACCGGCATGGTGAAGGAGATCCACACCTCCACCCTGCGGCTCTTCGAGCGGATCCTGGGTCCGACGAAGACCTCCCTCGCCGAGAAGAAGGCGCGGCTGATCTTCTGTACGCCGAGTACGCCGGGCACGCCCGGTACGCCCGGTACGCCGGGTACGCCGGACGCCGCACGGCCCGCGGCCCCCGGGCCGTGGCCCGTGACGTACACGGTGGACGAGGACGCCGGGTACGCCTCCGGGCTGACCGTCGTCAACCACGCCGGGATCTTCTGCGCCGACCGGCTCGACGTCGGCACCCGCTTCTTCCTGCAGAACCTGCCGACCAACACCGACGGGGCCCGCGTCGTGGACCTGGGCTGCGGCAACGGCGTCGTCGGCACGGCGGTGCAGGCCCACGACCCGGACGCCGAGGTCGTCTTCACGGACGAGTCCTTCCAGGCACTCGCCTCGGCGCGGGCCACGTACCGGGCGAACATCCGCGAGGGCCGGCGGACGGCGGAGTTCCACGTCGGCGACGGGGTCGCGATGCTGGCCCCCGGTTCCGTGGACCTGGTGCTGAGCAACCCGCCGTTCCACTCCCACCAGGCGACCACGGACGCGACGGCGCTGCGGATGTTCGCGCAGTCGCGCAAGGTGCTGCGGCCCGGCGGCGAGCTGTGGATCGTCGCCAACCGGCACATGGGCTACCACACCCACCTGCAGCGGCTCTTCGGCAACAGTGAAGTCGTCGCGAGCGAGCCCAAGTTCGTGATCCTGCGGGCGGTCAAGGAAGACCGGCCGCGGCCTATGTGACCTGCCAGTACGTCCTACACTCTGCCGCGTGAGCAGCCAGGTGGTGGGAGACGGGGCGGGCGGCGGGCGCTACCGCCGGGAGGACGTGGCCCGCGCGGCCGGGGTCAAGGTGCGCAACCTGCGCTACTACCAGGAGCGCGGGCTGCTGCCGCCGCCGCGCCGCGAGGGCCGGATCGCCTGGTACTCCGATGACCACCTGACCCGGCTGCGGCTGATCAGCGACCTGTTGGGGCGCGGCTACACGGTCAACGGCATCGCCGAGCTCCTGCAGGCCTGGGAGGGCGGCGGCGGCCTGTCCGGACTGCTGGGCCTGGAGCGGGAGCTGACCCGGGACTGGGTCCGCGAGGAGCCGGTCACGATGACCCGGGCCGAGCTGCGGGAGCTGTTCGGCCCGGCGGCCACGGCCGAGGACACCCGGCGGGCGGCCGAGCTGGGGTACGTCACGGTCGACGGGGACCTGGTCACCCACCGCAGCCCCCGCCTGCTGGACGCGACGCTGGCGCTGGTGCGCGAGGGGGTGCCGCTCGCGGACATCCTGGACGCGGGAGAGTTCGTACAGGCACAGGCGGCGGCCCTCGCGGACCGGTTTGTCGGACTGTTCCGGCGGCATGTGATCGGCCCGGCGGGGTTGGAGCGGCTTTCGGCCAAGCAACTCCAGCACATCACGGAGGCGGTGACGGCCTTGCGGCCGGTGGCCGGAGAGGTCGTGACCACGGAGTTCGCCCGGGCGATGGCCCGCCGGGTGGACGAGGAGGTCGCCGAACTGCTGCGTACGGAGCAGTAGGAGTCGGCCGAAAGGGTGCGCTCGCACAACCTTGCCAACCTCCATTGGCACTCTTACATTCAACTCGTCGGTAACAACGGTGCACAGCCGATCACAAGGGACGATCTCATGACGGATTCCCCGCACTTACCCGACGAAGACCGCGGCTCCGGCCGTGTCCGCTGGCGGCGGTTCGCCGTCCTGACCGTACCCGCCGTGGCCGTGACCGCCGGCCTCGGCATCGCCCTCGCGCAGGGGGCGCTCGCCGCCTCGTTCGCGGTGTCGGGGCAGCAGTTCAAGGTGTCGGCGAAGAGCCTGCAGGGCGAGGGCTTCGCCCAGTACGGCAGTGTCGACGTCAACGCCCGCGAGGAGCTCATCCCGGTGGCCGTCACCGCCATCCGGGAGGCGAAGCTCAACAGCCTGTGCCAGTCGGTGGTCACCACGCTCCCGGTGATCGGCGACATCTCGCTGAACCTGACGGCGGGCCAGAAGAAGCCCGTCGAGGCGAGCAACCTCTTCGTGGACGCGACACAGCTCTCCGGTGACGCGGTCTTCAGCAACATCGAGATCGGGCGCGACGCCTCCACCCTCGACAAGGGTCCGGCCGACGCCCAGGGGATGCAGGACCTGTTCGCCCAGCAGGCCGACACGGTCAGCATCACCGACCTGCAGCAGACGGCGTGGGCGACCAACGCCGGCACCTTCAAGCTCTCCGGGCTGCGCATGGACATCAGCAAGGGCAAGAAGGAATGCTTCTGAGCCGTCGGCGGTGGCGGCGGTGGCGGCGCGGCAGGCCGTTCTGGGGCGGGCTGTTCGCCCTCCTCGCCGGGGTGTGGATCTGCCTGCTGCCGCTGGCACCACTGAAGATCATGCTCCAGCAGGGGGTGGCGGGGATCCCGTCCGTCCTGATGGGCCTCGTGATGATCGTGCTCGGCCTCACCGCCTGGTTCTCCCCCGCTCAGCGCGTCCTCGCGGGCGTCCTCACCACCCTGATCGCCACCGCCGCCCTGGTGCTGTCGAACCTCGGCGGGTTCCTCATCGGCACCTTGCTCGGCATTCTCGGCGGCGGCCTGATGTTCGCCTGGCAGCCGAACGCCGCGACCCGCTCCACCCCTCCTTCCGCTGCCCCCCCAGCCGCCCCGTCAGCCGCTCCCTCCCCCACGACCCCCTCGCACCACGATCCCCAAGGAGCACAGCCATGAGCCGTACGCGCACCGCGCTCGCCCTCGGCACCGCCGCCGCCGCAGTCCTCTCCCTGGCCTCGGTCTCCGCCGCCGCCGCGCCGTTACCGGCGGCCGGGTCGACCACCGTCACCCCGGCCGGGCACGCCTTCAAGGCCACCCTCAGCGGGAAGGCCACCCTCAAAGCCGGTTCGGTGACGGTGACCTGCAACGTCTCCGTGGCCACCGGCACGGTGCCGGCCGCCCCCGGCAACCAGAACGCGGCCGGGCCGGTCTCCTCCCCGATCTCGGCGCCGACGTACAGCTCCTGCACCTCGAGCATGCCCGGGGTGACCCCGACGGTCACCACCAGCGGTGCCTGGACGGTGTCGATGCAGCACGGCTCCCCGATCACCGCGACCATGACCGTGCCGGTCGGCGGCCTCGTGGTCAAGACGACCGGGCTGGCCTCCTGCACGGTCACCACCGCGCCCACGGCCGCGGCCAACGTCGGCGGCGCCTGGACCAACGGCGCCCCGTCCAGCCTCACCTTCACCAACGCGACCGTACCGGTGAAGGTCACCGGCGGGTTCGGCTGCCCGACGAGTGCGACCACGTCCACCTTCAACGCGGTCTACCTCGTCACCGACACGACCGCCCCGGCGCAGCAGATCACCGTCGGCCCCTGACCCGCGCGCACCACGCCTCGCGCGCACCACGGCCCACGCTGCCGAGGCCGCGCGCACCACGGCCCGCCGCTCCGGAGTCCGTCCGGGACGGCGGGCCCTGGTCGTCCCGGCCCGCCGCCTCAGCGGTGCGCGGGCGGAAGGACTCCCAGACCCTGGTCCCCTCCTCCGGACCGTGTTTCTGCTGCGCGGACAGCAGGGACAGCGCGGCCTGGACCCCGCCGCCGCCTCTGCCGCCGAACAGGCCGCCGACGACGGAGGCCAGGGCGATCAGGTCGGTGATCTTCCTCCGCCGCGAGCCGGTGAAGGGGGTCAGGTCGCCGCGGCCCACGTGCCGGAAGAGGTCCAGCTGCCAGAGCCGGTCCTGTGTGGAGCCGGCGAAATTGCGTTGCCCGGGCGGCGGGTGCCGGGAGAGGCTCCCTGCCATGTCACAGAGCACTGAACATCAAGAGCCCTCGGCCGGACCGCGCCGCGACGTCTCCGACCTCTTCGCCGGCGGCCGCCTCACCGCGATCCCGCGCAAGGCGGCCCGGCGCGAGCAGTTGCTCGCCCACCTGACGCAGACGCTCTTCGCGGCGGACCGGGAGTACACGGAGCCCGAGGTGAACGACGCGCTGCGGACGGTGCACGAGGACTGCTCGGCGCTGCGGCGCTATCTGATCACCTCGGGCCACCTCACCCGGACCCGGGACGGCAGCAGCTACCGGCGGGCGGCGACCACCCGGTAGTGGGTCGTCAGCCGCCCGTCCTCGCCCAGCACGTGGAAGGCGACGGCGGGCGGCTCGTCGAGGTGGACGTGGTGGTCCGGCCCCGCCTGCCGCTCCCACGGCAGCCGCAGGGCGGACACCACCCCCGGGGCCACCAGCAGCGGACGCCCGGCGAACGTGGTCGCCGCCGCGGTGTGGGCGTGCCCGCACAAGAACGCGGTCAGATGCGGGTGCCGCTCCACGAGGGCGGCGAGCCGCTCCTCGCCGAACTGCCGGATCCCGTCGACGTACGGGGTGTGCAGCGGGACCGGCGGATGGTGGAAGGCGACCAGCACCGGGGTCTCGCGCGGGGTCGCGGCGAGGACCCCGTCCAGCCAGACCAGCGTGGCGTCCTCCAGGAACCCCCGGTCCGCGCCGGGAACGGACGAGTCGCACACCGCCAGCACGAAGCCGTCGCCGCGCACCACCTGGTCGACCGGGGCCGCGGACGCCGCGTCCCCCTCCCCCAGCAGCACCTTCCGGAAGACGGCCCGCTCGTCATGGTTTCCGGGGCAGACCACCAACGGGTGCCGCGAGCGCAGCAGTTCGGCGGCCTCCTCGTACTCGTCGGCGGCGCCGTGGTCGGCTATGTCCCCGCTCACCAGCACGGCGTCGAGGTCGTGGGGAAGCGCTTCGAGGTACTCCATGACGGCGCGGGTGCGGTCGGCCGCCCGCGGGCCGCCGTCGAGATGGATGTCGCTGAGATGGGCGATCACGATCACGGGCGATGCCTCCTTGTGTCCGGTCGAGCGCGGTGCTCGAGAAGCGTGGCAGGGCCATTCAACAGGCGCACACGCCTCGCACACCTCCCCCCGGAACCCGTCGTCCGAGGGCCCGTCCACCGTTCGGTCAGCTGATCACGCACGACGGGGGGAGGCGGCGTGCGGCGCTGGGAGTACGTCGACGACGGCTCGGCCAGTGGGCCGGCCCGCGGCTGCGCCGGCGTGGGTGGACGCGCAGATCCACCTGCTGCCCGCCCTGGAGCTGCCCGCCCGAGCCGCCCGAGCCGGGGCGCCGTCACGCCCGCCGGCCCGGCTACCCTCGGTACGCCTCCAGCAGCCTGAGCCAGATCTCGCTGATCGTCGGGAACGCGGGGACCGCGTGCCACAGCCGCTCGATCGGGACCTCGCCCGCCACGGCGACGGTGGCCGTGTGCAGCAGCTCGGCGGCGCCCGGGCCGACGAAGGTGGCCCCGAGCACGATCTCGCGGTCCAGGTCGACGACCATCCGGGCCCGGCCGCGGTACCCGTCGGCGTAGAGCCCGGCGCCCGAGACCTTGGACAGGTCGTAGTCGACGGCGCGCACCCGGAGGCCCGCCCCTTCGGCCTCGGCCAGGCTGAGCCCCACCGCGGCGGCCTCCGGATCGGTGAAGACCACCTGCGGAACCGCCCGCGTGTCCGCGGTGGCGGCGTGCGCGCCCCAGGGGCCGGTGTCCGGCGCACCGCCGGCCGCCCGGGCGGCGATGGCGGCTCCCGCGATGCGGGCCTGGTACTTGCCCTGGTGGGTCAGGAGCGCGCGGTGGTTGACGTCCCCGACGGCGTACAGCCAGTCGTGCCCGGGCACCCGGCAGCTGTCGTCGACCCCGATCCACTTCCCCCCGGACAGCCCGACGGTCTCCAGGCCGATGTCCTCGGTCCGCGGCGCCCGGCCCGTCGCCACCAGCAGCTCGTCGCCCTCGATGATCTCGCCGCCCTCCAGCACCACGCTGACGGGGCCGGTGGAGCCGTCCCGTACGACGGCCTCGACGGCCACGCCGGTACGGACCACCGCGCCGGCCTCGCGCAGCGCCTCGGCGACCAGCTCGCCCGCGAAGGGCTCCATCCGCGGCAGCAGCCCCGAGCCGCGCACGAGTACGGTGACCTGCGATCCGAGGCCCTGCCAGGCCGTGGCCATCTCCGCTGCCACCACCGAGCCGCCCACGATCAGCAGCCGGCCCGGCGCGGCCTGCGCCGAGGTCGCCTCGCGGCTGGTCCAGGCCCCGGCCGCGGCCATGCCGGGCACGTCGGGGATCACGGCCCGGGTCCCGGTGGCGACCACCACCGCGTGGCGGGCGGACAGTACGTGGTGCTCACCCTCGGGGCTGGTGACGGCGACCTTGCGGACCCCGTACAGCCGGCCGTGGCCCCGGTACACGTGGGCGCCGATCGAGTCGAGCCAGTCGATCTGGCCCTCGTCCTTCCAGTTCCCGGTCCAGTAGTCGCGGTGCGCGAGCACCGCCGCCGTGTCCAGCGGCCCCTCCACGGCGCCCGCCAGACCCGGCACCCGCCGGGCGTCGGCCCGGGCGAGCACCGGGCGCAGCAGGGCCTTGCTCGGGACGCACGCCCAGTACGAGCACTCACCGCCCACGAGCTCGCTCTCGACCAGGGCGGTGCTCAGCCCGGCGGCGCGGGTCCGGTCGGCGACGTTCTCGCCGGCCGGGCCCCCGCCGAGGACCACTACGTCGTACTCCACGGCTTCAGTCATACGGGCCAGTGTCACCGCCCGCCGGGGGCGGCGTCACGCAATCAGGCCTCCGGCGTGCCGGTTTCCCCGGCGCCCTGCTGCTCTGCGGCGATCTTGGCGCGCACCTCGTCCATGTCGAGGGCGCGGGCCTGCCCGATGAGGTCCGTCAGGGCGGCCTCCGGCAGGGCGCCGGGCTGGGCGAAGATGGCCACCTGATCGCGGATGATCATCAGGGTGGGGATGGAGGTGATCTGGAAGGCTCCGGCCAGCTCCTGCTGCGCCTCGGTGTCCACCTTGGCGAAGACCAGGTCGGGGTGCGCCTCCGAGGCCTTCTCGTAGACGGGGGCGAACTGCAGGCACGGCCGGCACCAGCCCGCCCAGAAGTCGATCAGCACGAACGGGTTCTCGCTGACCGTCTGGTCGAAGTTTTCCTTGGTGAGCTCGACTGTAGCCACGGTGTCCTGCCTCCTGATTGGGCGTTCTGCTGCTTGAACGAACGAGGTCTCCGCATCATTCCGCCCCCGGCCGGACGGCGCCTAGAACGGATGCCCCGCCGGGGTGGCGCGGGTGGTGGTCCAGCGCAGCTCGGTGAAGGCGTCCAGGTTGGCCTCACCGCCGAACCGGGCCCCGGTGCCGGAGGCGCCGACCCCGCCGAACGGGACGACGGCCTCGTCGTTGACCGTCTGGTCGTTGACGTGGGCGATCCCGGTCGGGATCCGGTCGGCCAGGTCCAGGCCGCGCGCCGCGTCCCGGGTGACGATGCCGAGGGAGAGCCCGTAGGGGCCGGCCGCGGCTAGTTCCACCGCCTCGTCCTCCGTCACGAAGGACCGTACGGGCGCCACCGGGCCGAAGACCTCCTCGGCGTAGGCGGGCGTGTCGTCACCGACGCCCGCGAGCACGGTGGGCCGGTAGAAGAGGTCCCGGTGGGTGCCGCCCGCGACCAGCTTGGCGCCCTGTGCGGTGCTGGCCTCCACCAGGGCGTGGACGCGCTCCACCTGGCCGCGGTCGATCAGCGGGCCGAGGTGGACCCGCTCGCGGTACGGGTCCCCCACCGCCAGCGCCTCGGCGCGTACGGCGAGCCGCTCCACGTACTCGTCGTAGAGCGAGGCGTGCACGAGGTGGCGGCCGGCGGTCATGCAGATCTGGCCCTGGTGGAAGAAGGAGCCCCAGGAGGCCTGCGCCACGGCGGCCTCGACGTCCGCGTCGCGGAGCACGACGAGCGCCGAGTTGCCGCCCAACTCCAGGTGCGCACGCTTGAGGTGACGGCCCGCCAGTTCGCCGACGGAGCGGCCCGCGGCGGTGGAGCCGGTGAAGGACACCACCCGGACGCGGGGGTCGGCGACGACCGCGGCCCCCGTCTCGGCGCCGCCCGGCAGGATGTGCAGCAGGCCGCCCGGCAGCCCCGCCGCGGCGAAGACCGCGGCGAGCGCGAGGCCCCCGCACACGGCGGTGCGCCGGTCCGGCTTGAGGAGCACCGCGTTGCCGAGGGCCAGCGCGGGCGCCACCGAGCGGATCGACAGGATCAGCGGGGCGTTGAACGGGGCGACGACCCCGACCACCCCGGCCGGCACCCGTCGGGTGAACGAGAGCCGGGGCGCCTCGCTCGGCAGCACCTGCCCGGTCGGGCGGGAGGCCAGCGCGGCGGCCTCGTAGCACTCCTGCGCGGCCACGTGCAGCTCGAAGTCGGCCTTGCCGGGGATCGAGCCGGACTCCCGCACCAGCCATTCCCGCAGCTCTTCGGCGTGCGTGGCGAACAGGTCCCCGGCGCGGCGCAGCACGGCCGCCCGCTCCGGGTGGGTGGTGCGCGCCCAGTCGTACTGCGCGGCCCGGGCCCGTACGGCGGCCTCGGCGACATCGGCGGGCGCGGCGAGCCCGATGGTGGCGAGGGTGCGCCCGGTGGCGGGTTCGACGACCGGTGCCTCGCCGCCGGTGAGGGTGGGTCCGTCCTGCCAGAGCGTCGGATCGAGGAGCGGCATGGCGCGGTGCCTCCGGGGGGGGATGGGCGGGTGCCGGGGCGTTCGGGGGGGCGGCAGCACGCGCCATCGTGCCAGACCGAAGGCGTCACTTCTGTTCACTTATTGGGCAGTTGACGGGTGACGGTGACCGGAAACGATCGACGATCCTGAACCCGGGCGGGTTCAGGATCGCCTCGAGCGGCCTGACCGCAAGACGGGCCTCAGCGCTCCAGGACGAGCGCGATGCCCTGGCCGACCCCGATGCACAGCGCCGCCATGCCGGTGCCGGAGCCCGCCGCCGCCAGCTGGTGCGCGACCGAACCGGCCAGCCGGGCTCCCGACGCGCCCAGCGGGTGGCCGATCGCGATGGCGCCGCCGCGCGGGTTGACCACGTCCGGGTCCAACTCCGGCCAGGCCGCGAGGCAGCCCAACGCCTGGGCCGCGAACGCCTCGTTGAGCTCGAAGGCGGTGAGGTCGCCGAACCCGCGGCCCGCCTTGCCGAGCGCCTGCTGGACGGCGTCCACCGGGCCCAGCCCGAAGAGCTGGGGCTCGATTCCGGTGACGGCGGAGGCGCTGATCCGGGCGAGCGGCTCCCGGCCGGTGGCGGCCAGCCCGGCCTCGTCGGTCAACAGCAGTGCCGCGGCCCCGTCGTTGAGCGGGGAGGCGTTGCCGGCCGTGACCGTGCCCCGGCCGTCCGTCCGGAAGGCGGGCTTCAGCCGGGCCAGCGCCTCGGGTGTGGAACCCTCACGGATGCACTCGTCCCGTACGAGGTCCACGCCCTCGTAGGGCACGACCTCGCCGTCGTACAGACCGGCGGCCCAGGCCGCCGCCGCCTTGCGGTGGCTCTCCAGGGCGAAGGCGTCCTGCGCCTCGCGGGTGACGGCGTACTTGTCGGCGACGAGTTCGGCGCCCTCGCCGAGGGACACGGTCCACTCGGCGGGCATCCGCGGGTTGGTCATCCGCCAGCCCAACGTGGTGGACCACATCTGCTGGTGGCCGGCCGGGAAGGTGCGTTCGGGCTTCTGCACCACCCAGGGGGCGCGGGTCATCGATTCGACGCCGCCCGCGATGCCGACGGAGGCGTCGCCGAGCGCGATGGCCCGGGCGGCCTGGATCACGGCTTCGAGGCCCGAGCCGCAGAGCCGGTTGACGGTGACCCCGGGGACGCTCACCGGGAGGCCTGCCAGCAGGACCGCCATCCGGGCGACGTCGCGGTTGTCCTCGCCCGCGCCGTTGGCGTCGCCGAAGACGACGTCGTCGATGCGCGCCGGATCGAGGTCGGGCGTACGGTCCACCAGCGCGCGGACCACGTGCGCGGCGAGGTCGTCCGGCCGGACTCCGGCGAGGGCCCCGCCGAACTTGCCGATGGGGGTGCGGACGGCGTCGACGACGTAGACGTCGCGGACGGTGCGGATGCTCATGGGTTCGCTCCTGGGCGGATCCGTACGGGCGGTGGCGTTCCGGTGCGTGGGTGGGCACCGCGGGACGCCCCCGTGCGCGCCCGGTGGGACGCGCCCGCAGTCTCCGTCCGCAGGTCACCGCCTGTCAACGGCGCCCGGTGGAGTGTTCTGGAAGCGATCTCCGCTGCACGGGGGCCCCGCGGTCGCTCCGGAAGACGCGCCCGGTGCGCCGGCGCGTCAGGTCGACTCGCGGTGGACGGCCGCGGCCGTCATCAGGTCGTGCCGCTGCGTGACCTCGGACGGTTCGCGCACCGCGCGGTCCACGAGCGAGGCCAGGTGGTCACCGGTCGGCAGCTCGATCTGCACCGTGCTCAGCCGGGGCCGCAGTAGCCGGCCGATGAGCAGGTCGTCGGCGCCGATGACGGCCACGTCCTCGGGGACGCGCAGCCCCTCGTCCTGCAGGGCCCGCATCAGCAGCATCGCGTACTCGTCGTTGTACGCGAAGACGGCGTCCAGCCCGAGTCCGCGCCAGCGGGCCGCGAGCGCCGCGGCCGACTCCTCGGAGTAGGCCATCGGCAGGGCCTCGATCCCCACCGCGGGACCGGCCGCGGCCCCCGCCGCCTGTCGGGCACCCGCGAGCCGGGGCCCGGAGAACAGCTCCAGCCCGTCCTCCTCGGGCACGACCACGCCGATCCGGCGCCGGCCGCGTGCGATCAGGTGGGCGGCGGCGCGGGCCCCGACCTCCTCCTGGTTCATGACCAGCGCGTGCGCTCCGGGCACGCCGACCGGCCCCATGGCGATCACCGCGCGGGCCCCGGCCCGCTTGAGGGTGGCCACGTTGTGCGCCGAGACGGCACGGGCGGCCTCGTCACCGCTGAGGCCGAGGCTCCCGTACTGGACCACGGTGTAGTCGAGCCGGCGCAGCGCCCACTGGAGTTCGTTGAGGAAGGTGCTGTACAGCGGCCCGATCGGCACGTGCGAGGTGGGCAGCAGCACGATCCGGGTGCGTCCGGCGCGCAGGCTGCGGGCCGCCGCGTGCGGGACGTAGCCGAGTTCCTCGGCGGCCGCGCGCACCTTGCGGCGGGTCGGCTCGCTGATGCGCACGGCCTCCGCGTTGTTCAGGACGTACGAGACCGTCGCGCGCGACACCCCCGCGAGCCGGGCCACGTCGGCGCTGGTCGGCACGGGCGGCGGCGGGGGCGATGCGGGCGGCGGCACGACGGATCCGGCTTCGGAAGCGGCCGCCGGTTTCGGCGATTTCGGCGATTTCGGCACCGGCGGCTTCGGCGATTTCGATGACTGGGACATTGCCGTGGCATTTTTCCAGACCGGTCGCGGCGGGGGTCTGGCGGATGGCCTGAATCGAATGCCACACAGTGGTTGAACGATTCATTGACACGTGTAATGCCTGCCTCGCACCCTCTTCGCCCGGCACGCCGTCTCGTGTCCCCCGTCGTGCCGTCGCCCTGTCGCGCTCCGTCGCACCCCGCTGTCGCGACAGGGCGGCGCGCCCCCCCGCGAACTTCGGCCTGATCCCAGGGCTGGGGGGGTGCACCTAGTCATCCCCGCCACTCCCCACTACGGTCTCCCTACCGATCGGTAAGGGGGAGTGGTCGCGGTGTGTGATCCTTCAGCGTCAACGGTCCCGGCGGCCGGACCGGCCGCCGGCGGCTCCGGGTACGGCTCCGGTTCCGGGTACGGCCCCGGCGGGCCCGCGAGCCTGGTGGAGATGGTGGCGGCCCTTTCCGAAGGAACCGTCTCCGCCCGGGAATTGACGGAGTGTTCGCTGCACCGGATCGCGGCCGCCCAGCCGGAGCTGAACGCCTTCCGGACCGTGCGCGCCGAGGCGGCCCTCGCGGAGGCGGACGCCGCGGACCGGCGGCTGGCCGCGGGCGAGCGGCTTCCGCTGCTGGGGGTCCCGCTCGCCGTGAAGGACGACATGGACGTGACCGGCGAGCGGACCTTCTTCGGCTGCGCCGGGGACTTCCCCGCCAAGACCGCCGACAGCGAGGCGGTCCGCAGGCTGCGCGCGGCCGGCGCGGTGATCGTCGGCAAGACCCAGACGCCGGAGCTGGGCCAGTGGCCGTTCACCGAGGGCGGGGCCTTCGGTGCGACCCGCAACCCGTGGAACCCCGCCTACACGCCCGGCGGTTCCTCAGGCGGCTCGGCGGCCGCGGTGGCCGCCGGGCTGGTCCCGGCGGCGCTCGGCTCCGACGGCGCCGGCTCGGTCCGCATCCCCGCCTCATGGACGCACCTGATAGGCGTGAAGCCGCAGCGCGGGCGCATCTCCACCTGGCCGGAGCCGGAGTCCTTCCACGGGCTCACGGTCAACGGCGTACTGGCCCGCACCGTCGCCGACGCGGCGCTGCTGCTGGACGCCGCGAGCGGTCCGCACCCCGAGGACCTGCACCGCCCGGCCCTCATCTCGGCCGTCGAGGCGGCCCGTCGCACCCCGCGCCGGCTGCGCATCGCGCTCTCGTTCGCGATGCCGTTCACGGCGACGCCCAAGTCGCTGGACCCGGAGGTCCGTTCGGCGGTGGAGCGGCTGGCGGGGCGGCTGGAGTCGCTGGGGCACGAGGTGGTCCCGGAGGACCCGCGCTACGGGCCGATCGGTCTGACCTTCGTGCCCCGGGCTACGAGCGGCGTACGGGACTGGGTGTCGCGGGTCCCGGATGCCGCGCTTTTGGACCCCCGTACGCACGAGGCGGTGCGGACGGGCCGGATCCTGGGCGGCCTGCCGCTGCGGGCGGCCCGGCGGGCGGAGTCGGTCCTGCGCCGGCGGGTCGGGGAGATCTTCCACCGCTTCGACGTGGTCCTGACCCCCACGACGGCCACCCCGCCCCTGCGGATCGGAGCACTGTCCGGCCTGGGGGCGATGGCCACGGACCGGGCGATGATCGCCGCCTGTCCGTACGCCTGGACGTGGAACGTCCTGGGCTGGCCGGGCGTGAACATCCCGGCGGGCTTCACGGAGGACGGCCTGCCGGTCGGAGCCCAGCTGCTGGGCCCGGGCGACTCCGAGCCCACACTGCTGAGCCTCGCGGCGCAGGTGGAGTCGGCGGAGGGATGGGCCGGACGATGGGCCGGGGAGTGGGCCGAGCAGTGGGCCGGGAACTGCGGGAGCCGGTAGCCCTCGGCTCACGCCCCGTCCGTGAGCAACTCGGCCAGATGCCCGACGAAGGCGGTCAGGAAGTCCCGTCGCGGCCCGCTGCGGGCGATCCGGAACCCATGGCGGCGGCCCCCGAACGCGGCTTGCACGGCATGGAACTGGGCCCAGCGCCGGACGCGTTCACGGTCGAGTTCGGCGGCCTCGGCGAACAGGTCCAGGACGCGGTAGACGGCCCTGCCCAGGTCGTCGGACTGGAGCAGGGCCGGTGTGCGCGCCTTGAGCAGGGTGCCGCCGTCATAGGCGGGGTCTCCCGCGCAGCCCTTGGGGTCGACGGCCGCCACCGCGGCGCCCACCACGTGGCACGGCAGAAAGTGCGGCAGCGCTCCGGCGTCCTCGCGCAACCGCTCCTCCCAGGCGTCGGCCCGCTCCCGCAGCCGGGGCAGGCCGGGCGGCGCGGGGACGGCGAGACGGCGGCCCAGCCGCCGTCCATGCCGCCCCGGCGCCTCGCTCGCGCTCCAGCGTGCACCGCGCGAACGCCTCCGGAATCCCGACCATCCGGGCACCTTACGCGCCAGTCCCGCTCCGGGACCCGTCACCGCGTCGGTCTCCGCCTCGGCGCCAGAGCCCCCACAACGGCTGTTGATGAACGCCGATCCGCTGTACGTTCACCGAGCTGATCGCCGAGCACCCCCGGCTCACTGCCACCGCCCTGCAGACCGTCGGCAGCAAGGGCTACGACGGCCTCGTCATGGCCCTGGTCACCGCGTAACCGCGACGGCCGGCCGCGGGTGCCGGGCAAGCGGAACCCCGACCCGCTAACCTCACCCGGATGACGGCCCTCTCCCCCCACGGCAACCACCGCGCCGACCAGCCCGGCCGCGACGGCCACACCGCCACCACCGAGGCCGATCCGCGCGCCATCGGACCCGTACGGACTTCCTACGCGCCCGACCCCGACGGCGATCCGGATCCCGGCGAGATCGTCTGGACCTGGGTCCCGTACGAGGAGAACGACGGCCGCGGCAAGGACCGCCCGGTGCTGGTCGTGGCGCGGGAGCCGGGCGGACGGACGCTGCTCGCGGTGCAGTTGTCCAGCAAGAGGCACGACCGCGACCGGGAGTGGGTGCCCATCGGCACCGGTCCGTGGGACAGCGCGGGCCGGGAGTCCTGGGTGGACGTCGACCGGGTGCTGCGCGTGCACGAGGCGGGCATGCGGCGCGAGGCCTGCGCCCTGGACCGGGGCCGCTTCCAACTGGTGGTCGACCGCCTGCGCCAGCGCTACGGCTGGCGGTAGCCGCACGGAGAACGGCCACCCGCCGGGCTGCCTCACCGCACGCCCCTTTAGCCTGGGGGCGCGGTAGAGGCAGAGCAAGGGGAGCGGACGGCAGTGCGGATCGAGCGACACCAGGTGGACGGGGCCGCGCTGTCGGCGGCCCGTGCTGACTTCGGCCGACGGATCGGCGGGCAGGTCCACTCCCTGGCGAAGGCCGGTCCGGTGACCGGCCACACCTGGTGGCTGATCGCACGGGAGTTCCTCGACTACCTGGGCGCCCTCTCGGTCGAGGTGCCCGCTCTCGACACCGCGGAAGCGAAGGCCGCGCTCGGCGACGCCGCCGAGGCCGCCGCCGGAGCCGTGGCCTACGGCGCGTACTACCCGCGCGTACCGTTCGACGTCTTCCTGACCTCTTACGCGGACTTCGGCCTGCGCTACGACGCCGAACCCGACGGGCTCCCGGAGCCGGTCAGCGCCGAGCGGTGGATCGAGGCCTTCTGCCTCGCCGTTCTCGTCGACAAGACCGAACTCCACGGCGAGGCCTTCCACTTCGCCCGCAGGGAGCCCCAGCGGGACAGCGCCGGAACGCCCTCGGGCGAGCTGATCAACGGTCTGCTCGCCTATGTGAGCGGCGACATCGGCAGGGAGTACCAGAAGGTCCCGCCGACCCGCGGGGAGAAGCTCGCCGCGCTCGACACCGCACTCGCCCGGATCGCCGACCGCCAGGCCGGGAGCGCGGAGGACCTCGCGGGCCACCCGCACAGCGCCGGGCTGCGCGCGCTGCGCGCCCTGGCCCAAGGCGACCGGGAGGCCTTCCGCGAGGAGTTGGCCGCGCTGCTGCTCCCGTACGCCGAACTCGGCGCCACCACCCCCGGCGGCGGCCCCGCCCCGGCCCCGCGCTCCCTACTCCCCCTCCTCCCGCTGGCCCTGGCCGCGCTCGCCCGGCGCCGCGAGGGCTGGCAGCCGCCCGTCGAGACCGGCTATCTGCCGCGGGCGCTGGTCACCGGCTTCGAGGCCGCCGCCCCGCGGGTCGGGGCGTACGGCCGGGCCCGCCGGCCCGACGCGGTCGCGGCGCTGGCCGCCGGTCCGGTCACGGTCGAGCGGCCGGCGCGGCCGCAGCCCGTCCACCCCGAGGCCGAGGCACAGTTCGAGCAGTACGCCCGGGAGGCCCTCACCCCGGCGCCGGGGGGGCCGCACGAAGTCTGGCAGCTGACGCGGGCCGTGGACTACCACGTGCTCCTCTTCAAGGCGCGCGCCGCGCGGTCCTCGAACGCCGCGGAGGCCACCGCAGCCGCGCAAGCCGCGGACACGCAGTTGGAGGGCCTGCGTCTCGCGGCCCGGCTGAGCTCCACCGTCTTCCGTGCGGCGCTCGCCGAGCCCGGAGGCGAGGTCGAGGTGACCGTCGACGGGGAGCGGCTCACCTACCCGGCCGAGCGGGACGAGGACGCCGGCCCCGGGCTGTGGCACCGGGGAGTGCTCCTCGCCCTGATCACCGGCCGCCGCGAGGACCTCGCCCCCTTCGTGCTCACCGGTCCCGCGTTCCACGAGAAGGACCGTTCCGCCTACGCCTCCTACCGTCGGGCCCTGCACGACTACCTGCGCGGCGAGGACCCCGGGCCCGCCACGGACCGGGCTCTGGCCGACGCCCCGCGGGCCAAGGGCTGGGGCTTCGAGGAGCCGCCGGCCGTACTCCTGTCGCAGCTGGTGGAGGGGGACGAGGAGAGCTTCAACCTGGCGCTGCTGGACGCCCTCGAAGCCCATCGCGACCACTTCCTCGTCGCCGACCGCGGCGAGCACCCCGACGCGGCGGTCAGCCTCGACGTCCTGGCCCTGGCCTGCCATGCCCGCCGCCGGGGCTGGAGCATCAGGGTCTCGTCGGCCTACCTGCCGGGGCGCCTGCTCCAGGCGGCCGAACCCTTCTAGACCGTCTCTTTCGGATCTTGCCTGACCCGGAAGAGGCGCCCTAACCGCCCTGGCCCGCGGCCCGGCCGAAGGCCCGTTCGAAGGCCTCCCGGGTCGCCGGCTTGCGGTCCAGGATTCCGAACACCACCCGCTCGAACACCCCGGCGAAACGCCCGGCCAGCAGCCCGCGGAAGGCCTCGGCCACCACCGCCGGGTCGTTCTGGAACACCCCGCACCCCCACGCGCCGAGCACCAGCCGCCGGTATCCGTGCAGCGCGGCCACCTCCAGGACGAGCCCGGCCCGCCGGACCAGCGCTCCCGGGATCTCGGCGGCCCGCTCGGGCTCCTGGCGGCGGATCGTGCCCGCGTTCGGGGCCGGGGAGGTCAGGAAGCCCACGCGGAACGGCGCCTCCAGCAGATCGCCGCGGTCGTCGCGGAAGACGGGGACCCCGGGCGAGTGAATCACCCGGTCGGTGTAGAAGGTGCTGCGTTCCGCACGGTGCACCTCGTAGTACTCCGGAGCCTCCAGCAGGGTCTCGTAGAGAGCCGAGGCGCGGCACAGGGCCTCCTCCTGCGCCTTGGCTCCGCGGACGTAGCCGCCCCCGGGATTCCGGGCCGAGGCGAAGTTCAGCACCGCTACCGGAGCGTCCCCTTCCGCGAGCCGGCGGGCGGCGGCCGTACTGCTCTCCCCGGTGACCTCGACGGCCGTCCCCTCCCCGCCCCCGGCGATCCCTTCACCTGGAATCGCCCAGTTTGGTCCATATATTCTGGTTCCTGCCTTGGCTTCCGCCAGGGCGGCGGCCAGATCCACCCGCCGTCCCGACCGCGTCCGGTAGCCACCGGCCGCCACGATGTCCGCGTTCTCCCGCGCGATCTCACGCAATCTGCTGCTCACACTGGAATCCTGCGCACCGAAGCCCCAAAGGTAAAAGGATTTTGCACCCGACAGACGGGTAGGCACGGGTGATGTCACGACCGACGTCACGACCGACGACAGGAGAAGAGGACCCGGTCATGCCACAGGTCTCACCCGCTCCCCCGCCCACACCCCTGTCCGAGGAGCAGGCCGAGGACCTCGTCCACGGCATCTGCTTCAAGACCGGCCCGCCCCGCCTCCTCGGTGCCGAGCTCGAATGGCTGGTCCTGGACGCCGAGCGGCCCGGCCGGCCGGTGTCGCCCGAGCGGCTGCGGGCCGCGCACAGCGCCGCACACGCCCTGCCCCTGAACTCCCGCGTGACCGTCGAGCCCGGCGGCCAGCTGGAGCTCAGCTCGGCCCCCGCGACCTCCCTCAGCCGCTGCGTGGACGGCCTCCAGTCCGACCTCACCGCCGTACGGGCCGCCCTGCGGGCGCAGGGCCTGCTCCTGGAGGGCCACGGACAGGATCCGCGCGTCCCCCACCGCCGGCTGCTGGCCAGCCCGCGCTACGACGCGATGGAGGCCTATTTCGACCGCACCGGCCCGGCCGGGCGCGCCATGATGCGCGCCTCCGCCTCCGTGCAGGTCTGCGTCGACGCCGGATACGAGGAGCCCGGCGTGCTCGGCCACAGCCGGCGCTGGCGGCTCGCGCACCTGCTCGGCGCGGTCCTGGTGGCCGCCTTCGCCAACTCCCCCGCGTACGAGGGCCCGTACGCCGACTGGCGCTGTGCCCGGCAGGGGAACTGGGCCGACATCGACAGCCGGCGCTCGCTCGCTCCGCCGTTGGACGGTCCGCCGCGCGACGGGTGGACCCGTCAGGCGTTGGACACCGAGGTGATGTGCGTCCGGTCGCACGACGGCGAGCCGTGGACGATCCCCCGCGGCCTGACCTTCCGCGACTGGCTGCGCACGGGCGGCGACCCGGTCCACCCGGGGCTGCGGCCCCCCACCGCGGAGGACCTGGAGTACCACCTGACCACGCTCTTCCCACCGGTGCGGCCGCGCGGCCACCTGGAGCTGCGGATGATCGACGCGCAGCCCGGCGACGACGGCTGGCTGGTCCCGGTGGCCGTCGTGCACGCGCTCTTCGACGATCCCGAGGCCGCGGAGACCGCGTACCGGGTGACCAAGGCGCTCGCCGACGCCTACGGCTCCGCACCCGCACCCCGCAACCCCCTGTGGCTGGCCGCCGCCCGGCACGGCCTGACCGATCCGGAACTGCGGGCCGCCGCCAAGACCTGCTTCCGGGCCGCCGCCGAGGCGCTGCCCCGGCTCGGGGCGAGCGATCACGTCCGGGAGACGGTCGGCGCCTTCACCGAACGCTTCGTGCTGCGCGGCCGCTGCCCGGCCGACGACCCGCCCCGGCCGCTGTCCGCCGCCGCAAAGGAGGCCCGCCGATGACCACCGGAGCCGACCCCGGCCCGCGCGAGCGGGCGGCCGCCGCGCTGATCGCCGCGCGGGCCCGCACGGCCGCGCTCACCGACCCGGTGACCGACCGGGACCTGGCCGCCCAGCACTCCCCCCTGATGTCCCCGCTGGTCTGGGACCTGGCTCACATCGGGAACCAGGAGGAGCTGTGGCTGCTCGGCCGCGTCGCCGGACGCGAGTCGATGCGCCCCGAGATCAACCCCCTCTACGACGCGTTCCAGCACCCCCGCTCCGAGCGGCCGCAGCTGCCGCTGCTGGGGCCGGCCGAAGCCCGCCGGTACGCGGCCGAGGTGCGCGGCCGGGTCCTCGACCTGCTGGAGAGCACCCCGCTGGAGGGCAGCGCACTCCTCGACGAGGGCTTCGCCTTCGGGATGATCGCCCAGCACGAGCAGCAGCACGACGAGACGATGCTGATCACCCACCAGCTCCGGCGGGGCGAGGCCGTGCTGTCGGCCCCGGAGCCCGATCCCCCGTACGAGCCGCCCCGGACGGCCGAAGTCCTGGTGCCGGGCGGTCCGTTCACCATGGGGACTTCCGCCGAGCCCTGGTCGCTGGACAACGAGCGGCCCGCGCACACCCGGGACACGGAGCCTTTCTGGATCGACACGGTGCCGGTGACGAACGCCGCGTACCAGGCGTTCATCGCGGACGGCGGCTACCGCGAGCCCCGCTGGTGGGCTCCGGCCGGCTGGGACCAGATCCGCGAACACGGCATCGGGGCCCCGCTGTTCTGGCGCCGTGAGGCCGGCCAGTGGCTGCGCCGCCGGTTCGGGGTGACCGAGCCCGTTCCCGACGAGGAGCCGGTGCTGCACGTCAGCTGGTACGAGGCGGACGCGTACGCCCGCTGGGCGGGGCGCCGGCTGCCCACCGAGACCGAGTGGGAGAAGGCCGCCCGGCACGACCCCGCCACCGGCCGCTCCCGCCGCTACCCGTGGGGCGACGCGGATCCGGACCCGCTCCACGCCAACCTGGGCCAGCGCCACCTGCGCCCCGCCCGCGCCGGCAGCTACCCCGCCGGGGCCTCGCCGCTCGGGGTGCGCCAGCTGATCGGCGACGTGTGGGAGTGGACGGCGTCCGACTTCCTGCCGTATCCGGGGTTCCGGGCCTTCCCGTACCGCGAGTACTCGGAGGTGTTCTTCGGCCCCGAGCACAAGGTGCTGCGCGGCGGCTCCTTCGCGGTGGACCCGGTGGCCTGCCGGGGCACCTTCCGCAACTGGGACCTTCCGGTGCGCCGGCAGATCTTCTCGGGCTTCCGCACCGCGAGGGACGCCTGATGTGCCGTCATCTCGCCTACTTGGGCCCGGTGGTGGCACTAGGCCGGCTGCTGAGCGAACCGGAGCACTCGCTGGTGCACCAGTCCTGGGAGCCGCGCCGCCAGCGCAGCGGCACCGTCAACGCCGACGGCTTCGGCGTCGGCTGGTACGCGGAGGAGGACCCGGTCCCCGCGCGCTACCGCCGGGCCGGGCCGATCTGGTCCGACCTGACCTTCGCCGACCTCGCCCGCGTGGTGCGCAGCGAGGCCGCGCTGGCGGCCGTACGCGATGCCACCCGGCCAGGGGCCGACGGGGAGGCCGCGGCGGCGCCGTTCGCGGACGGGCCCTGGCTGTTCAGCCACAACGGGGCGATACGCGACTGGCCGCACGCGGCGGCCCCGCTGGCGCTCGGCCTGCCGCCCGTGGAGCTGCTCCAGCTGGCCTCGCGCACCGATTCGGCGCTGGTCTGGGCGCTGGTCCTGCACCGGCTGCGGGCCGGAGCGGACCTGGGCGAGGCGCTGGCCGACACGGTCGTGGAGGTGGCCTCGGCCGCTCCGGGCTCGCGGCTGAACCTGCTGCTGACGGACGGGGCGGCCATCGCCGCGACGGCCTGGGGCGATTCGCTGTGGTACCTGGCGGATCCGGAGACGGAGCGCATGGTGGTGGCGTCGGAGCCGTACGACCGCGACTCCCGCTGGTGCGAGGTGCCCGACCGGACCCTGCTGACCGCCACCCGTACCCGGGTCGAGCTGACCCCCCTCAAGGAGACCCCGATGGGGGAGAAGGAGCGAGCGTGAGTGACTTCCAGTTGACCCGGACCCTCGACGAGCACACCGCGGAGACGGCGCTGCGCGCGGACGTGGCTCGCGGGCTGACGCGGACGCCGAAGGCGCTGCCGCCGAAGTGGTTCTACGACGCGCGGGGCAGTGAACTCTTCGAGGAGATCACCCGGTTGCCCGAGTACTACCCGACGCGGGCGGAGCGGGAGATCCTGCTGGAGCGGGCCCAGGAGATCGCTTCGGCGAGCGGGGCGCGGACCCTGGTGGAGCTCGGTTCCGGCTCCTCGGAGAAGACCCGGCACCTGATCGAGGCGATGCCCGCGCTGGACACCTACATCCCGGTCGACGTGAGCGAGAGCGCGCTGGCCGGAGCCGCCCGGACGCTCCTGGAGGAGCATCCGGGGCTGCGGGTGCACGCCCTGCTGGCCGACTTCACGCGCGCCCTGCGGCTGCCCGCGTCACCGGGGCCGCGGCTGGTGGTGTTCCTGGGCGGCACGATCGGGAACCTGCTGCCGCCGGAGCGGGCGGTGTTCCTGGCGTCCGTACGGGCGATGCTCTCGCCCGGGGACACGCTGCTGATCGGCACGGACCTGGTCAAGGACGAGGCGGTGCTGGTGGCGGCGTACGACGACGCCCAGGGGGTGACGGCCGAGTTCAACCAGAACGTACTGGCGGTGATCAACAGGGAGTTGGGGGCGGACTTCCACACCGCCGACTTCGCGCACGTCGCGGTGTGGAACCGGGAGCAGGAGTGGATCGAGATGCGGCTGCGGGCCAGGTCGGATCTGCTGGTGAAGATCCGCGCCCTGGACCTGGTGGTGCCGTTCACCGCGGGTGAGGAGATCCTGACAGAGGTGTCCGCGAAGTTCCGTCAGGAGGGCGTGCGCAAGGAACTCGCCTCGGCCGGGCTGGAGTTGGTCCAGTGGTGGACGGATGCGGCGGGCCGTTTCGCCCTGTCCCTGTCGGTCGCCGGCGGCGCGGAGCGCTGAGCCGGGATGCCGGGCAGGGATGAGGCGGGGGTGATCGCCGTCTGAGCCGCGGCCGCGAGGTCCCGCCGGTCGGCGTGCCGGCCCGGCGGGATCCGCGGCAGCAGCGTGACCTCGGCCCGCACCCCGCGGGCCCGCGCGATCCGCCAGAGCGAGGCGGTCAGCGGGTCGTCCCCGACGAAGGCGGGCTCCCCGGCCGTGTCCCCGTCGCACCGCAGGTAGGCGAGCCGGACGGGCTGTACCGGGACCCGCGCGTCCAGGGCCGATTGGAAGGCCGCCCTGCGGAAGGCGCCCTGGGCGCGCCCGCACCAGGTGGAGCCCTCGGGGAAGACGGTGACCCGGTCGCCGTCCAGCAGCGCGCGCGTGAGGGCCTCGACGGTGGCCGGCAGGGCGCGGATCCGCTCGCGTTCGATGAACAGGGTCCCGGCGCGTCCGGCGAGGCGGCCCAGGACCGGCCAGGACCGGATGTCGCTCTTGGCGAGCATCCGGCAGGGCAGGACGGCGGCGACGAGCGGGATGTCCAGCCAGGAGATGTGGTTGGCGACGATCAGGCGGCCGCCGCCCCGGCCGGGGCTGCCGTGCACGGTGATCCGGATACCGAACGCCCTGACCAGCGCGGCCGACCAGGCCCGCACCACCGCGTGCCGGGGCCTGGCCGGCAGGAGCCGTACCGGTGGGGCGCCGAGGATCCCGGCGAGGACCAGCAGGACGGCGGCGGTGAGCCGGAGCACCGCGAGCGGGGCGCTCGCCGTGCTCCCCTCGTGGCCGGCGCAGGCCTCGGGGGTGCAGGGCGAGGTGGGCAGCCAGACGCTCATGCGCCCGGGACGAGCGAGAGGAAGTGCTTGAGGTAGCGCGGGTTCGTGCGGCGCAGGGACAGCAGTACGTACAGGTCGGCGCAGCCGAACCCGGCGTCGAGGGCGGGCTCCCCGCAGACCCAGGCGCCCAGCCGCAGGTAGCCGCGCAGCAGCGGCGGCAGCTCCATACGTGCGGGGAAGGTGATGCCCTCGGGGCTCCAGGGGATGTGGGGGGTGACCCGGTACTCCTGGGGGGCGAGGGCGCGGGCCAGGGCCGCCTCGCGGGTGGCGGCGGCCAGCACCCCGCCGTCGGCGAGCGGTATCGAGCAGCAGCCGGCGAGCCAGTTGTGCCCGGAGCGGTCCATGTAGCGGGCGAGGCCGGCCCAGATCAGCGCGATGACGGCGCCGTTGCGGTGGTCGGGGTGGACGCAGGAGCGGCCGACCTCCACCAGGTCGGGGCGGATGGGGGCGAGGGCGGAGAGGTCGAACTCGCCCTCGGAGTAGAGGCGTCCGGCGACGGCGGCGCGCTCGGGGGGCAGCAGCCGGTAGGTTCCGACGACCTGCTCGGTCTCCTCTTCGAGGACCAGGAGGTGGTCGCAGTAGGCGTCGAAGGAGTCGATGTCGAGGCCGGGCTCGGGCCCGTCCAGGCGGGCGCCGAGCTCCCCGGCGAACACCTGGTGGCGCAGCCGCTGGGCGGCGCGCACCTCGTTCTCGTCACGGGCGAGGCGTACGGCGTAGCGCGGACCCTGGACGGGGACGGGGACGGGGACGGGGACGGGGACGTGTGCGGGAGCGGGGGCGCTGCCGGTGGCGCTGCCGGTCGCGGTGGGGAGGAGGGGGGACGGGGACAGGGGTGCGATGGTCATGGCGGCTCCTGATCCGGGCGCGGACAGCCAGGCCGGCAGGTGTGCGACCTGGCTCCTTTACTTCTTCCGTGACCGGCTGGATTCGACATGACCGCTCAGCGGCACGCGGATGTGCGGACGCTGAACTCGGCGGTGGAGCGGGTGGCGGTGTGGTGCGGGGCGGGGGCAGGTCGGGTGGGCCGGGCCGGGGGCGCACCGCGGCGGCCCGAGTGGTCAGCGGTCGGAGCTGAGCACCGTGCTGATGGTCGCGGAGGCGGTCCGGGCGGCCTGCTTCGGGTCCTGTCCGGTCAGGACGGCCGTCATGAAGGGCTTGATCGGGTTCTTCGCCTCGACGTCGGCCCAGCGGGCGGACTTGGGGGTGGCCCGGCCCTGGGCCGCGCCGACGGTCATGGCGGCGGCGCCCTCGTTGCCCTCGACCAGGTGCGCGAGAGTCGTCTTGTTCGGTACGTAGCCCATGGTGCGGGCGAGCTCGGTCTGCCATCTCTCGCTGACCAGGGCCGTGATCACGTGGACCGCGCCCTTCCGGTGCTTCGTGCGCTGCGGGATGATCAGGTCCGAGCCCCCGGTGAACACGGCGCCGGCCTTGTCGGAGGTCTTGCCGGGGATGGGGAAGAAGCCGAGCTTGCCCTTGAGCGCGGGGTTGGCGGCCTCGATCTCGGCGGCCTGGCCGGGCGTGGCGATGATCTGGGCGACCTGGCCGCGGGCGAAGACCTCCGACTGCGGGGGCGTCTCCTCGTCCGCCTCCTTGGGGCCGTCCCCGAGGGCTTGGAGCTGCTTGTAGAACTCCATGCCGGCCAGGGCCTTGTCCTCGTCGAGGCTGCCGACCCACTGGCCGCTGGTCTCGACGGCGAGTTCGCCGCCCTCGTCCCAGATGAAGCCGGCGAGGACGTACCAGTTCTGGCCCGCCAGGTAGATGCCCTGCTGCTGCTCCGGCTTGTCGAGCTTCTGAGTGGTCTGTATCCACTCCGCGCGGTTCTTGGGGGCGCTCTTGATGCCCGCGTTCGCGAAGAGCTCCTTGTGGTAGATCACCACCCGGTTCGCGGCGTACCAGGGGACGCCGTACTGGGCGCCGTTGACGCTTCCCGGGTCGGAGAGGCCCTTGAGCCAGTCCTTGCTGCCCCAGGAGCGCAGTCCCTCGAGGGTCAGCTCCTCCACGCCTCCGGTCTCCACGTACTGGGCGACCTGGGTGTTGCCGACCTCGATGACGTCGGCGCCCTCCTTGCTCCTGCCCTCCAGCACGGAGTTGACCTTCTCGCCGATGCCCGTCCACTCCTGGATCCGGACGTCCAGGTCCACCCCGGGGTGCTCCTGCTCGAAGGAGGCGGTGAACTTGCCGATGAAGTCCTCCGAGGCGCTGCCCTTCATCAGCCAGAGCGTCACCTTCTGCGCGCCCGCGGCCGGGTCACCCGACTGGCCGCAGCCCGTCAGGGCGGTTACGGCGGCGAGGGCGGTGCACACGGCAAGGAAGCGCATCTTCACGAAAGGTCACCTTCTGGGGACGGATCTCGGATGGCTTGAAATTGGCATAGACCAATGGGCGGGTCAAGGGCCTTTCGCTCGGGACTGTTCACGCAAAGTTCGCGGAGCCGGACTTACTGGGGCACCGTAGAACGAGGCAGAAGCCACCCAGCATCGGGAGACCCCATGTCCAATCACACGTACCGGGTGACCGAAATCGTCGGCACCTCCCACGAGGGCATCGATCAGGCCATCCGCAACGGGATCGCCCGTGCGGGCCAGACCGTGCGCAATCTCGACTGGTTCGAAGTCGTCCAGGTGCGCGGACACATCGAGAACGGGGCCATCGCCCACTACCAGGTGGGGCTGAAGGTCGGCTTCCGCCTCGAAGGCGAGGACTGAACCCCGTCCCCGGCCGCGCTCAGGTCCGCCCTTCACCCTCCTGGGCGGCCTTGAGTTCCGGCGCCTGCGCCGCCCAGTCGGCGAGGACCACCCGGAAGCCGGCGGCGCGCGCGGACTGGCAGACGAGTTCGTCGTCGTCCACGAGCATGCGCACCTCCCGGCCCCGGGCGATCCGCTTCAGCACCTCCAGCTTGGTCGTCCGGGCCGGGCGCCGGTCCTGGTTCCCGCGCATCCACACCCGGCCCTCGGGCAGGCCGTGCCGGGTGAGCCAGTCCACCGTGTCCGCCCGGCACCGCTCCGGGCGCCCGGTCAGGTACACCACCTCGCAGTCGGCCGCGCTCTCCACCGCCAGGGCCACCCCCCGCCCCAGCGGCGGATCGGCCGGCGCCGCGCCGAAGAAGCCGCCCCAGTCCCGGGGGCGGCGCTCCAGGAAGTGCTGGCGGTGGCCGGTGTCCGCCAGGGTGTTGTCGATGTCGAAGACGGCCAGGGGCCTGCGGGGGTTCTCGCTCATCCCGCAACCCTAAGGAATGCCCACCGGCCCCCGGTGTTGAGACCTGTGTGATCCGAAAACTCTCCCTCCTCGACCGGTCCCGCACCCGCGAGGGCCACCCGGCCCCCGAAGCCCTGCGGGACACCGTCGACCTGGCCCGGACCGCCGAGGAGCTCGGCTACCACCGCTTCTGGGTGTCGGAGCACCACAGCGTGCCCGGGGTCGCCGGTTCCGCGCCGACCGTGCTGGCCGCGGCCGTGGCGGCGGCCACCCGGCGGATCCGGGTCGGCACCGGCGGGGTCATGCTGCCCAACCACCAGCCGCTGGTGGTCGCGGAGCAGTTCGGGGTGCTGGAGGCGCTGTTCCCCGGCCGGATCGACATGGGGCTCGGCCGTTCGGTCGGCTTCACCAACGGCATCCGGCGGGCGCTGGGCCGCGACACCGGGGACGCCGACCGGTTCGAGGAGCAGCTGGCCGAGCTGCTGGGCTGGCTCGACGGCAGCCAGCAGGCCCACCCGCAGGTCCACGCCCGCCCCGCCGAGGGATTGCGGATACCGGCGTACGTACTGGCCACCGGCGAGGGGGCCGGGATCGCCGCCCGGGCCGGGCTGCCGCTGGTGGTGGGCGACCTGCGCACGCGCGGCCGGGTCGTGGAGGTCGTCGAGGCCTACCGCGGGGAGTTCCGGGCCTCGGCCCGGGGCGCGGAGCCTTACGTGGTGGTCTCCGGGAGCGTGGCGGTGGCCGCTACGACCGAGGAGGCCCGGCGGATCCTGGTCCCCGAGGCCTGGTCCGTCGCGTACTCCCGCACCCGGGGCAGCTTCCCGCCGCTGCGCCCGGCCGAGGAGGTCGAGGCCCTGGCCATGACCGTCAAGGAGCGGGAGCTGTACGAGGGGGCGCTGGCCGGGCACGTGCACGGCACGGAGGAGCAGGTCGCGGCGGAGCTGGCCGAGGTGGCCGAGCTGACCGGCGCGGACGAGCTGCTGGTCACCACGTCCACCTACGACCGCACGGCGCTGCTGGAATCCCACCGTAGGCTGGCCCGGATCGCGGGACTCTAAAGTAGGACGAATGCACCAGCCCCGCGACCCCCTGTCCGTCCCTGACTCCCGCGTACGCGTCCGGGGTGCCAGGGAGCACAACCTGCGCGGCGTCGACGTGGACATCCCGCGCGACGCGCTGACCGTGTTCACCGGGGTCTCCGGGTCCGGGAAGAGTTCGCTCGCCTTCGGCACGATCTACGCCGAGGCCCAGCGCCGCTACTTCGAGTCCGTGGCCCCGTACGCCCGCCGGCTCATCCACCAGATCGGCGCGCCGAAGGTGGACTCCATCACCGGGCTGCCACCCGCCGTCTCCCTGGAGCAGCGCCGGTCCTCACCGGGCTCGCGCTCCTCGGTCGGGACGGTCACCCTGCTGTCCAACTCGCTGCGGATGCTGTACTCCCGGGCCGGCACCTACCCGCCGGGAGCCGCGCGGCTCGACTCCGACGCCTTCTCCCCCAACACCGCGGCCGGCGCCTGCCCTTCCTGCCACGGGCTGGGCCGCATCCACCGCACCAGCGAGGAACTCCTCGTCCCCGATCCCGGACTGTCGATCCGTCAGGGCGCCATCGCCGCCTGGCCCGGCGCCTGGCAGGGCAAGAACCTGCGGGACGTCCTGGAGGCGCTGGGCCACGACGTCGACCGGCCCTGGCGGGAGCTCCCGGCGAAGGACCGCGAGTGGATCCTGTTCACCCAGGAGCAGCCGGTGGTGACCGTGCACCCGGTGCGCGACGCGGACCGGATCCAACGGCCCTACCAGGGCACGTACATGAGCGCCCACCGCTATGTGATGCGGACCTTCTCCGACAGCAAGAGCGCCACCCTGAGGGCACGCGCCGAGGCCTTCCTCGCCGACTCCCCCTGCCCGGTGTGCGAGGGGCGCCGGCTGCGGCCCGAGGCCCTGGCGGTGTCCTTCGCGGGCCACGGGATCGCCGAGCTGGCGGCCATGGCGCTGACCGGCCTGGACGGCGTACTGGCCGCCGCGCCCCTGGAGGACGAGGCGGCTCGGGTGCTCGCGCAGGACCTGCGCGCGCGGCTCGGGCCCGTGGTGGAGCTCGGGCTCGGCTACCTGAGCCTGGACCGCGCCGCGCCCACCCTGTCCGCGGGCGAGCTCCAGCGGCTGCGGCTGGCGACACAGCTGCGGTCGGGGCTGTTCGGGGTGGTGTACGTCCTGGACGAACCGTCGGCCGGGCTGCACCCGGCCGACACCGAGGCGCTGCTCGGCGTACTGGACCGGCTGAAGGAGGCCGGGAACACGGTGTTCGTCGTGGAACACGACCTGTCGGTGGTGCGGCACGCGGACTGGCTGGTGGACGTGGGACCGCTGGCCGGGGAGCACGGCGGGCAGGTGCTGTACAGCGGGCCTCCGGCGGAGCTGGCCGGTGTGGAGGGGTCGGCGACGGCCCGGCACCTGTTCGCGGAGCCGGAGCCGGCCGGGGCGCGGCGCCCGGTGCGCACGGCCACCGGATCGGTGCGCCTGAGCGGGGTCGACCGGCACAACCTGCGGGACGTGCACGTGCCGTTCCCGCTCGGCGTGTTCACGGCCGTGACCGGGGTGTCGGGCTCGGGGAAGTCCACGCTGGTGGGCCAGGCGCTGGCCCGGGAGGTCTCCGCACGGCTGACGGAACCGGACTTCCCGGTACGCCGGCTGGTGGAGGTGGACCAGAAGCCGATCGGCCGCACCCCCCGGTCCAACCTGGCCACGTACACCGGACTGTTCGACGTGGTGCGCAAGCTGTTCACGGCGGCGCCCGAGGCGAGGGCACGCGGATGGAAGGCGGGCCGGTTCTCCTTCAACGTGGCGGGCGGCCGGTGCGAGACCTGCCAGGGTGAGGGCTTCGTCTCGGTCGAGCTGCTCTTCCTGCCGAGCACCTACGCCCCCTGCCCGGAGTGCGGGGGCGCCCGGTACAACACCGAGACCCTGGAGGTCCGCCACGAAGGGCTGAACATCGCCGAGGTGCTGGGGCTGACGGTGGAGGCGGCGGCCGGCTTCTTCGCGCGGGTCCCGGCGGCGGCGCGCAGCCTGCGGGCGCTGGAGGACATCGGGCTGGGCTATCTGCGGCTGGGGCAGCCGGCCACCGAGCTGTCGGGCGGCGAGGCACAGCGGATCAAGCTGGCCACGGAGCTGCAGAGGCTGCGCCGGGACCACACGCTGTACCTGCTGGACGAGCCGACGACCGGGCTGCATCCGGCCGATGTGCGGGTGCTGCTGCGGCAGTTGCACGGGCTGGTGGACGCCGGGCACTCGGTGGTGGTCGTGGAGCACGACATGGCGGCGGTGGCGGGCGCGGACTGGGTCATCGACCTGGGCCCGGGCGGGGGCGCGGAGGGCGGCCGGATCGTCGCCTCAGGCACACCGGCGGAGGTGGCCGCGGCGGGGGTGGGCCGTACGGCGCCGTACCTGGCGCGGGCCCTGCGGGGGTAGCCGGGCCGGTTACGCGTCGCCCGGCAGCAGGTGCTGCGGGAGTTCGCGGAAGCTCCACTGCCCCTGGCGGCGGGTGAACATCCAGACGAGGTCGTGGCGGTCGGGCCAGGTCGCGGGCACTCCGAGGACCTCGTGGGCGCCGAGGGCGCGGACCAGGCGGGGGATGCCGCTGTGCTCCCAGCAGACGAGGACGGGCATCGGGGTGCGCAGCGCCGCGTGGACGAGGGCGGGCTCGGCGCCGACGGCGAACTCGCCGCGCACGGGGGTGCGCAGGGCGGTGGCCAGTGCCGTGACGGTCTGCCTGCACCGGGCGGGTGGCGCGCCCTTGCCGCCGGCCGCGAAGACCGCGGCGGGGCGGGGCAGGGAGGAGCCGCGGGCCGGCGGGAAGAGCCGGGGGAGCTCCTCGGCCCGGCGCCAGCCGCGGCCGGCGAGCGAGCCGGGGTCTTCCTCGCCCTCCTCGTCCCAGCCGGTGTCCCCGGCGTACGGCTTCTCGGCGTGCCGGATCACCATGATCAGGGCGTCCCCGGCCCCGGCCTGCGGGCCGGGTGCCGGCCGCCGCGCGGGTTCCTCCCCGGAGCAGCCGGCCGCGGCCAGCGGGGCGAGGGCAGCGGCCAGTACGGCTCGGCGGCGCGGTCCGGACCCGGCGGGGGCATGTGCCATGGGTGCACTGTCCCCCACGGCCGGGGCCGCGCCGGTGCGCGGCGCGGCGTACGGCCCGTACGAGCGCCCGGTCGGCGCAGCCGCCGGCCCCGGTCGGCGGAGCGGGCCGGGCCGGGGGCCGGTCCGCGTCGGCGGGGCGGGAGCCGGTCCGCGTCGGCGGGGGCGGCGGGGTCGGGCAGCCGGCCGGCCCGAGCCGCGGGGTTTCAGCCCTTGCGGATCGCCCGCAGCCACTCCTTGTTCATGGCGGCGATGGAGGGGAGCGGGATGCCCTTCGGGCAGGCCGTGGCGCATTCGCCGGTGAGGGTGCAGCCGCCGAAGCCCTCCTCGTCCATCGCGGCGACCATGTCCAGCACGCGGGACTCGCGCTCGGGCGAGCCCTGCGGGAGGACGCCCAGGTGGTTGACCTTGGCGGAGGTGAAGAGCATCGCGGAGCCGTTGGGGCAGGCCGCCACGCAGGCGCCGCAGCCGATGCACTCGGCGTGCTCGAAGGCGAAGTCGGCGTCGGCCTTGGGCACGGCGGTGGCGTGCGCCTCCGGGGCCGCGCCGGTGGGGGCGGTGATGTAGCCGCCGGCCTGGATGACGCGGTCGAAGGCGCCCCGGTCGACGACGAGGTCCTTGACCACGGGGAAGGCGGCGGCGCGCCAGGGCTCGACGTCGATGGTGTCGCCGTCGGCGAAGGACCGCATGTGGAGCTGGCAGGTGGTGGTGCGCTCCGGGCCGTGGGCGTCGCCGTTGATGACGAGGCTGCACGCGCCGCAGATGCCCTCGCGGCAGTCGTGGTCGAAGGCGACCGGGTCCTCGCCGCGCAGGATGAGGTCCTCGTTGAGGGTGTCGAGCATCTCCAGGAAGGACATGTCCTTCGAGATGCCGTCGACCTCGTAGGAGGCCATGGCGCCGGGGGCGTCGGGGCCGTGCTGGCGCCAGACGCGCAGGGTGAGCTTCATGCGTAGCTCCGCTGGGTGGGGTGGACGTACTCGAAGACGAGGTCTTCCTTGTGCAGGACGGGGGCGGCGCCCGTGAACTCCCAGGCGGCGGCGTAGGAGAACTCCTCGTCGCGGCGCGCGGCCTCGCCGTCCGGGGTCTGGGACTCCTCGCGGAAGTGGCCGCCGCAGGATTCGGCGCGGTGGAGCGCGTCGAGGCACATCAGCTCGGCGAGCTCCAGGTAGTCGACGATGCGGTTGGCCTTCTCCAGCGACTGGTTGAACTCGTCAGCGGTGCCGGGGACCTTGATGCGGCGCCAGAACTCCTCGCGGATCTGCGGGATCCGGCCGAGCGCCTTGCGCAGGCCCTCCTCGGTGCGGGCCATGCCGCAGTACTCCCACATGAGCTCGCCGATCTCGCGGTGGAAGGAGTCGGGGGTGCGGTCGCCGTTGACGGCGAGCAGCCGTGCGAGGCGCTCGCGGGTCTCCCGCAGGGCTTCCCGGGCCTCGGGGTGGGTGTCGTCGACGGCCCCGTGGTGCGGGTTGCGGGCCAGGTAGTCGTTGATGGTGGCGGGCAGCACGAAGTAGCCGTCGGCGAGGCCCTGCATGAGGGCGGAGGCGCCGAGGCGGTTCGCGCCGTGGTCGGAGAAGTTGGCCTCGCCTATCGCGAAGAGGCCGGGCACGTTGGTCTGGAGGTCGTAGTCGACCCACAGGCCGCCCATCGTGTAGTGGACGGCGGGATAGATCCGCATGGGGACCTCGTACGGGTTCTCCGCGGTGATCCGCTCGTACATCTCGAAGAGGTTCCCGTACTTCTCGGCGACCTTGTCGCGGCCCATGCGGCGGATGGCGTCGGCGAAGTCGAGGTAGACGCCCTGGCCGCCGGGGCCGACGCCGCGGCCCTCGTCGCAGACGTTCTTGGCGGCGCGAGAGGCGATGTCGCGGGGCACGAGGTTGCCGAAGGAGGGGTAGATCCGCTCCAGGTAGTAGTCGCGCTCCGCCTCGGGGATGTCGGCGGCGGGGCGGGTGTCGCCCTTGGCCTTGGGGACCCAGATGCGGCCGTCGTTGCGCAGGGACTCGCTCATCAGGGTGAGCTTGGACTGGTGGTCGCCGGTGCGCGGGATGCAGGTGGGGTGGATCTGGGTGAAGCAGGGGTTGGCGAAGTAGGCGCCGCGCCGGTGTGCACGCCAGACGGCGGTCGCGTTGGAGTTCATGGCGTTGGTGGAGAGGTAGAAGACGTTGCCGTAGCCGCCGCTCGCCAGCACCACCGCGTCCGCGTAGTGGGTGGAGATCTCGCCGGTGACGAGGTCGCGGGCCACGATGCCGCGGGCCACGCCGTCGACGGTGATCAGGTCGAGCATCTCGGTGCGCGCGTGCATCTCGACGTTGCCGGCGGCGATCTGCCGGGAGAGCGCCTGGTAGGCGCCGAGGAGGAGCTGCTGGCCGGTCTGGCCGCGGGCGTAGAAGGTGCGGGAGACCTGGACTCCGCCGAAGGAGCGGGTGTCGAGGAGGCCGCCGTACTCGCGGGCGAAGGGGACTCCCTGTGCGACGCACTGGTCGATGATCTCGACGGAGATCTGGGCGAGGCGGTGGACGTTGGACTCGCGGGCCCGGAAGTCCCCGCCCTTGACGGTGTCGTAGAAGAGGCGGTGCACCGAGTCGCCGTCGTTGCGGTAGTTCTTGGCGGCGTTGATACCGCCCTGGGCGGCGATGGAGTGGGCGCGGCGCGGGGAGTCGGAGAAGCAGAACTGGACCACGTGGTAGCCCTGTTCGGCGAGGGTCGCGCCGGCGGAGCCGCCGGCGAGGCCGGTGCCGACGACGATGACGGTGTGCTTGCGGCGGTTGGCCGGGTTGACGAGCCTGGCCTCGAAGCGGCGGCGGTCCCAGCGGTCCGCGATCGGGCCTTCCGGGGCCTTGGTGTCGGTGAGGGGCCCGCCGGTGGTGTAGCGGGTGTAGTCGTGTGCGAGGTCGCTCATGGTCAGTTCACCACTCCGGTCATGACGGCCACGGGAACGGAGACGAAACCCGCGAAGAGGACGAGGGCCAGGGCGTGGGCCAGGAACTTCAGCGCCCGCTCGCGGCGGGCGTTGCCCGCGCCGAGGGTCTGGGCGGCGCTCCAGAAGCCGTGCCGGACGTGCAGGCCGAGGGCCGCCATCGCGACGATGTAGATCGTGTTCCCGTACCAGGTGGAGAAGGTGGAGAGGACGTTCTCGTACGGGTGGCCGGCCCAGGCGCGTTCGTTGACGGTGAGCGTGGTGAGGTCGAGCAGGTGCCAGACGATGAACAGGCCGAGGATGATGCCGCCCCAGCGCATGGTGCGGGTGGCGTAGCCCGCCCGGCGGCGCTTGTGGGCGTATGTCACGGGCCGGGCCCGGATGCCGCGGCGGCTGAGCTGGTAGGCGCAGACGGCGTGCGCTACGACCGCGGCGAGCAGCACGACGCGGACGATCCACAGGGCCCACTCCTGGTGCAGGAAGGGTGAGCCGAGGGTGCGCAGCCAGTGGGCGTAGCCGTTGAACTCGTCCGCCCCGAAGAAGATCTTGAGGTTGCCGAGCATGTGCACGACCAGGTAGCCGAGCATAATCAGGCCGGATACGGCCATCACGGACTTCTTGCCGACGGACGAGTCCCAGATCGTGCGCGTGGTGGACGGCCGTCGACCCGTCCGCGTTGCCAGTGCCATGCCTTCGACCGTAAGGACCAAGGTCCTGAAAGGTCCAAGACATGATGAAGCTGATGTCCATAGGTGTTTTCTATGCAGCCGCGTATCCTGGGGCTCATGCAGTTCCAGCAGCTCCTCTACTTCGTCGCCGTCGCCGACACCCGGCACTTCACCCGGGCCGCGGAGCGGGTGCACGTGGCACAGCCCTCCCTGTCCCAGCAGATCAAGGCGCTGGAGCGGGAGCTGGGCGCCGAGCTGTTCAGCCGGGCGCGCGGCAACATCGCGCTGACGGACGCGGGCGAGGCACTGCTTCCGCTGGCCCGGCGGATCCTCGCGGACGCGGACACGGCCCGGCTGGAGGTGCAGGAGCTGGCGCAGCTGCGGCGCGGCCGGGTCCGGCTGGGGGCCACGCCGAGCGTGTGCACGGGCCTGCTGCCGGATGTACTGCGCGCCTTCCATCGCGCGCATCCGGGGATCGAGCTGCTGATCGAGGAGAGCGGTTCGCTCGATCTCGTACGGGAACTGGCGCGCGGCGCCCTGGACCTGGCCCTGATCGCACTGCCGCTGCCGCCGTCCGCTCCGGCGCTGACCACGGTGGAGCTGCTGACGGAGGACCTGGTGGTGGTCTCGTCCGCGGAGCTGCCCGCGCCGGGCGGGGGCGGGGCGCTGACCATCTCCGGGCTGCGCGACGAGCCGATGGTGATGTTCCGGCACGGGTACGACCTGCGCGAGCTGACGGTGGCGGCCTGCCGCGCCGAGGGCTTCGAGCCGGTGTTCACGGTGGAGGGCGGCGAGATGGACGCGGTCCTGGGCTTCGTCCGGGCGGGACTGGGCGTCGCGGTGGTCCCTGCGATGGTGGTGGACCGCGCGGGTCCCGGCCTGCGGACCACCCCCCTGGCGGGCTCCCCGCTGCGGCGCACGATCGCGCTGGCCCACCGCACGGACGTGGCTCCCCCGCGTGCGGCGCGCGAGCTGAAGCGGATCCTGGTGGGCTGACGGGGCGGCCGACCCCGGCGACCCGCCGTCAGCCCTCCGACGCGGCGCCGGGGCGTATGGGCAACACCTGGTCGAGCCCGCCGGCCAGCATGCCGAAGGCGGAGTCCGCGTCGGCCGCGGCCGCCGGGTGGGCCTCGTCGGCGCTCAGCCCCGCTTCGATCCGGCGCCAGTTCTCCCGGCCCAGCTCCTGGCGGGCCGTCACCAGGTGCAGCGCCGCCAGCCGGGCGGTGAGCGGCGGAGTGGACTCGGCCTCGAGCGCGGCGGTGAGCAGCTCGACCTCGCGGGCGGTGTAGCGGGCGAGGCGGGCCTCCAGGCCGGCGGTGGAGAAGACCAGCCGCTCGAAGGCGAGGACCTCGGGGTGGTCGCAGAGCCCGGTGATCGGGTCGCGGCGGTCGAGGGCCGCCAGGTAGTGCTCCCGCAGGGCGCCGACGGGCCCTTGGCCTGCGGGCCGCTCGCGCACGATGCGCGCCGCCTCGTCCTGGTGGTCGGCGAACCGGTCCAGCACCAGGTCCTCCTTGCTCGGGAAGTACCGGAACAGGGTGGGCTTGGAGACCTCCGCCGCCGCGGCGACGTCCGCCACGGAGACGGCGTCGAAGCCGCGCTCCAGGAAGAGTTCGAGCGCCGTGGCCGCCAGTCGCCGACGCGTACGCAGCTTCTTGTTCTCGCGCAGTCCTGTCGTGTTGTCGTCCATGCCCCCACTTTAACACGACTTCGTTACTCGGTCATTTTTTTGTCCGGGTAATTTTCATAACCGGGTTGCATTTTGTGGACGGAGCCGCTTTCCTTGAGACATCGACACGATGAGAGGATTTCCGATGACCGACGTACTGATCGCGGGCTCCGGCCCCACCGGACTCACACTGGCCTGTGACCTGGCCCTGCGCGGTGTCGCCGTGCGGATCCTCGAGCGGCGGCGCGCACCCCACCGCGAGTCCCGGGGCAAGGGCCTCGACCCGGGCAGCCTGGAGGTCTTCTCCCGGCTCGGCGTCTCCGACGGGGTCCGCGCGATCGGCTCCTGCGAGCCGGTCCTGCGCAAGTACTTCGACGGGGCCCTCGTCAACGACACCCCGGTCCTCGGCGGCGGCCTCCTGATCGGGCAGTGGCAGGTCGAGGAGGTCCTCCGCGAGCGGCTGGCCGGCCTCGGCGTCCGGATCGAGTACGAGGCCGGGGTCGCGGGGATCGCCCAGGACGGCACGGGGGTCACCGCCCGCCTGGCCGACGGCCGTGCGGTCCGCGCGCGTTACGCCGCGGGGTGCGACGGCGGCCACAGCTCGGTCCGGGAGATCCTCGCGATCCCCTTCGAGGGGCACACCGAGGAAAAGCCGACGATGGTGCTCGGGGACGTGAGGGCGCCGGGGCTGAGCCGGGACTACTGGCACCAGTGGTTCACGTCGGACGGCGGCGGGATACTCCTGTGCCCGATACCGGGGACGGAGGTCTTCCAGCTCCAGGCCGCGCCCGAGCAGGACGAGCGGGGAGAGCCGCTGCCGCCCTCGCTGGAGGGCTTCCAGCGGCTCTTCGACCGGTACGCCGGGGTACCGGGGATCCGGCTGGCGGATCCCACCTGGCTCTCGTCATGGCGGGCCAACGTGCGCAAGGCCGCCCGGATGCGCGCGGGCCGGGTCTTCCTCGCCGGGGACGCGGCGCACGTCCACCCGATAGCCGGCGGGCTGGGCATGAACACCGGGATCCGGGACGCGGCCGCCCTCGCCCGGACCTTGGCAGCCGCCGTCACCAGCCCGGCTCCGGACGACGTGCTGGACGCGTACGAGGCCGAGCGCCTGCCGGTGGCGGCCGAGGTGCTGGCCGACACCGCCCGGCGGATGGAACGGGTGATGGCGGCGGTCCGCGAGCCGGGGCGCGGGACGGAGGTCGGCATGAACTGACGGGCGACCGGCCGAGGTCAGGAGGCGGTGGGCACGGCGTCCGAGAGGGAGAGGGTGTGGATGCGGTCGGGGGCGCCCGGGCGGGCGTAGTACCAGCCCTGGGCGGTGTCGCAGCCGAGGTCGCGCAGCTGGGCGGCCTGGGCTCCGGTCTCCACGCCCTCCACCGTGACGGCGAGTTCGAGGCTGTGGGCCAGGGCGACGATCCCCTCCACGATCTTGACGTCGACCGGGTTGGCCGGGTTCTGCTGCATCCCCTGCGTGAAGGAGCGGTCCAGCTTCAGGACGCTGACCGGGAGGCGGCGCAGATTGGCCAGGTTCGAGTAGCCGGTGCCGAAGTCGTCGAGGGCGATGTCCACGCCGAGGGCGGCGAGGCGGCGCAGCGGTTCGAGGAGTTCGTCGTCGGCACCTATCAGCGCCGACTCGGTCACCTCCAGGCACAGCGCGCCCGGGGCGAGGCCCGACTTCTCCAGCACGGCGACGGTGTCGGCGACCAAGCCGGGGTGGTGCAGCTGGGTCGGTGAGAGGTTGACGTTGACCCGCAGGGACGAGCCGCCGTGCTGGCGCTGCCAGTTGCGGGCCTGGCGGACGGCCTCCTCCAGGACCCAGCGGCCGAGCGGCACGATCAGCCCGGTCCGTTCGGCGAGCGGGATGAAGCGGTCCGGGCCGAGCACCCCGTACTGCGGGTGCGACCAGCGCACCAGCGCCTCCGCGCCGTGCACGCTGCCGTCGTGCATGTGCACCAGCGGCTGGTACTCGATGAAGAACTCGCCGCGCTCCAGCGCCGCGGGCAGGGCGTTGGTCAGTCCGTGGCGGGTGATGGCCCGGGCGTCGGCCTCCGCGTCGGCGAACTCGAAGCGGTTGCCGCCGGCCGCCTTGGCCCGGTACATCGTGATGTCCGCGCTGCGCAGCACCTCCGCGGGGGTGCGCTCGCGGGCCGGGCCCTCGACGATGCCGATACTGCCCCGGACCGTCAGTTCGCGGCCCTCCAGCCGGATCGGCGTCGACAGCGCCGACAGGATGCGCACCGCCAGGTCGGTCACCTCCTGCTCGGTGTCGGGGCCGGTGGTCAGGGCCACGAACTCGTCCCCGCCGAGCCGGGCGACCACTTCGCCGGGGCCGGTCGCGCAGCTCTGCAGCCGGTCCGCGACCTCCACCAGCAGCCGGTCGCCCGCCGAGTGGCCGAGGCTGTCGTTGACCGCCTTGAACCCGTCGAGATCCAGGTAGCACAGGCCGAAGCGGCTGGCCCCGGCCCCGCTCAGGGCCTTCTCCAGCCGTTCGAAGAACAGCGTCCGGTTGGGCAGTCCCGTCAGGGCGTCGTGGGTCGCCTCGTAGCGCAGGCGCAGGTTGAGCAGCCGGCGTTCGGTGGTGTCCTCCATCAGCGCCAGCTGATAGCGCGGCACCCCGTCGGCGTCGCGCAGCAGGGACACCGTCAGGTTGGTCCAGAGCACCGTTCCGTCGTGCCGGTAATAGGGCTTCTCCACGCGGAAGTTCTCGCGCTCGCCGCGCACCAGCTCGCCGTGCATCCGCCACACGTGCGGGGTGTCGTCGGGGTGCCCCCACTCGCTGACCTTGCGGCCCCGGACGTGCCCCTCCAGGCCGCCGAACATCTGCAGCAGCGCATCGTTGACCTCGAGGATGTTCCCGTCCAGGTCGGCGATGCCGATCCCGACGGCCGCGCCCTCGAAGACCGCCCGGAAGCGCTCCTCGCTCGCGTGCAGGGCCTGCTGCGCGTCGATGCGGGCGGTCAGCGCCGAACGGGCGATGGCCTCCTGCTCCTTGAGGGTGCGCTCGCGCAGGGCGCGGGCGAAGCCCGCGGCGATCCCGTGCTGGAGACGGGCACAGCGCGCCCGGTACTCCTCGGTGTCGTCCATGCCGGAGCCTGCGCCCGGTCCCCCGGGCCAGCCGGGCCCGCAGTAGAGCACCAGGTACGACTCGATCACCCCGAGCGTGCCCGACAGCGCCTCCGGGTCGGTGCAGTGCACGGCGATGAGCTCCGCGCCGACCCGCTGGCCCACGGCGGCGTCGAAGGGCCGGGCGTGCAGGGCCTCGGCGAGCGTCCGGGTGAGCGGGACGAGGTGCCGTTCGAACTCGGTCCGGGTCAGCGAGGTCGCCGTGACCGGAAAGATCGCCCGTCCCCAGATGGTCGCGAAGCGGGCGATCCGGTCGTCGATACCGCCTTTGGGACCCGCCGGCGGCTCCGGAGCCGCCGAGGTCGCCGCCCCGGCACCGTGGGCCGGAGCAGCGGCGGGCGCCGCGGCGCCGGCCGGCGCGCCCGCCGTCTGTGCAGGAAGTCTCACGCCTTGCGTCCCACGCCGCCGTAGCCCGAGAAGGCGTACGGGTCCTCCGGAACGGCGCCGCCCTCCGCGGACTCGGCCCCGTCCGGCCGCCAGTCGGGCATGGACACCAGACCCGGCTCCAGCATCTCGAACCCGTCGAAGAAGCGGCGGATCTGCTCCCCGCTGCGCATCACGAGGGGATTGCGGATGTCCCGGTAGACGCCGACGGTGCCGCCCGCGACCTCCTCGGTGAGCGGGATGCCCTCGAACGAGGCGTGCGTGAGGACCAGCAGGCTGCCCGGGGCCAGTGCGTCGCGCAGCTCGGCCACGGCCGCGTACGGGTCGTCCGAGTCCTCCAGGAAGTGCAGGACGGCGACGAGCAGGAGGGCGACCGGCCGGTCGAGGTCGAGCAGCCGGGCCACCTCCGGGGCGGTCAGGATGTCCTGCGGCTTGCGGAGGTCGGCGGCGACGACACCGCTGCGCTCGTCGCCGGCCAGCACGGCCTGGCTGTGCGCGACGGCCACCGGGTCGTGGTCGACGTAGACCACGCGCGCCTCCGGGCTGGCGGCCTGGGCGATCTCGTGGACATTGCCGAAGGTGGGGATGCCGGAGCCGATGTCGAGGAACTGCGTGACGCCCTCGGCCACCGCGTACCGCACGGTGCGGCGCATGAATGCCCGGTTGGCCTGCATGATCTTGGGCAGGCCCGGCATGAATTCCATGGCCCGGCGGGCCGCCTGGCGGTCGACCTCGAAATTGTGGGACCCGCCCAGGTAGTAATCGTAGATGCGGGACACGCTCGGCACCGATATGTCGATGCCTGGCGGGGCCCAGGCGGGGCGCTCCATCGGGGTCTCCAAGCGTTGTTCCTGCGGCGGTCCGTCAGCGTTCGGACTCCTGTCCGAGCCGAATGTACTGATCATTGGCCAACGGGGCGAGCAAAAGCGGAAATTGGCGATCCGTTCTTCGTCACACACCAAACACCTGCGCGGCACCTGTCCGGAAGAATGATCGATACCGACACATCCCTTTTGGGAATTGCGCGATGAGCGCCCGGACTCGCCCACCGGGGGACGCGTGAGTGGCTCAAACCTTTCCGCTCGGCAGTCCACCCGTTCTGGCGAACAAGGCCGGACCCTCGCGTGCGCGGGCGTGCGCGAGCCCATGCTCGCCGGGTGAACAAAGCCTGTGCCAGACGCCTGCTGGCGGTCCCGGTCCTGCTGTGGGCGGCCCTGTCCGTCACACCGGCCGTGGCTGATAGCAGCGCCTACGCGACGACCGGCTCCGACGACGGCGCCTTCGCCCCCACCGTGATCGCGTCGGCCTCCAACGACGGCCGGGGCGGCGGCCCGGGTGGCGGACATCACGGCGGCCGGCGCGACGGCCGGCCCGGCGGAGGCCTCGGCGGGGACCGCGGAGGAGGCCGGCACGACGGACCCGGCGGACCCGGCGGACCCGGAGGGCACGGAGGACACGGAGGACACGGAGGGCACGGAGGACACGGAGGACACGGGGGCCACGGGGGCCACGGGGGCCACGGGGGCCACGGGGGCCACGGAAACCACCACTGCCCGCCGCCTCCCCCCCCCCCGCCCTGTCCGCCGAAGCCCTCCCCTCCGCCGCCACCCCCGAAGCCCACGCCACCCCCGAAGCCCACTCCGCCGCCTCCCCCGCCGACGCCGGCCCCACCGCCGGAGCCCGCGCCGCCCCCGCCCCCGCCCAAACCGGCGCCAAAACCCGTACCGAAGCCGCCGCCGAAGGCCGTCCCGCCGAAACCGGCGCCGCCCGCACCCGCGCCGCCCCCGGCGCCCAAGCCACCCGCCCCGCCCGCACCCGCTGCCGTGGCACCGCCGCCCGCGATCCAGCCGGTGGCCCGCCCCCGGTACCGCACACCCGCCCGCAAGCCGGTCGAACACCACGTCTCGCCGGTGACCTTCACCCTGCTGACCGCGGCTCCCGCAGTCCTCGCGATCGTCGCGCTGCGCCCCCGGTAGCCCCGCGCCCCCGGTAGCCCCGCCCCACCCGTACCCGATTGGGAGTCATCTTGTCGGAATGGCTCGTCCTGACCATCGCGATGGCCGCGGCCTGCGCCGTGGTCCTGTCCATCGCCTTCATCAACCACCGCAGGATCGGCGAGGACGACGATCCGAACGAAACCCCGGACGTCATCGAGTACATGACGATGATGATCGGGGTGATCTACGCGATCGTGCTGGGCCTGGCGATCGCCGGCGTCTGGGAGGGCCGCGGTGCCGCCCAGGAGTACGTGCGCCAGGAGGCGCAGGCCCTGCACGAGATCAGCGTCCGCTCCGAGGTCTACCCGGCCGAGGTCCGCAAGGCGATCCGCGCCGACGTGGACGCGTACGTGACGTACGTGGTGGACACCGAGTGGCGGGAGATGGCCGACCACGGCCGGCTCACGGACCGCGGCGGGGAACTGCTGGAGCGGATCCGCCGGGACGTGACCGACTACGAGCCGCAGACCGACCACGAGGGGCAGGCTTACCAGCCGCTGGTCGACCAGGTCGCCGCGGTGGACGACGCCCGCGGTGCGCGCGGCCTGGGGGCCGGAGCCACGATGCCGGGGGTGGTGTGGTTCGGGCTCATCGCCGGGGCCCTGGTGACGGTCGGCCTGATCTTCACCCTGCAGATCCGGCGCTCCTTCCGGGAGCTCTTGCTGGCCGGTCTGTTCAGCGCGCTGATCGCCTTCCTGCTGTTCCTCATCTGGGACTTCGACGCGCCCTTCGGACGGGGCATCTCGGCCACCGCCGAACCGTTCCTCTCACAGTTCCCGCACCTGGGCCTCGGGGACTGAGAGCCCCCGGCAGTCGGCGCCGGAACCCGTCGGCGAAAAGCCCGCGGCAAACCGGGGACAGGCCTCCTGTCCCCGGTTCGGCCTAGGACCATGCCCCATTCGCCCGTTCCTGATCGCGGGCGTGGTCACCCGGATCTAGCGTGGCGGACATCGAGGCGCACGACCCTCCACGTGCGGAAACCCCTTCCGCGGCTGCTCCTCGGGGATCCGGAGAATCAACCATGGGTGCGATACGTACCTCCGCCACAGCCCTGCTGAGCGCCGGCGCCACGGGCGCCGTACTCGCGCTCGGCGTCCTCGGCACGTCTGCCGCGACCGCCGCAGAAGCCCGGCAGGTCACCTCGTTCGGCTTCTCCATCACCCCGTCCACGGTCGCTCCCGGCGGCCAGACGGTCCTCTCGGTCACCGGATGCAACGCCGCCTACGCCACCGCCTCCTCCGGGGTCTTCGACACCGTGAGCATCGCCCGCGGCCAGGCCGTACGGGTCACGGTGGACCGGGACGCGCGGCGCGGAGCCGTCTACTCCGTCTCCTTCACCTGCAACGGGGAGACCGGCTCGGCCGATCTGACGATCGCGGGCGGCACGACCAGCCCGACCACCAGTTCCACCTTCACGCGGACGGCCGCCCCCAATCCCCCCGCGACCGGCTCCGCCCGGGGCGTCCAGGGCGGACTCGGCGGCAGCGCGGCCGGCGTGGACCCCGTGCAGCTCGGCGCGGGCGCGGCCCTCTTGCTCGCCGCCGCGGGAGGCACGGTGTACACCCTGCGCCGCCGCGGCAGCCGGCGGGGTCACTGAACCACCCGTCACCCCGGACCGGTGAATTGCCGTTGCCCCCCGCCGTCCCCCGTCATCGCGTTTCGGACCGCCGGTAGCCGGCCGCCCCGGGTCCTGGCCAGGCCCCGGGGCGACCGGCGGCGGGGGTGCGTTCCCGGAAGACACCCCCGAAGGGTCTGACCGGGGAGGTCGGCCGGTCAGACCCGGCCGCGCAGGGGGCGGCGACGGCGCACCACGTGGGCACCGGCGCCGAGGGCCGCCGCGCCGACGAGGCTCGCGCCGATGGCGGTCTCGGCGGTGGACGGGCCGAGGGACCCCCCGATGCCGCCCTGCGAGGGACGGCCCTCGAGGATCCTGAAGCGGGCCGTGGCGACCAGGCTGCTGTCGTTGCACTTGACCGACAGCGTGTGGTTGCCCGGCGAGGCGTGGTTGAAGATCCGGACGGTGGCGAAGCCGATGGATCCCGCGGACAGGTTGGCCGGCGGAAAATTGCCGTGCGAGGTGACGGTGCCGCCGTGTCCGCAGCCCGACGCGCTCACCTGCATCGTGGATCCCTGGTGCACGGCGAACGGGTTGACCGAGACGTTGCTCGGTCCGCCGCCCCCGCCGAGCGGTGGGTTCGCGGAGGCGAACGGAGTGCTGAGGCCGATCGCGGCGCAGGTTGCCGCCGTCACGGTGAGAGCGCGCAAAACACGCATGGTGGAACCTCCAGCGGGAAGCGCCCCGGAGCGTCGGCCCCGGATGATCGACGAGAACGCCTCCCATCTCGAACCCTCGGGGCGGCCCGCAACCTCCGCATTTCCGCCTTTGGGCCGCCCGGTTGAGCGACACGCCGGAGCGCGGGCACCGGAACTGACGGATCCGCAGGTCACGACCCGTCAGGCGTTTATGTGACGATTACCTGGATGGGCGCACCCCTTCCGGCCCCCTCCCGGCCCCCTCCCGGCCGCCGCCACCCGTTCGCCCCTCCCCTCTCGCCGTCCCGCCCGGGCGGCCTTAGCGTGCGTGAAGTAGGGCGTACCGGGGTGGGAAGGATCGCGGGTCGGGACCCCCGCGTCGGGAAGGGAGAACGATGGGCGAGGACGAGACCGGGCAGTCACGCAAGTTCTCACCGTGGGGCGTGCTCGCCCTGGTCATGCTCAGCGGCCTCGCGATGGTCCGCAACGGCGTGGACGTCGACGACGGGCCGCCCCAGCCCACCGCGGCCTCGGCCGTCGCGGTGACGGCCGACCAGTTGCCGGCGAACCCTCCGCAGGCGCCCCCGGACCTGGAGGTGTTGGAGCACTCGTCGGTGCAGCGCATCCGGATCCCCACGATCAACGTGGACGCGCCGGTGATGACGGTCGGGCTGGACGCGGAGGGCTGGATCGACGCCCCGCCGGCGCAGGACCGCAATCTGGCCGGCTGGTACCTCAACGGCATCTCGCCGGGCCAGCGGGGCTCGGCGGTGATCGTGGGCCACGTGGACAACGCGCAGGGCCCGGCGGTCTTCTACGGCCTGGGCTCGGTCAAGCCGGGCAACCACGTCGAGGTGGAGCGGTACGACGGGCGCACTGCGGTGTTCGAGGTGTACGGCGTGGAGGTGTTCTCCAAGGACGCCTTCCCCGGAGCCCGGGTGTACGGGGACACCGGGCACGCGGAGCTCCGGGTGATCACGTGTGGCGGGGGCTACTCGAAGTCCCGGGGCTACGAGGGCAACGTGGTCGTCTTCGCCCGGATGGTGGAGACCCGCTGAGCGGAGCCGGGCGCCGCCCCGCCGGTCGGAGCATCAGCGGGGCGGCAGCGCGGGCAGGGTCATCCGGTAGCCGCGGGCGAGCAGCTGGGGCAGGTACGAGCCGATCGCCCGGACGCTCTGCGACCGGTCGCCGCCCGCGTCGTGCGACAGCACGATCACGCCGGGCCCGGCGCCCTCCAGGACCCGGGAGATGATCGTGGTGGTCCCGGGCTCCTTCCAGTCCAGGGTGTCCACGGTCCAGGCGAGCGGCTCCATGCCGAGTTCGGCCCCGATCTCGAAGGCGGCCCGGTTCCACGCCCCGAACGGGGCGCGGAACCACACGGGTGCCTCGCCCACCGTCTGCTGTACGACGTCGCTGGTGCGGCCGATCTCGGAGACGAGGGCGGGCCGGCTGAGCCGGGGGATGAGCGGGTGGGTCCAGGTGTGGTTGCCGATGACGTGGCCCTCGTCGGCCATCCGGCGCAGCAGGTCGCGGTTCTCGGCGGCCATCTCCCCGCAGACGAAGAACACGGCGCGCACCCCGTAGCGGGCGAGGGTGTCGAGGATCCCGGGGGTGTAGCGGGGGTCGGGGCCGTCGTCGAAGGTGAGCACCATCGCGTTCCCCGAGGCCGCGCCGGGCGGCAGTTCGAGGATGGGGCGGGTGCGGACGGCCGGCTTGGCGAGGGGCGGCCGGGCGGGCGCCTCGGCGGTCATCGGCCGCAGGCGGTAGGACTTCTCGAGTCTGCCGTCGGGGAGCATCCCGGGGGGTCCCGCCGCCGGGTTCGGGCCCGGCCCGCCCGCGGGGGCGGGGCCGGATCCGGACCGGGGCGCGCCGCCCTCGCTGCCCGCGTCGATCAGCCCGGCGGCGGCCGCGATTCCGAGGAAGACGGCGGTACGCAGGAGCACGCGTCGCCCTACTGTCGGCTCGTCATTTTTCATTATTACTACGTATCAACGACATCGCCGTTGATGTCGAGAGGCGCGGACGCACCCCGCTCCCCTCACCCGATCAGCCGCGCCTCACCAGGGGGAACGGCAGCGTCTCGCGGATCGTCAGGCCGGTGAGGAACATGACGAGGCGGTCCACGCCGATGCCGAGGCCGCCGGTCGGCGGCATGGCGTACTCGAGCGCGTCTAGGAAGTCGTTGTCGAGCTCCATCGCCTCCGGGTCGCCGCCCGCCGCCAGCAGGGACTGGGCGGTGAGGCGGCGGCGCTGCTCGACGGGGTCGGTCAGCTCCGAGTAGGCGGTGCCCAGTTCGGTGCCGAAGGCCACCAGGTCCCAGCGCTCCGCGAGCCGCGGGTCCTCGCGGTGCTGGCGGGTGAGCGGGGAGACGTCGGTCGGGAAGTCCTTGTAGAAGGTGGGCAGCTTGGTCCGCTCCTCCACCAGCCGCTCGTACATCTCCAGGACCACGTCGCCGCGGGTGTCCTCGGGGGCGTGCGGGACGGCCGCCCGGTCGCACAGCCTGCGCAGGACGTGCTCCTCGGTGTCGGCGTCGACCTCCTCGCCGAGGGCCTCGCTGATCGCCCCGTACATCGTCTTGACCGGCCAGGGTCCGGAGATGTCGTGGACGACGAGCTTCCCGTCCGGCCCCGCCTTGTGGGCGACGGGCGAGCCGAAGGCGGCGGTGGCGGCGCCCTGGATCAGCTCCCGGGCGAGGTCGAGCATCACGTCGTAGTCGGCGAAGGCCTGGTAGGCCTCCAGCATCGTGAACTCGGGGTTGTGCTTGTAGGAGACGCCCTCGTTGCGAAAGGTGCGGCCCATCTCGAAGACCTTCTCCATGCCGCCGACGCACAGCCTCTTGAGGTACAGCTCGGGCGCGATGCGCAGGTACAGGTCCAGGTCGTAGGCGTTGATGTGGGTGCGGAAGGGGCGGGCGTTGGCGCCGCCATGGATCTGCTGGAGCATCGGGGTCTCGACCTCCAGGTAGCCGCGCTCCAGCAGCCCCTGGCGCAGCGCCTGGACCGCGCTGGAGCGGGCCCGTACGACGTCCCGTGCCTCGGGGCTCGCGACGAGGTCGAGGTAGCGGCGCCGGACGCGGGCCTCCGGGTCGGCGAGGCCCTTGCGCTTGTCGGGCAGGGGGCGCAGGCACTTGCCGGTGAGCTGCCAGGAGCACACGACGAGGGAGGGTTCGCCGCTCCTGCTGGTGCCGACCTCGCCGCTCGCCACGACGTGGTCGCCGAAGTCGACCTGGGAGGTGAAGGTGTCCAGTACGGCGGGTCCGGCCTCGTCGCGGGTGAGCATCAGCTGCATGTCCCCGGACCAGTCGCGCAGCACGGCGAAGACCACGCCGCCGAGGTCGCGTACGACCATCACGCGTCCGGCGAGGGTGGCCTGCTCCCCCGAGCGGCTGCCGGGCGGGCGGTCGGACAGGGTGCTCCTCAGCTCGGCCACGGTGTGGGTGCGCCCCCGGATCCCGACGGGGTAGGGGTCGGTGCCGGAGGCCCGGATGCGCTCCATCTTGTCGTGGCGCACGCGCACCTGCTCCGGAAGGCGCTCGGCCTGCGCGGCCAGGGCCTCCTCGCCCACGGCCTCCAGGTTCAGGGAGGCGATGGAGGGCAGCCCCTCGGTGGTGGCGGGGGCGGTGAGGCCCTTGGGATGTCCGTTGCCCCACAGGGTGCGCAGGCTCGGCACCGAGACGAAGCCCTCGGCGATGCCGGAGGCGAGGCTGACCCGGGCGAGCGAGCCGGCGTCCTGGTAGCAGAGGAACCGCGGGTACCACTCGGGGCCGTACTTGACGTTCGAGCGGTAGAGGGCTTCCAGCTGCCACCAGCGGGAGAAGAAGAGCAGCAGCTTGCGCCACAGCTTCAGGACGGGGCCGGCGCCGATCCGGCCGCCCTCCTCGAAGGCGGAGCGGAAGACGGCGAAGTTGAGGGAGATCCGGCGCACGCCGAGGCCGGGGGCGGCGGCGCAGAGCTGGGCGACCATGAACTCCATGACCCCGTTGGGGGCGGTGCGGTCGCGGCGCATCAGGTCGAGGGAGATGCCGTCCTTGCCCCAGGGGACGAAGGACAGCAGGGCGATCAGCTCCCCCTCGGCGTCGAAGGCCTCGACGAGCAGGCAGTCTCCGTCGGCGGCGTCGCCGAGCCGGTCCAGGGCCATGGAGAAGCCGCGCTCGGTCTCGGTGTCGCGCCACCGGTCGGCCCGGTCCACGATCATCTGCATCTCGTCCTCGGAGAGGGCGCCGTGGCGGCGGATGCGGGTGGTGGCGCCGGTGCGCTGGACGCGGTTGACGGCCTGGCGGGTGACGCGCATGTCACGGCCGTCGAGGTCGAAGTGGGCGACGTGCAGGATGGCCTCGTCGCCGAGCTGGAGGGCGCTGAGTCCGGAGCGGGCGTAGGCGGTGGCGCCGTCCTCGGAGGCGCCCATGACGGCGGGCTGCCAGCCGTAGCGGCGGGCCACCGCCAGCCAGGCGTCGATGGCGGGGGTCCAGGCGGCGGGATCGCCCACCGGGTCGCCGCTGGCGAGGCAGACGCCGGCTTCGACGCGGTAGGTGACGGCGGCCATGCCGTTGGGGGCGAAGACGACGGCCTTGTCGCGCCGGGTGGCGAAGTAGCCGAGGGAGTCGCTCCGTCCGTAGGCGCCGAGCAGGGCGCGGATGCGGGGTTCCTCGTCCCCGTGCAGGGCGGCGGTCAGGCGCTGGGAGCGCAAGAGCGTCGCGGCGGCGTTCAGCAGGGCGAGGGCGCCGAACAGGCCGAGCAGGAAGTACAGCGGGCGGGGCGGGCGGCCGTCGAACTGGCGGGCGGAGAAGAGGCCGCCGAAGACCTGCTTGGCGGCCCAGTCCAGCCACTGGCCCTTGGGCAGGGTGCCGGGGAAGAGGGCGACGAGCCCCCAGCCGACGAGCACGGCGGCGAGCAGGCCGAGGCCGAGCACCATGAGGGCGCGCCACAGGGCCCCGGGCCGGGAGGCGGCGTAGAACTCTTTCCGGGCGGCGATCAGCAGGCCCAGGGCGGCGACGGCAAGCGCCAGGGAGGTGAAGCCGATCCAGTAGTCGCCGATGGCGATGTCGATGACGTCGTCGAGGAGCAGCAGGGCCAGATAGGTGACGACGATCCACCAGGCGACCTTCTTGCGGGTGCCGAGTGCCGCGGCGAGCAGGAAGAGGAAGACGGCGTAGGCGAGGTTGGCGCTGACCGGTACGACGAACAGGTCGAGGAAGCGGACGACGTGCCTGAGCAGACGCCGCAGCGTCGGGGAGAGCGCCAGCAGGGCGCACAGCAGACCGAGCGCTCCGAAGAACGCGCCGAATCCGTCGGGTACCCGGTTCAGGAAGCCGTTCCGGGTTCCGCGCGTCTGCTCCACGGTGGCACTCATGGTTCGCACTGTAGGGAGGGCGTCGGCGGTCCGCTCGGCGAGCCGACTGGCCTCGGGAGGGTGACGCAGCACGTGAACACGGGATTCGAGCGGGGTGCGGACGGTCCGCAGGTGATCCTCGCCCGGGTTGACGGGTCGGAGTGGTCGTCGGCGCCTCGGAGCGGGCGGGCCACCGCATCGTGGGCTGGGTTGGCCATCCGGCCGGTCCGGGGCGGGCCGCCGGCCCGTGACCGTGGTCCCGTGAGGCCGCCTGGAGGCGACCCCGGGGCGAGGTGCGGGCTTACTTCGCCATCGTCAGGCCGTCCTTGGCCGCGCCGCGGCTGAGGACGGCCTCGGTGACGGCGTCCCGGGCGGTCTCGTAGTCGCCGTGGCCCGGGTTCTCGTCGAGGGCCGCGGGCAGGTTGACGACCCGGCCGACGGAGAGGTCCATCATCTGCGGGACGAACTCGGCCTTGGCGACCTGCCAGCGCTGGCCGGGGGCGGCCGGCGGGGCGAAGGTGAAGCGGCCGATCGAGCCGTAGTTGCCGCGCATGTCCCGCGCGCCGGAGTGGTTGAACATCTCTCCCGCCACCTGGTCCCCCATGCCGTAGACGATCCACGTCCCGTTGACCTTCTCGTAGGCCTGCGGGATGTGCGCGTGCGTGCCGAGGATCATGTCGATGTCGGGGCGGCCGCCCGTCTGCGAGGCGGTCAGCGCCCTGCCGAGCGTGAGCTGGTTCTCGTCGGGGTCGGTCTGCCACTCCGTGCCCCAGTGGAGGCTGACCAGGACCACGTCCGCGCCCGCCTTCCGGGCGGCCCGCGCGTCCGCGACGATCTTGTCCTGCTCCATCAGGTTGACCGCCCACGGCTGCCCCTGCGGCATCGGGTACCCGTTGGTGTCGTACGTGTACGCCAGGTGCGCGACCTTGGCGGAGCCGGCCGTGTACGTGGTCACGGTGGCCGCCTCCGCCGCCGTACGGGCCGATCCGGCGTGCTTCAGACCGACCTTGTCGAACCGGTCCAGGGTGCGGCGCAGCCCGTCGGCCCCGTCGTCCAGGGTGTGGTTGGAGGCCGTGGAGCAGCCGTCGTAGCCGGTGTCCTTGAGCGCGTCGGCGACGCTCGGCGGGGAGACGAAGGCCGGGTAGCCGGAGAAGGGGCCGCCCTCCTCCCCGTAGATGGTCTCCATGTGGCAGAGGGCCAGGTCGGCGCCGGAGACCACGGACTTGACGCCGGAGAACATCGGCCGGAAGTCGTGTCCGTCGCCGTCCGCGTCGTTCGCCGCCCGCTGGATGACCGAGGTGTGCGGCAGGACGTCGCCGCTCGCGACCAGCGTGAAGCCCTTGGCCGCCGGAGCCCCGGCGGCGCTGGAGGCGGGTCCGCCGGACTCCCCGAGGCGTGCCGTCGCCGGTTCCCCCGCGGCCGAACAGCCGGCGGCCGCCGACAGCAGGAGGGCCGAGAGGAGGGCGGCGGCCTGTCGGGTGCGCTTGGTCATCTCGGACCCCGGCTCTCATCAGTACGACTATCCGATCTCCTGTAATCCATAGAACGGGACGCCATTAGTCAAGGAACGGATCCGTCCGCCGGGCACAGGCCCACCCGATCGGCCGCGCCCGCCCGATCGGCCGCGCCCTGCCGTTCGCCGCGCCGTTCGACCGTTCACCGCCCGGCCCGGCCGCCCACCGGATGACCGGGGTGCTTGGGCGCACCGGCCGGACCGGACGGTTCCCGTCGGGGCTCCGCGCAGGTCAGGGTGAAGACGTCGCCCTCCCCCACGGACCCCCGCACCCCACGGAAGGAGCCCCTCGTGCCGCTCTCCCCCACCCTTCGGCGTACCGACCCCGAGACGCTGGCCGAACTCCAGCGCGACCACGGGCGGGCCCTGTTCGGTTTCCTGGTCGGGCTCACCGCCGGGGACGCCCAGCGCGCGGAGGACCTCGTGCAGGAGACCCTGGTACGGGTCTGGCAGCACCCGGAGGTCCTCTCGACCGAGCACGAGTCCATGCGGCCCTGGCTGTTCACGGTGGCCCGGCGGCTCGCGATCGACGCCCGGCGCGCCCGCCTGTCACGGCCGCAGGAGGTGGACCCCGAGGGCCTGGAGCACGCGCCCGCCCCCGTGGACGCGGTGGCCGGT